>JAAUOM010000038.1 GCA_012034865.1 Acaryochloris sp. CRU_2_0 | reverse complement strand
TCGCAAGACACTTTGTTATTCCAAGTCCGCAGAAATGCTAGCACACTCGATTCGATTGCTACTTCACTACCTAAAATTTTGGGATGTGCCCGTTCCCGCCTGATTCATACCTTCATTCAGCAACGCCCCCTACTTTACCTTTAGCCCGAAGAGTAACCCTTAGACTTGACAGAGTATGTCTTTTTTCCAGTCCGATGATCAGCTACAAGCCCAAGGCCAGTCGATATTAGAGAGCGTCTGGGGTAAATTTCCTTGGTTGGCTCGAAATGAAGTCGCTTTGACCTGGCTAGTTTACGATCCACCCTTCATCACCAATACAGGAGGAAGTATCAGTCCTCAGACGTTTTGGCAATACCCCATCAGAGGATTTAGTTATCGGGGGGTGGAGTGTCTCTATCCTGCTAGTGTAATTAAATTGTTTTATCTCGTGGCTGCCCATGAGTGGCTAGAAACGGTTATGCTCCAAGCCAGTCCTGAGCTAGAACGAGCCATGAAGGATATGATCGTCGACTCTAGTAATGATGCAACTGGACTGGTAGTGGATATGCTGACAGGCACCACCAGCGGACCAGAATTACCACCGGAACCCTTTACGACATGGCAGCACCAGCGGAATATTGTCAATCGATATTTTCAGTCCTTGGGTTGGCCAGAGTGCAGCACTATCAATGTCAACCAAAAAACCTGGGGGGATGGTCCCTATGGGCGAGAACAGGCGTTTGTGGGTACCAATGGCGAGAATCGCAATCGACTAACCACAGAGGCTACGGCTCGCTTGCTGCACAGTATTGTAGGGGGGGTATCCGTGTCGGGGGTGCGATCGCAACTCATGTTAGCCCTCATGCACCGTAGCCTAGATCCTCAAGACCTAGCGGCAGATCCTGAAAATCAGGTCATTGGTTTTATCGGCGCAGGCGTTCCCCCCGGCACCCAGGTTTGGTCTAAAGCTGGATGGACCAGCACCGTTCGCCATGATGCAGCCTACATTGAACAGCCGCACCATCATCCTTACCTCCTCGTCGTATTTACAGAGGGCAAACAAGCCAGTCAAAGTGAAGCAGTCATTCCGTTTATTTCCGCCCAGATTGCCGCGATTATCCCGGAATACCCAGCCTAATCACCAAGTCGGGTCGCAGAAAAGATTAACCGTAAGTTGAGGATATCCAGGGGGTACACAGGAAATACAGGCACATAGCTCCCCCATTTCCTCCACCTCTACTTCACACGCATGGCAAGAACCCATCAAACACCCGGTAGGAATATCGACCCCCGCCCGTTCAGCCACCGTCAATAAAGGCTCACCAATTTCAGCCTCAATGGTAATGTTATCTGGGATAAAGTGGACAGAAACTGCCAAAGCAAACCTCAAAACTCTTGGAAATAGGGCTGATCAGTGTTTGTTAATTTTAACTAGTGGAGGGTTTGGGAGTCCATCTATCCTCCGCTCTAACTATTAAAGTGAGTGTCGGGGGGTGTCACTTCATTTCTGCTAGGAATGAAGAGGTGTCGTGTTAACCTTGCCATTGTCCTCGCTGCTTCTCTGACCTAGGAAATACATTGTGGCTGAGATCCTAAAGCTTCCTGCGTAATCCTGTCTACTAGAACTGATAGATCAGTGGGCTACCCTAGAAAATCCCCTCGCTCCATCGAGGATTGACATAAATCACTGTGTCTATCCTTAAACCCTTATACGCTGATATAGCAATTCTCAATCTATTGTGAATAAAAGAGCCTAAGGTTTACATACAACTGCGAAAGCACACATCCAGACTTTGTATGACCCCCTCTCAGCCATCCCCTTATCAAGCTGCCGTGTACAAACATCTCTCAGTAGACTCAACGGTTAACATAATAATTATTACTTACTTTAAATTTATAAATTTAAATTAATACAAACTTATGATCATGCAGATTGTAGAAGGTGAATTCACTTAAATATAGTTGAGTTATCCATGGCTTTTTGGATTAATTGTTGAGATGATAGAGCAAGTTATTGCCTATAGATATCGGTTACTAGAAACCTTAAATCAAGGTTCATTTGGCACTACCTATCTCGCTGAAGATACCTATTCTCCTGATCATCCTAAATGTATTATTAAGCAGCTTAAGCCTGACTCTAATGATCCCAAATTTCTGCAAATTGCTAGGCGACTCTTTGAACAGGAAGCCAGTATTTTAGGGAGCTTAGGCAATCATCCTCGTATCCCCAAGTTATTGTCTTACTTTGAATCAGAACAAGACTTTTTCTTGATTCAAGAATTTATTGATGGCATTTCAATTTCCCAAGAACTAGGCGCAGATAAACGCTGGCCAGAGCTAAAAATTAAAGCATTTTTACATGAATGTTTAGAGATTGTGCAGTTTGTGCATGGCTTAGGGGTGATTCATCGAGATATTAAGCCCGATAACTTAATTCGCCGTTTATCGGATCAATCCATTTTTCTGTTGGATTTTGGGGCAGTTAAGCAAATCAGCCGTGGTCAAAATCAAGTCATGGAGACCACCATCGCCGTGGGCACACCAGGTTACATGCCGGATGAGCAAATCCGGGGTAGACCCCATGTCAGTAGTGATATCTATGCCCTAGGAATAATCGGTATCTATGGCTTAACAGGCATGAAGCCCGTGACCTTTGAGCGCAGTGAAGAGGATGAGATTCTCTGGCAAGACCGGGCAGAGGTGAGTCCAGAGCTAGCTGCGATCCTATCCAAGATGGTTCGCCGAGATTATCGCCAACGCTATCTCTCCGTGGCAGAGGTATTAACCGATTTGCAGCAACTTCCCCCTCAATCTGCCCGCCACATTTACACCAATACCGACACAATCAGCTCTCAGTATCAGACTGAGCCAAGATCTGTTTTGGCTATCCCCAAGTCCATTGTCAATGATCGGGAGCAAAGCAGTCCTACCCAACGATCGGAGAGAGCCTTACCCCACTACTCCGATCCAAGCCAACCCAATGGATCCTGGGTCAGGGACTCTTGTGAGCAGACTGTTGAGATTCCCTCACCTCAGGAGCATGGCGTCCCTAGAACATCGGTGATACCCCCTGAAAAGGGTACTGCTCCAGTGTATCAAGTCAGTCATTCTCGTCTGCCTTGGTTACGCAGACTGACGGCTTTGAAGGTGATGTTACCGACGACGATCCTGTTAGCGAGTGCTGGGGTGGGGAGCTTTTTCCTCTTGGGATCCACTGAGGGAGATCGCAGGATTGAACAGATGAACCAATTGTACGGTCAGCAGAAATATGCGGATTGTATTGAGGTTGGGGAAGATGCTATATCGGCTCAGGCAACTTTTGAGCAGCGAGTGCAAAATTCTTTAGCAAAATGTTACTTGAGGCAAGGCCAAGGACTGGCCGAACAAGCCAAGTGGGGTGAGGCTGTACAGATCATTGCTAAAGTGTCTGATCAAAGTCCCTTCCACTGGCAAGCAAAACAGCAACTCGATCAATGGTCGGCTCGTCTGCTGGAAGAGGCCAAACGCGATTATGAAGTGAAGGGTAAGTTGAAGCAGGCGTTAGCACAGGTTGATCAAATTCCTCAGATCAGTGTGGTAAAAGGGCAAGCGGATGCCCTTACTCAACAGTGGCAACAGACTCACAAAGTCAATCAGCAAAAAATTGCTGCGGCCAAGAAGGCGTTGCAGGCAGGGCAAGCTGAAGTAGCGATCGCAACCGCCCAACAAATTAAAACCCCTGAATACTGGAAAAAGATTGCCGATCAAGTCCAAAAGGATGCTGAAATTGCGATCGCCAATCGACCGACCCCAGAACCCATTTGGGAACCAACTGTGGATACACCAACGGCCGCTATCGAGGACATAGATCCGCCAGTCTATCAACCCCCCGAACCCTCTTCCCCTAGCTATGAACCTCCAGCTTCATCGACGCCTGTGTATCAACCACCACCCTCTGAACCCCAAAAAGACGTGGTGAATATCTGCCCTGGTCCTTTATGTACGGAATAAGACCCTTGACCTATTCATTTGAGGCATTGCTATGACTGACAACACTAGCATTTTGTTCACTTCCCTCTTGGTAGCGAGTTTAGCAACAGCCGTCAGTATGACCAACGTTTCGGCTGAGCCTGCTCCTCCTAGTATCCAAAGCAATCCTGCCACTCTACCTGCCTCTCCACCGCAAGAGAGTGCCACATCCCCTCAACAACGGGGGATTTCACCGGATCAACCCCTCAAGTCTAAAATTCGATATGAATGCAAGAATGACAATCAGAAGCTATCCACCGTTGCCCATACTGAACGCGGAACCATTGAGCTGATCGTGTGGGAAAGTACCTATTTTGGAGCCAATTGGTCTCCCGCCAAACGCTGTGCCACCGTCACCGAGCGATTGCAAGCGTTCTCGAATCAACGCTTACTCCGCTTTGTCTCTACAGGGAGTTTGAACAACTATAATGTGATTTGCATTGCTGAGAAAACAGGGGATTGTATTGATCAAGGGTTACTGATCACCCTAGAACCCCAAGATCAGCCTAGCCAAGTCTTACGTCAATTGTTCAATTATCGATCGAGTATTCGTCGAGGGCCTCAAACCAAAGAGGTCATTGATTTTCAGCGATTATTAAATGAGAGAACCCCCCTTGCAGTTCCTGAGCGTGCGATCGGTGGAACAACTGATACACCGACTGGATCACCTTCTACACCAACCCCATAAATCCTCATTAACAGGCCAATAACATGATTTAATTCAAGAGTAGCTTAATTTCTTTAGGCTGTTCAAGAACATGATTGAGCTAATTTATGAATAAATTTATAGGGCTGAAGTTGTTTTCCATTTGTCAGATTAGTCTCCTGTCTATTTCTTTTTGTTTTTCTGCACAAAGCTATGCTTTATCAACAGAAATACCCCTGACAAATGTTGACAGTTCTCAGAAACACAGCCTGAACGAAACCGATCTTTTTGCAGCAGATCATCCCCTCAACTCTCGACAGGAAAGAGGTAATTTACGACCCTTGAATGTTCATCAAAACCAAGAGAGTTCTCATCCTATCTATCCCGTTGTGCAAGATCATCCTGTACTCCCTCAAACTCAAACAGTCGAGGAGAATTTTAGGCCAGACCCTTTACAAAAGTCGCAAGGAACAGGATCCGCACAACCCTTCTCTTCATCTGTTCTAGAGCTGACAACAGCACCTTTATTCTTGCCCACCACCAGCCCAATACAGTCTCACCACACGCCAACCCTGTCTGCCCCCCCTACAGTCTCTGCGGATCAGATGGCTCAGGTGCCAGAAATGCCTGATCCAGTGGACTCGGCAGGTCGACGTCCTAGTCTGCGCACTGAACCGACAACCCCGGCAGAAAAACCTTTGAACCTGCGCCAAGAGCTATTAACCCCTCCAAAAACCTACAGCCCTAGTATTACAATTTTGTCCCCTTCAGCCTATGGTAAATCCTGGCGACAAGCCTCTATTGGTTTTGGCGTCCAACACCGCACTCGCTTTACCGATAGCGCCGACGGTGCCTTTGGTATGGGTTTTGGCTTGGGCGATGCCCAAAAATACGTCGGTCTAGATATAGGACTGGCTCTAACGGATTTGGATAGTCTGGATCGGGGTATTATCAGCTTCAAAATCCATCGCCAACTCCCCGATCTTTTTGCTGTGGCTGTGGGGGTCAATGATGCCATTGGCTGGGGTAATGGGGATGTGAATGGCCCTAGTCCCTATGGCGTGATTACAAAGACCTTTATCTTAAAACAAGACACGAAAGACTGGTTTAGTCGTATCCACCTTTCTGCTGGGGCAGGGACGGGGCGCTATCGTACCGAAAGTAATATCGTCAGCGGTAGTGATACACCTGGCATCTTTGGCAGTCTGGCTGTGCGAGTCGCTGACCCTATCAATGCCATTGCTGAATGGTCAGGGCAAGATCTGAGTCTGGGTTTATCGTTACGCCCCTTCCGACAGGTGCCTATTATTATCACCCCAGCAGTAACGGATATTACAGGGACTGCGGGTGATGGGGCTCGTTTCATTGTGGGTGTGGGCTATGCCATCAGCTTCTAAATCCATCATCGATTAATCCCATATCCATTCAGGTATCACCACTCAGGCATTCAAACGACAGATAAGGATCAAGCAACGTGAAGGATCACAAGTACTTACAAACTCATTGGCTCAAGCTCATGAGAGCGGGAATGGCCATTGTCGTTATCTTAGGGGTCAATGGCTTGATCTTGTCCAGCATTGCCCAGAACAACGAGGGGCCAGAGGAACCCCCGCCAGTCGAACCCTCGCCACCGCCGGTCGAACCGCCACCGCCACCCACGGAACCGCCACCGCCACCGCCAGTCGAACCGCCACCACCGCCGGTCGAACCGCCGCCACCACCCACGGAACCGCCGCTGCCCAGTCAATCAGATATCAACCCCATTCCAGAAGTGGATACCTTGGATCCACCTTTTACTCCCACTGCTCCCCTTGATATCGCTGCTATTGAGACTAATTTTGCAGAGGATTATGCAGCCAAATTTGGCCCTTTCTTTGGTGAAGTTTCCACAGACAATGACATTGCTCAAGAATTAGAGAAGTTAGCCCGGGTAACGAATACGAATCCGGCGCTGCTGTATGTGATCCAAACTTCAGAGGGGTTACAGGTAATCTTGGTGACGGCTAATCAAGGCAATCCTGAAACAGGCCAATCCTTGAAAAAGATCAAACTTGCATCCCAGACCCTGATCCAAATTGGACAAAGTTCCCCCAGTGCCCAGGATCTCAACAACCCGAATGTCACGTTTAAAAAAATCCCTAATACGCCATTAAAGAAGGTCACTCAAACGGCTGAAGACTTCCGGCGTCAGATTAGCGATCCGGTGGATTTTAATTCCACCAGCTATTTGGCATCAGCTCAGCAGTTATATCAATGGATCATTGCGCCCCTAGCAGAAGAATTAGAGCAGAAAAAAGTAGATACCCTGGTGTTTGCGATGGACTCAGGATTGCGATCGCTTCCTGTGGCCGCCCTCCATGATGGTCAGCAATTTCTAGTGGAAAAATACAACCTTGCCTTGATCCCCAGCTTTAGTTTGACCGATACCCGCTATGCTCCCATCCAAGGTAAACAAATTCTAGGCATGGGAATTACCAAAGAAGTGGAGGGACAATCAGCTTTACCCTCCGTTGCCATTGAAATTCCCACGTTGACCCAAAATATTTGGCAAGGGGAAGCCTATTTAGATCCAGCAGCGACCCTCGGTAACCTGAAGAAATTGACGCAACAGCAGAAGTTTGACATTATCCATCTCGCTACCCATGCTGAATTCAACTCAGGGGATCTTGACCGCTCCTATATTCAACTTTGGGATGGCAAACTCACCCTCAAAGATATTCGGGAGGTCGCCCGCCAATCCAAATGGAATGGCACCCCTACCGTGGAACTCCTAGTTTTGAGTGCCTGCCAGACCGCCCTTGGAGATATTGATGCAGAATTAGGATTTACAGGGTTAGCCATTCAGTCAGGCGTGAAATCCGCATTGGGAAGCCTTTGGTATGTTAGTGATGAAGGCACCCTAGGACTCATGACGGAATTTTATCAACGGCTGAAGACCGCCCCAATTAAATCTGCGGCTCTACGGCAAGCCCAAATAGCAATGATTAAGGGGCAAGTTCAGATCACCGATGATGGCCAGTTGCTCTTATCGGATACCACGCAAATTCCGCTACCTGCAATTTTAGGTGAACGCGGTGCGGTTAATTTCTCTCATCCCTACTATTGGTCTGCCTTCACCTTAGTGGGGAATTGGAACTAGTAGTATGTCAACGAGTACCATCTGTTTGCTGGTTTCGTCGAAACAGATAACCGGGTAACGGGGGTCATAGGGGCGTGTGTAAACACTCAAAACATCCGACCTGTAGTAAACAAACTCGCCACTGGATTTGGGGGGAATTACCCAACATTCCCGCAACCAAGGCTTGAGTTCGTTTTTTTCAGCGTTTGACGGACGGTTTCATGCGAAATGCTCTCTACACACCCCAACTCAACCAGTCGGTCGGCTAACAGACGCAGACTCCATTTTCCTTTGCCTTCCGGTGCTTCAGCACAGGCAAGAGCAATCAAATACGCTTCCCACTTTGTCACCACCCCGTATGGCATTGAGTTCATCTTGATAAAACGCATCCAGAGCTGCGGGGTTGATCAGGGATTGGGGCGATAGGGTGTAATCAATATCGTCCAGAGAGGTGGCGCGGGTCGTTTGCGGTAGTTTGTAGTCTGCGATATCCATGGTGATATAGTCCGGCTGCCGATGCCGTGTTCGTATCTTGATCCTAAATGTTCTAGGCCATCGGCTGCTGTCGATCAGCTTGCCAGGTTTGATCTGCTGGGTCAGCCCCTGCACCTATGCGGTAAACTGGGGATCTTCTTTGCCCCAGTTCTTGCTTCAAATCTGCCAGAGTATCAGTGGTGGGGGCTATTCCCTCCTTAATAACTTGATTTACTCACCCGATAAATGGACAATCACCTCTCGATTGGATCCTTGTTGGCGATGTTCCCAGACATAAATTCCTTGCCAAATCCCCGTGCCTAAACTCCCTTGACAAATCGGGATATATTCAGAGGTATGGGTTAAAGCCGTGCGAATATGGGCAGGCATGTCATCGGAGCCTTCGGTGCTATGGCGATAATGGGAGCCTTCAGGGACAATACGAGACAAAAACGTTTCTAGATCTCGGAGTACATCGGGATCAGCATTTTCTTGAATGACGAGACTGGCGGAGGTATGGCGCAGAAACAAAACACATAACCCTGTAGACATCCCAGACTCAGCCACAACCGATTGCACTTGGCGAGTAATGTTGTGAAAGGATTTACCTTGAGTTGGAATTTTCAGTAGATGCTGAGAATGAGCCATACCAGTACCGCCAGAACCGTGAACCATGCACCAGGGAATTCGTTTATCCTGGGCATTGAGGTGTTGTTTTCAAACTTAGCTTAAACGCAGGCATACAGCCATTGAATCATGAACAGAAGATCTTTATTAAAAGCAGGAACAGCGCTGATCGGCATGACTGGTTTTTCTAGGTTCCTACCGAGGAATGGGGCAGCCCCTGCTATAGCAACGGATCTGTTTGCCGTCACTAGAACTGAAGCAGAGTGGCAGGCATTGCTAACCCCAGACCAATTTCACATCCTGCGTGAGCGAGGAACGGAACGCTCTGGAAGTAGTTCTCTCGATCATGAATACCGTCCAGGTCTCTATCGCTGTGCTGGATGTGATTTGCCCTTGTTTACCTCAGAGACAAAGTTCAACAGTGGCACGGGTTGGCCCAGTTTTTATGCCCCCATCGAAGTGGCCGTTGACACTTCCATAGACCTAGCATTAATCTTGCCCCGCACAGAAGTTCACTGTCATCGGTGTGGTGGGCATCTAGGTCATGTTTTTAATGATGGCCCCCAACCCACGGGCAAGCGATACTGTATGAATGGTCTAGCCCTAAAGTTTGTTCCTGGGGTAGTCATACAGAGTAATGCTGACATTCTTTCCTAATTGTTTTGTGATAGGGCTGGCCTCTCCTCCAATTACCGCATGCCCAAAGCTGTTGGTGTGTAGGTAGTTGAGGTGCGCGAGAGTTGCAAGGGTATGGTTTCTCCATGTTCTCCCCACATTGTCATTATTGGCGCTGGTTTTGGTGGCTTGCAAACCGCTGTCTCCTTGGGGGGCACGTCAGCCCAAGTGACGCTGATTGATCGCTATAACTATCACACGTTTATCCCTCTGTTGTACCAGGTAGCCACGGCAACCCTAGAACCAGAATGGATTGCTGTTCCTATCCAAAGCCACCTGCGTCGATGGACTAATGTCCATTTCCTCCAGGGTATTGTTGAGCAGATTGACTATGGTGAACAGCGGATCATTACGGATCAAACCACTTTAAAGTATGACTATTTGGTGTTATCGACGGGTAGCCAAACCCACTTCCGAGGAGTGCCAGGGGCTCAGAAGTATGCTTTTCCCTTGAGAACCTTAACGGATGCGATCGCCCTTAAACATCATCTGTTACAGTGCATTGAGGAGGCTTCTCAGACCCCTGATCCAGATCTGCGCCGATCATTATTAACGTTTACCCTTGTTGGCGGCGGCGCTACGGGTGTGGAAATGGCTGGCGCTTTGGTGGAACTCTGTCGTCGAGCTTGGCCTAAGGACTATCCCTTTCTCCGGCAACAGCCAGTCCGCCTCCTGATAGTGCAGTCTGGAGCAGAACTCCTCCCTGAATTTCGGCAGCCCCTGAGAACTTACACTTATAAACGGCTGATGAATCTGGGGGTTGAGGTACAGGTGAATACTAAAGTGACTGCTGTGTATCCCACCCATTTAGTCCTGGATACAGGAGTCCATATCCCTTGTACCACCACAATCTGGACTACTGGCGTCACAGTGATGCTTCCCCAAGGTCAGACGCTGCCCCAAACTGCACAGGGTAAAATTTGGGTCTTACCCAGCCTGCAACTACAACAATACCCAGAGGTCTATGCCATTGGCGATATCGTCCAGCTCCCAAACCAATCCGTCACAGGTCTTGCGCCAGTGGCTGTGCAACAGGGAACTCATGCGGCTTGTAACCTACGTCGTCAGCTTAAGGGATACACCCCTCAGCCCTTTCGATACTTCCATAAAGGTCGTTTAGCCATGATTGGCTGCTTTTTAGGGGTGGGTCAAATCGGTCCACTTTTGATCCGGGGTTTGATGGGGTGGTTGTTGTGTTTGGTAGTGCATTGGATATATGTGCCGGGATATCGTTCTCGTCTGATCATTTTGCTGACTTGGCTGCAATCGTTTATGACTGGAAATAAGTTAGCTCAGCAGCAACTTATGAAGGTGCGATCGCCCTCCACTTCGACGATTCAATCTCCCTCTTAAAGTTTCGCCTTTTCTGTCCCTTTTTCTATCTTCTCCATCAGAAAACTTGTGTGTCTGGATTGAAATTTTCCTAAAAACAAGTTAGATAGCTAGAAGGGGGAAATAGGTTCAGCGGTATCAATGGATTGAACCTACTAAACTTAATATGAATAAGGAAACCATTGAGACATTACTCATCCAGTTCGTTTCTAGCTCAACAGAGGTTCAAGGTGCAGTGATGGTTTCCGCCCAAGGTCAACCCTTGACAGACCCTATTGGCATTTCGGAAGCATCCACTTCTATGATGGCGGGCGTGATGCTACACCTTGCGGGTTGTGTTTCTGAACAGTGTCAATGGCATGCTGTGGATGGGGTGACCATCCAAGCCCAGGAAGGCTACTTGATTTTGGTGCAGTGTAGCGCCGATCTATTCCTGCTGATTAGAGCCAATGCTGTCCCGTCCGGTTATTTACAACACCAAATTCAGCAGCGTTTGCTGAAGTTACGAATCTCTCTGCAAGCGCTTCACTCCAATGAAACAGTGGTATACCTCAGTTCCAGTCCCACTCAGCTCATCAATGGGAACACAGGATCTTCCGTCTCTGAGGATACAGTTTTGGCCTATGCAGCCAGTGGCTTCTCTACATCTGTTATGAATGGAAGTACTGAAACTTACCCAACTGTTAACGGATTTGCCCAGCAGATCCCTCATCTCTCTCCCCATCCCTCCTCTTTATCTGAAGGTGAAATTGCCTTCTGCCAAGAACAGTTGGCTGAAATCATTGGACCTATCGCCTACATGATTTGCGATCGCACCCTTGCTCAAACCCCCGATTTAAAGCTGATGGATTTTGTCAAAGCCTTGGCTCAGCAGATTCCAAATCAACAAAAAGCTCTTGAATTCCAACGACGCGTATTCGGCTCTAAACTATCCAAACTCCTATAACGACATCGCTTTTCTGTCCCCCTGGCCTGTCATAGGACAAGTTACCAGACCACTACCCTGAACCCAATGTCATTGATACGGTTATGCGGTATATAGTGACTGCGATTAGCGGCTCGGCATTGCCGAGGCTTGTTGTACCAAGATCCGCCTCTGAGGACACGCAGATCGCCATCTTTCGGGGTCAGCCAAGGACTGCCATCGGTAGGGGCACCGTCATAGTTTTTGTGCCAACAATCTAAACACCATTCATAGACATTGCCATGCATATCATATAACCCAAACCCATTGGCATGAAATTGTCCCACTCGGGTCGTGGATTGCCGATACAGACCTTTGGATCCGTCGCCATAGGTAAATTGGCCTTGATAATTGGCCTGCTCCGAAGTAATCGTGGATCCATAGGCAAAGGGAGTAGCCGTTCCTGCTCGACAGGCATATTCCCATTCGGCTTCACTGGGCAAGCGGTAGTCTCGACCCGTTTTTTGAGATAAGCGGGCACAAAACTCCATGGCATCTAGCCAAGACACTTGCTCGACGGGATGGTTAGGTCCTTTAAATTTAGAGGGGTTGTAATGCAGATCGTGAGAGACTTTGGGCAGAAAAGATACGGCTCGCCATTGCAGTTGAGTCACTACAAATTTACCCATAAAAAATGGAGCAACCTCGACAGCATGATAGGGGTCTTCATTGGCATCGCGTCCTAGCTCTTGGCTAGGAGATCCCATCATGAAACGACCCGCTGGAATTGCCACCATCTCTAAGTGGATGCCATCACCTAGATTTTCATAAAAACCCTGAGCAACTTGTTGCTGACGTTGAATCACCTCCCCTTTATTATTAACGGTAATTGCCTCGAACTTGAAGGTGTGGAATAGCGGGTATTGAGGGGCGAGAACTGGTTTGGAGACCCTCGCTATAGGTTGATAGCAGGGGGGACTACCAACCAGCTTGGTGGAAACAAGGGATAATTCTGAGAGCGTATTGGGGGCTGAGGAGTCTGGAAGATGGATCCTGGGCTGGGCTTGTAACTCTGTTAGTACAGATGCAGCAGAGCTATAGCGTAGTTTGAGATCATTTTGGAGAAGTTTGCCTAAAACAGTCCTTAAACGTTGGCTAATGGGGGTTTGAAGGTACTGCTTCCATTGACTAATCCAACTATAGCCGTACTGCAAAAACAGGGTATAGGGAGCCTTGTTGGTGAGCAGTTGAAAACAAGATACTCCCAAACTAAACAGATCACTGGCAGGACAGGATTTACCTGCTTGTATTTGTTCTAGGGCTGCATAGCCATGAGATCCAAGGATTGTCCCCGTTTTGGTCAACATAGATGCCGTAAATTGCCGGGATACACCAAAATCGATTAAAGCGAGGGTACCGTCTTCATATTTACGCATGATATTTTCTGGCTTTAGATCGCGGTGAATGACTCCTTGCCCGTGAATATCCCTTAATACAGGCAGAATCTTCAGCAATACCTTCCGAATTTGATCTTCACTAAAGACACCATTTTGTTGCAGTTCTTTGAGAAGGGTGTGGCCTTCAATCAATTCTTGAGCCAGATAGAAATTGGTTCCCTCCGTAAAATAGGCATAGAGAGCAGGAATTTGTGGATGTTGTCCCAACCGCTGAAGTTGTTGTGCTTCTTGGGTAAATAGTTTTTCTGCCCGCTTATTAGCCCAAGTCCCTGGCCATTGATAGGCAAGTTGCTTGATGATACAGCGTTGATAGTGATTGTGGGTATCTTCTGCCAAGTAGATTTTGCCAAAACCACCCCGCTCCAAGAGGTTGAGGATCTTGAAGCGATCGCTCAATAAGGGAACTACAGGTAGGCTACTTTGCTGACCATGCTTATATGTGCCAGGGTGCGGATTTTCACAATCAGAATTGACATAGCAAAGCATTGCAGCAACAAGAGATCAAGAATCTTTTCTAGCCCACTTTAGCTTTGCCGTATCCAAATTGAGAGGTGGTACTTAATATTTTTTATCTCACTGCAAAAATCTGTCTGTCTGCTACCGCGTGGCTGCGTCAAGACAGCCAATCCCTGATCTAAGATGCTGAATTATTCATAGTGATTGCGATCTGGGAACTGATGTGGACTCTACTTCGGCGACGATATAGTTTGGTGGCGATATAGCGGTGTCTCACACTCCAGTACGATCTGAATTGTATGTATTTTTGTAATATTTTTGACGTCATAGCAGCTTGACAGCTTGACAGCACCTTGCCTAATCCTTAAGCTGTATTCATATACCCGGGTATCCACTTACTAAGTCATATGCAAGATAAACACAAGGTTACTCTTTACCTGCCGCCTGACCTCCATCGCCAGCTCAAAATCCGAGCAGCGGTCGATGCACAGCCCATGTCAGCCATTGCTGAACGGGCAATTGACTTTTATTTGGGTCATCCTGAGGCTGTCGAACAAGTGGAAGCATCTACCTATGGATCTACCCATCAAGTGTATAGCTGCCCAGAATGCACCAGTACGGTGATTCTGCGGGGGGGCGAGATGGTTTCCTTAAGAGAGCAACCGGCAATGTTAAATGATGATGGACTCAAGGTTCAACAACCTGCAGCAACTGAAGAGCTTGTCGGAGCGAGTGTCTAAGCTTCGGCTTTAAGGTTGGTGGGGCATCAGCCTCTGCTGTTTGTTCAACTTCATGCTTTCTCTGTAATCTACCTCTTGCATTGGGAGACAAAGGTCATGAAAGAAGAGCTAAGCATTCTCATCCGAGCTCAATATCCTTTGATCTACCTCGTCACACCAGAGGAAGAACGAGCAGAGCAGGCTATTGCCGCCATTGCTCAAATTCAACCTGAGCGTAAGGTCTTTATCTGGACCACAACCCGAGGTACCGTTGAATATGGGCAACCTCGAAGTTCGACACAGCACAGCACTTCCCATCCAGAAATGGCCATTCAGTCGGCTATTGGGGAGCGCCAAAATGCCATCTTCATTTTTAAGGACTTACATCCGTTTTTAGGGAGTCCAGAGGTGGTGCGGTGGTTGCGCGATGCGATCGCCAGCTTCAAGAACACTTACAAAACCATCATTCTGATGTCTCCGGTTCATCAGGTGCCCCTGGAATTGGAAAAAGAAATGGTGGTGCTAGACTATCCCCTTCCTGATCTCGTAGAGCTACAGGAGGTTCTCGATCAGCAACTCTTCACTTCAGGCTATCCCCTCTCTACCCCTGCGCGGGAAAAACTCTTAAAAGCAGCCTTAGGCCTGACTAAAGATGAAGTTGAAAAAGTCTACCGTAAAGCCAAAGTCACAGCAGGGAAACTGACGGAAGCAGAAGTTGGTATTGTCCTGTCTGATAAAAAGCAACTCATCCGGCGCAATGGCATTCTCGAATACATCGAATGCGATCAAACCATCGATTCGGTGGGGGGGCTAGAGGAGCTGAAGCGTTGGTTAACCCAGCGTTCGGAAGCCTTTACTGAACGGGCGCGTGAATATGGCTTACCCCAACCCAAAGGCATGTTAATTCTCGGTGTTCCGGGTTGTGGAAAGTCCCTGATTGCCAAGACCACTTCTCGGTTATGGGGATTACCCCTCCTGCGCTTAGATATGGGTCGCGTCTACGATGGCTCTATGGTTGGGCGCTCAGAAGCGAATCTGCGCAGCGCCTTAAAAACGGCTGAATCTATTTCACCCTCCATCCTATTCATTGATGAAATGGATAAAGCCTTTGCTGGTGGTGCCGGATCCTCTGATTCGGATGGCGGTACCTCTAGCCGGATTTTTGGATCCTTCTTAACCTGGATGCAAGAAAAAACCTCCCCCGTCTTTGTTATGGCAACGGCCAACCGAGTTGAACGTCTACCGGGAGAGTTCCTACGCAAAGGGCGATTCGATGAAATTTTCTTTGTCGATCTGCCGACCCAACAAGAACGGCAACAGATCTTTGAAATTCATCTGTCGCAGCGTCGCCACGATACATCTCGATTTGATTTGGCAGAACTGGCCAAAGTCTGTGAGGGGTTTTCGGGTGCAGAAATTGAGCAGGTCGTTATTGCGGCGATGTATGAGGCTTTTGCCCAAAATCGTGAATTTACCCAACTTGATATTATTGCTGCTAGCCGCTCCACCTTACCCCTCTCCAAAACCATGACAGAACAGGTGATGGCGCTACGAGATTGGGCGCGGCAACGAGCCCGTCCAGCAGCCAACTCCGTCGCTGAATACCAGCGACTGGAGTTCTAAAAGCTTTCTCCTGTTCCCAGCAGGAGGAATCCCTAGCCTATAGGCTAGTCGCATCAAACCTAACCGCAACGCCGACGGAATTGCGGTTTGTACAAACCTAACGTTGTTATCTCAATTCCTGGAGGAATATCCAATGTCACACTTTAGCACGCTCCGTACCAAGATCACCGAGGCTGAGATTTTGAAGTCATCCCTCAAAGCTCTTGGCATTGAAGTCAAAACGAATGCCGATGTACGGGGTTATAATGGCCAACGTGTCCGTGCAGACATTGTTGCGGTCTTAGAGGGCGAATATGATTTGGGTTGGTCCCACAATACAGATGGCTCCTTTGATTTAATTGCTGACCTGTGGGGTGTCGCCAAAAAGCATAATCAAACTGAATTAATCAATTCTATTAATCAGAAATATGCTGTTACGAAAACCCTATCGGAAATTAAACGCCCTGAACTTCAGAATGCCAATGTCAAGCTAGTTCTACATTAGTGTCACTGTGCGTTCCCAAAAATTCTGCAAAGCTGGCCAGTTGTTGGCCAGCTTTTTTTGCCCAAGATTGTCCGATGGATGAATAGTCTTAACTTCAGATCTTGAGCTGATCGCCGAGAAACTGCTAAGGCCGCGGTGGGTGACCCTGGGGAATTGTCTTACTCTGGTGCCATCAGGCTTAATATGTTTCTAGATCCATTGTGCGGAGCCTTTGTATGTCTCAGCTAATTCAGGCGGTATTGAATAGCGATGAAAAAACTGATTTGCGACAATTTGCTAGTGAAATCCACAACCAACCACAACGTTATTTACTGCGCAATGATATTCTCAGCGTTTTTGACACCTTTTGCCAAAAATACCAAAAACCGCCTGAATTTCAGTTATCATCTTGCCTCCAGAAGCTGATCTACTATACCCAAGAACTTTTGCTTGAGGATGAAAATCTTTATTTCATCATTCGTCCCAAAATTGCTTCAGAAGAGGCTTATCGTCTAGATCCTAGGGAATTGGTCTATGAGCAGGTTGGGGTTGCAGAATTGTTGGACTTGCGCGATCGCTTTGTCGGCCACTACCATCCGCAAGAAGGTGACCTTCTAGAAATTGACTTTCGTCCCTTCTATGACTATTCCCCCGTGATTCGAGATCCAAAAAATATTGGTCGTGGTGTTCAGTATCTCAATCGTTACCTCTCCAGTAAGCTCTTTGACGGTCCTCAACAGTGGCTATTTTCTTTATTTAACTTTCTCAAACTCCATTCCTATAACGGTACTCAGCTGCTCATTAACCCACGCATTCAGAGTCCAGCCCAACTCTCAGAGCGAGTAAAGCAAGCGATCGGCTTAGTGGCAGGTATGTCTGCTCACCAACCCTATCCTGAGTTCCGGTTTGATCTCCAAGATCTGGGCTTTGAACCTGGCTGGGGAAATACCGCGATGCGGGTTTTAGAAACCTTAGAAATGCTGGATGAACTCATCGATTCCCCTGATGATCAGGTTTTGGAGTCTTTCATCTCCCGCATTCCCATGATCTTTCGGATCGCCTTGGTCTCAGTTCATGGCTACTTTGGGCAAGAAGGTGTCTTAGGCCGACCCGATACAGGGGGGCAAGTCGTCTACGTCTTAGATCAAGCCAAGAGCCTAGAAAAACAACTGCAAGAAGATTTGCAGCTCGCCGGTTTAGATACCCTAGAAGTCCAGCCCAAAATCATTATTCTGTCTCGGTTAATTCCCCATAGCGAGGGCACCCTTTGTCATCAGAGACTAGAGAAAGTTCACGCTACGGATAATGTGTGGATTCTGCGCGTGCCGTTTCGGGAATTTAACCCCAAGATGACCCATCATTGGATTTCCCGATTTGAAATTTGGCCTTACCTAGAAACCTATGCCATTGATGCAGAACGAGAATTATTGGCAGAATTTCGCGGGTTACCCGATTTGATTGTGGGCAACTATTCCGATGGGAACTTAGTAGCCTTCTTACTCTCCCGACGATTAGGGGTGACTCAATGTAACATTGCCCATGCCTTGGAAAAATCCAAGTATTTATTCAGTAATCTCTACTGGCAAGACCTAGAAGAACAGTATCATTTCTCCCTACAATTTACGGCTGACTTGATTGTCATGAATGCCGCTAACTTTATTGTTACCAGCACCTATCAAGAAATTGCGGGTCGGCCTGATACCATTGGCCAGTACGAGAGTTATTGCTCCTTTACTATGCCTGATCTGTATCATGTGGTCTATGGAGCTGAATTATTTAGTCCGAAATTCAATGTCGTCCCGCCCGGAGTCAATGAAAATATTTATTTCCCCTACACTCGTCAACCAGAACGGATCCCCGGAGATACCCAGCGTCTTCAGGAATTACTATTTACCCTCAAAGACCCTGAACAGGTTTTCGGTCACTTAGATGATCCTGACAAACCACCGCTGTTTTCGATGGCCCGTCTGGATCGGATCAAAAATATGACGGGGTTAGCAGAATGCTTTGGCCAATATCCTGACCTACAAGCCCATTTCAATTTAATTTTAGTTGCAGGCAAGCTCAGAACCAATGAATCAGTTGATCATGAAGAAATCAGTGAGATTGAGCGACTGTATCACATCATTGATCAATACAACTTACATGGGAAAATTCGTTGGTTAGGGGTGCGTTTCTCTAAACAAGACTCCGGGGAAGTCTATCGAGTCATTGCCGATCGCCAAGGTATTTTTGTACAGCCCGCCTTGTTTGAAGCCTTTGGCTTAACCGTGTTGGAAGCCATGATTTCTGGATTGCCCACCTTTGCCACCCGTTTTGGTGGCCCTTTAGAAATTATTCAAGATGGCTGCAATGGTTTTTATGTCAACCCTACCCATACGGCAGAAATGGCCAATAAACTCCTGGAATTTGCTAGCCAATGCCAACAGGATCCTAGTTATTGGCAACGTATTTCAGAGCGAGCCGTTGACAGAGTTTACAGCACCTATACTTGGAAGATTCATACCAACCGATTACTGTCCCTCGCTAAGATCTATGGTTTTTGGAATTATGCTTCTAAGGAAAATAGGGAAGATATTCTGCGCTATATCGAAACCATTTTTCATCTGTTATACAAACCCATGGCTAAACAACTGTTAGCCAAGCATCTGGGAGCCTAGTACCGCTACGCGGAGGTAAAAAGCCAAAAAGGTAAAAGGCAAAAAACTTCAACCCTACTCTTTCCAAGAGTTTTAATAGGGTTGCTGCATTTATAGCAACGGGCACATGCTCGATTTTTTGATGACTATTTCTAGGCTTAATTCAAAGCCAAACCTAAAAGACGGATGAAAATACTTGATGAGGATAAAAATCTCGAACAAGATGCTCTGAAAATCAGTTTAGACGTCCTAAATGTGCTTTGCTTAATAAATTGTTACAGAATTAAATTGTTTGAAAGATCTCGATCAAACATCGTCGGTTCCATCTTAAAACCACAATATTCAAAGTCGTGCAACTCTTGCATCGTAAAGCTTCTGGTCGTCTCGATGATTTTGAGCTGCTACTAAAATTGTCTAATCAGGTCTGTATACAGACTAGGTGATTACCAAAAAAATCCTGAAGTCCATAGAATCTAAAGGTTTTGTCGATCTATATTGAGCAAATAGCAATTAGAATATTCCATTAAAACACTGTGACTGTAATATTTTCAGCTCGTTAGACTGTAGTCACACTCTAGATAAACTTGATCATGCATCAAGGTTTTCGCCTAGATCGTTAATTTGAATATTGTTTACTCACGCTTAACTGAACAATTTAGGAGTCAATCAATGAATAAGGGAGAACTCGTCGACGCCGTTGCTGAGAAGGCAAGTGTCACGAAAAAGCAGGCAGATGCCGTTCTGACTGCTGCCTTGGAGGCCATCGTTGAAACTGTTTCAGATGGGGAAAAAGTCACATTGGTGGGATTTGGCTCATTTGAACCCCGCGAACGTAAGGCTCGAGAAGGACGCAATCCAAAAACGGGTGCAAAGATGAAAATTCCTGCAACCAAAGTTCCCGCTTTCTCTGCAGGGAAGCTATTTAAGGAAAAAGTTGCACCTAAGAAGTAAGTCTTGTCAACCGATGGATTTTGCATGAGGCGTAACGTTTGAGTCGCCCTGTGCATGGGGGCAATCTGCTATGGGCTGCAGACTTGGCAGGTTGCTCACCCAACCATATTCTCGATTTTTCAGCGAGTATTAACCCCCTAGGGCCACCCCAAAGTGCGATCGCAGCCATACAAGCCCATCTGGATACCCTCACAGCTTATCCTGACCCTAGTTATTCTGCTTTGTGTCAGGGGTTGAGTGATATCCACCAACTGCCCCTTGACTGGTTTTTACCGGGCAATGGATCAGCAGAGTTATTGACTTGGGCCTGCCGCGATTTAGCAAGATGTGCCTGGACAGGGGTGTTAACCCCTGCTTTCGCAGATTACCGTAGAGCTCTTAGTGCCTTTCAAGGACAGATTCGTTCATTTCCCTTAGATGTCCAGCGACCTTGGGGACTTTCCTTAAATGATCGGATGAATAGGGTGTTGACCCGGGTTGGTCAGGCTATTGATTCGGCTCAGTGTGGATTGTTACTCAACACCCCCCATAATCCGACGGGTCAGCTTCTAGATCGCAAACAGGTGGAGAAGTTTCTAGAGCAGTTTGCATTGGTGGTGGTGGATGAGGCTTTCATTGACTTTCTGCCTTCAGAGGCACAGGAGAGCCTCATTGCCAGGGTGCAGGAATTTCCTAATCTAGTGATTCTGCGATCCCTAACTAAGTTTTACAGTTTGCCCGGATTGCGTTTAGGCTATGCCATTGGTCATCCTGATCGATTAAAAAAATGGCAAAAATGGCGCGATCCCTGGTCTGTTAATTCTCTGGCTATTGCTGCGGGTCTTGCGGTTCTTCAAGATCATACTTTTCAGTGCCAGACTTGGAACTGGTTGCCGCCTAGTCGTGATCAGTTATGGACAGGATTAGCTGAGCTGCCGGGATTCTATCCTTGGCCGAGTGCGGCTAATTTTTTGCTCGTGGCGACAGACTATTCGGTGCCAGGATTACAAATGGCGCTATTACAACGCCACCAAATCTTAATTCGAGATTGTCTCAGCTTCCCAGAATTAGGGGCTCAGTATTTTCGCGTTGCTGTGCGATCCTACGCAGACAATCAGCGATTACTGCTAGCTTTAGCCGATTGCTTGCCAGAGCGGGTGAATTAAAGGAGGTGTATTGAGGCGATGGATTACGATTTAGTTGTGGTTGGCAATAACGCTGCTGCCCGCTGGTCTGCGATCGCAGCCAAACAATACTCAGCCCACGTTGCCCTAGTTGCTCTTGCCCCGGATATCATTCCCACCGCCCTACTCTTGCAAACCTGGGCTAAAATTCGGCAGCGCCAGAACGAGGATCGGATCAATCCTACTCTCTCCTTCAAGGAATGGACGGCGGCAATGGTCTACAATCTGACGGAATCGAGATCGCCTGCCCAGTTAGCCAGCATGGGGATTGAGCAGATCAATGAGGTGGCTCAGTTCCAGCAAAAACCTCAATTACAGGTACATGTTGAGAATCGGGTGTTGCGATCTCGCCAATATCTCCTTTCTTTAGATGCGACTCTACCTGTTCCTGAAATTCCTGGCCTAAACGCGAGCGACTACCTGACCCCTGTCGATCTGCTTCAATACTCAGACCTTTGTGAACCACAACTTGCTAATCCCATCATCATTTTAGGGGATGGCCCCCTGGCCGCAACCCTCAGTCAAGCCCTAGTCCGTTTAGGGAACTCAGTGAGCTTGATCAGTTCACACAGTCATGTTCTTCCTTGGGAAGATACAGAAGCTGCTTTTTGGGTACAGGCTCATTTGGAAGCGGAAGGCGTGAAAATATATACCCATTGCCCAATTGAAGCCGTCCAAACTCAACTTCACTCCACCCACGAGGTGATCACTCAGGAAGGAACCTTCATCGCTCAATCCATTATTTGGGCAGATGAGCCTCCTTCTGCAGTCCTTGAACCCAACTTAGTGAGGGTAAAGCTTCGTCATACACCTCAAGGGGTGTGGGTCAATCCCAACCTGCAAACCTCTCAACCTCACCTGTATGCCTGTGGTTCTATCTTAGGTGGTTACTCTCTCCTTGATCTAGCTCAATACGAAGCAACGGTAGCCGTCAAGAACGCCCTGTTTTGGAAACAGCATAGAGTGAATTATCAAACCGTGCCTGTGGTCATTGCCACAGAACCCACCTTAGCCCGTGTCGGTCTCACAGAAGCCCAAGCTCAACAAAGACAGTTGTCGTTTCAAGTGCTTTCCCAGTCCTACCAAGACACCTATCAAGGTCAGCTTCAACAACAAACCAGTGGCTGGTGTAAATTAATTGTTGACAATAATCGCCAAATTCTGGGAGCCCACATCGTCGGGACTGCTGCTGCTGAACTCATCCAATGGGTAGCACTAGGGATGAAAAAACAGTGCCCGATCACGGAATTTGCCAAGGAAAGTTGTTTACCCTCTAGCTATACAGCAGTTATTGGCCAAGCAGCACGCCAATGGCGAAGCCCATAAAAAGAAGTGGCTCAACCAAGCTGACTGGCCCGAACGGACTTGCCCAACCCAAGCCATATTTCCTCTCGCTTGAGGTATCATCGCATTCCATGCTTGAACTTTCATTCGTTTTATGAAACCGACTACCAACGATCCCTCTGCTCCGTCAACTGCCAGTTCAAGGCTTATGTCGTCATCTTACTGGCAACAAGGCCATTTGCTGGAACTGGAAATCTCAGATCTCAGCCCCAATGGCGATGGTGTAGGCCGCTGGGGGGAACAACAGCAGATTATTTTTGTCCCCAACACCGTTCCAGGGGATCAGATTTTGGTTCGCTTAATCCGCGTTAAACCCCGTTATGCCTATGGCAAACTTCACCAACTCATCCAGGCATCGCCCCATCGGATTCGACCTCACTGTATTGTGGCCGATAAATGTGGGGGCTGTCAGTGGCAGCCCGTTGACTATGCCTATCAGCTCACGGCTAAACAAGATCAAGTGATCCAAGCGTTAGCGCGAATTAGCCAGTTCTCATCCCCCGTCGTCGATCCCGTTGTGGCTGCGCCTGCGCCCCTCGCCTATCGCAACAAGGTGACCTATCCCTTGGGATTTAACCCCACGCTCCAACAGGTACAGGCGGGCTACTATCGTCAGGGCAGTCATCAGCTCATTAACCTTAACCAATGCCCGGTTCAAGATCCGCACTTTGATGTTTTCTTAGCCAAGATTAAACAGGATATTCAGCGGCGAAACTGGTCTATTTACACCGAGGAAAATCACCGTGGCCAAATTCGCCATCTGTCCTTACGCAGGGGTCGGCGCACGGGTGAAATACTGTTGACATTAGTCATCAATGACCGTCCAGGTAGCCAACCCGCTGACTCTCTGCCTGATCTCAAGCTACAAGCTCAAGAATGGCTAGATCAGTATCCTCAATTGGTTGGGGTTTGTCTGAACTTCAACCCAGATCGCACCAATCGCATTTTTGGAACCCATACCCACTGTATTGCTGGCCAGAACCATGTGCAGGAAATCTTTGCTGGATTGACCTTTCAACTGGGTTCTGATACCTTTTTTCAAGTCCATACCGAACAAGCGGAAGTCTTACTCAACCTCATCCTTACATACCTCAAACTTCAGGGTGACGAGCAGGTGGTGGATGTCTACTGTGGGATTGGTACCCTGACCCTACCCATTGCCCAACGGGTTAAACAGATTGTCGGCATTGAGATCCAACCTGCTGCGATTGAGCAGGCCGAGATCAATGCCTGCTTTAATCAGATTACAAATGCGACGTTTAGGGTTGGTGCCGCCCAGGATTGTTTAACCGCCCTTCCCTTTGCCCCCGATGTGATTATCTTGGATCCCCCTCGCAAAGGGTGTAACCCCGGTGTGATTGAGCAACTCTTAACCCTACGGCCACAGCAAATTGCCTATGTAAGCTGTCATCCAGCTACTCTAGCCCGCGATCTTCAGCTTCTCTGTGGGGCTGGCTGCTATCATCTGAGTCGTGTCCAGCCCGTTGATTTCTTTCCCCAAACTTCTCATGTGGAATGTGTGGCTTTTCTGCATCGACAGGAGGATTGAAGGGTCTAACGATAGTGCCGCTGACTTTCTTTATTTTCCAAAAAGCCAAGAAAAAGGGCTAGGATAATGCCCATAATCAAGAATTTGGGAATTCCTAGGGCGTAAACGACATCCATCGGCAAAATCAGGGTGATTTTAACCAGTTGAGTGCTGATCCAGATGATAACAATAAAGACAACAACTGACATATTGATGTTCTATAGCGATCTTCAATGGGGTATGACTGCATTACCTCTGGCTATCGCCATTGAGGCTACTCCGTGAGTTAGTTGGCAGCTTTAGATTTGGTTTCCTGATTTGTTTCGTTGTGGGTCTCTTTCGCTTTTTTAAGTGCGATCGCACCAATCCCTGCATCCGCTGATGCTCGGCTATGCCCTCGTAGGCATAGCGATTATAGCCATTTTCGGTAATCAGCGTTTCTAGATAGCGAATCCGGGTCTGACTGCCGGGGTGAGATGAAAACCAGGGAGCGACAAAGGGTTTATCTTCCCGGCTGAGAGTCACCATTAAGTTGCGTAATCCATCGGCTGCATAGCCAGCAGAGGCCAGCAGACGAGTGCCTAAAATATCCGCTTGCTGCTCCATATCACGACTATAGTCCGCCACTACCAAATTGGTGAATAATCCGCCCACAAAGGGAATCAAGCCCATCAGCCCCCCCGCTTCACTGCTTTCTGTGGCGATCTGAAAACCGTGAGAGAGAACGGCATGGGATAATTCATGGGCAATTAAGCCCGCTAACTCCGCCTCAGACTTACTTTTGAGGATGGCTCCGCTATTAATAAAAACCTTGCCTCCCGGCAGGGCAAAGGCATTGAGTTTGTCATCGTTGACAACATAGAACTGATAGTTAAACTTGCGGCCTGCTAGGGTTGTGAGTTTTTGGGCGATCCGATCCACATAGGCTTGAATCTCTGGATCTTCAACCAAGGGTAATTGGCGTTTGGCGCGATCGGCAACTGCCTCACCCACCGCTGTTTCGCCACGCAACAACAGTGCCGAAGTCTGCAAGGCTGACAAACCCGCAAAGGGATTGCCCGTCAGCGCAATTCCCAATGCCCCCGTGATCAGGCTACCAATCGTATTATTCGTAATTTGTGTGCGCAGACGAGAGCGAAAACGCTCTTGGTATTCATCAGAGAGTTGTAGAAAGGCAGGGGCATCAGGATGACCTGGATTAAGCAGGGCAAACTGACGGGTCGTAATCGAAGCTTCCAGCCACCTTTTCGCCTGGGTTTGCTGTTTAATCAGTCCTTTTTGAAGATCAGGCTGACGAGGATACAAAGATGCGGCTCGCTCCATCACTGCCAACGCCTGCTCAGGTTTTTTATCAGCAAACAAGGAATCCGCGAGCTGCAAGTGTCCAGGGACAAATTGTGGATACTCCTTAACCAGTAATCTCAGGGGTACAAAAATCCGAGTTTTGAGCTTGAGGCTCAAGCCTGCTGCTGCTTCTCGCCAATAGACTCGACCGCCCGGTGGCAACTGAGTTGGATCGGTGATCGGTTCAGGCAGGGGTTCCTTCTCAGACTGTTCCGGGAAAGGGGCTTTGGCTTGCCGATAGAGAGCCTCCGCCTTCGCTTTTTGGCCTGCTTGATAGAGGCGATCGCCCTCTATCAGAAATTTTGCCGAGCTTGCTCCTCAGACGACACAGTTACCTGATTGGCTGCGGGCTGAGATGGCGTTGTCTGGGGTGGGGATGGGGAGGGAATTGTCTGGGGGGAAGGCGTGGGGTCTACTTCAGTTCCTGCCCTTGGAGGAGAAGACTTAGGCTGGGGCTTTTTGGCCACATCAGCAGAATTGGAATCCCGTAGATCGAACCGCTGTTGAGAGTAGGACTGGGTAACCTTGTCAGAAAGGATTGGACGAGACGCTGGAGTGGGTGGATTACTCCTGTGGGAGCCAGGAGAGGAGGGTTCCAGAGCCTGTTGCTGTATCAATGACCTGTTGAGTATTCTGGCAGCAGCGATGACAGGGGAAGCAACAATAACCAGTGCTGTTAACGTCAGGAGCAAGCAATGTCTATCAGATTTTATTTTATGCTGATTTCTTGCTATCTGGCTATTTGGCGATTCTTGGCTGACCATAGCTTAACGTCTGAGTTATTTTTTGCAAGGTCGCCATCCACATATCTGGGGGATCACAGTAGTGCTCAAGCTGCACAATCTGGTAGTGAGTTGAGTTACCAAAACCAGATATTTCAATGTAATCTCCAGGAGCAACTCCTGATTTTTGGGTGGTCATATAGTACAGGCTTGGATCAGGTGCAGGCTCAAGAACAAAACGATGATTCAAATCTTGCCAACGATATTGATGCCACCTTCTGCCAACAGATAAATCTTTGTCAGAATAAGCGCAACTGTGTTGCGTGAACTTAAATAATGATAAGTGAAGGCTCATGGACAATCTCCATTAGTATTGCTCAAACCCACTCTCTTAAAGTTCAATATTAAAGGATTTTTGTGAAAAACTAGTGAACACTAGCAGTATTTCTTTGAAGTCAGAATAAATGGGTTTATCTCTATATGTAGGGATATTGTCCTAGGATTAATTTCTATTTCTATAGCAGTATAAAAATCAAAGATCTCTGTTTAGCTTAAACAGACTAAAGAAATGAGGCTTCCTGCATAAGCGATTCATCACGATACAACTGATTCAGCTAGTATATCAAAAAATAAAAAAATTTCGACGTTACCGACGATATATGCAGAATTTTCAGGGCATTGCTTAACGGCATCCCTACTTTATAACAACGCCATTCATTCAAGGCTTTTGTATTTTCTGAAAATCAGGGATCAGAGTTACTTTTAGGCAAAAAACGCGGTTTTATGGAGAATTTCTGTAAAAATTGCCAATAAGTCTTTTCCTTTGCTTGTCTAAATCGGGCTACCTGCATTAGGAAGGATTACAATTCATTCAGAGCCTGTCTCTACACCATTTGTTTAGGATCTGCCCATTTCCATGACTGATGTCCCTGTTTCTCGAATTCGCAATTTTTCCATCATTGCCCATATCGATCACGGTAAATCGACCCTAGCCGATCGCCTGCTACAAACAACCGGTACCGTCGCCGATCGCGAGATGAAGGAGCAGTTCCTAGACAATATGGAACTAGAGCGGGAGCGGGGAATTACGATTAAGCTCCAGGCCGCACGGATGGTCTATACCGCTTCTGATCGACAAGCTTATGTGCTCAACTTGATTGATACCCCTGGTCATGTGGATTTTTCCTATGAAGTGTCGCGATCGCTAGCAGCTTGTGAAGGGGCGTTATTAGTTGTAGACGCCTCCCAAGGCGTAGAAGCCCAGACCTTAGCCAATGTCTATCTTGCCCTTGAGCATGATTTAGAAATTATCCCCGTCCTCAATAAAATTGATTTGCCGGGGGCTGAACCGGAGCGGGTCAAACAAGAAATTGAGGAAATTGTCGGCTTAGATTGTAGCGGGGCTATTCTGGCCTCCGCCAAAGCCGGAATTGGCATTGAAGAGATTCTAGAATCCATTGTCCTGTTGGTGCCACCACCCCCAGATACCACCCAAAAGCCGTTGCGGGCTTTAATTTTTGATAGTTACTACGATTTATATCGAGGGGTTGTGGTCTATTTTCGGGTGATGGATGGCACGCTCAAGAAAGGCGATCGCATCCGCCTGATGGTCTCTGGCAAAGAATATGAGATCGATGAATTAGGGGTATTATCCCCTACACAAGTGCAAGTCAACGAACTCCATGCCGGCGAGGTGGGGTACTTAGCAGCGGCCATTAAGGCAGTTGAAGATGCCCGCGTGGGCGACACGATCACCCTCGCCAAAGCCCAAGCTGCTGAGCCTTTGCCGGGATATGTAGAAGCAAAACCGATGGTCTTTTGCGGGATGTTTCCCACCGATGCCGATCAGTTTCCTGATCTGAGAGATGCCCTCGAACGCCTGAAGCTCAATGATGCGGCCCTCAATTATGAGCCGGAAACTTCTAGCGCCATGGGATTTGGCTTTCGCTGTGGATTTTTAGGGCTGTTGCATATGGAAATTGTGCAAGAGCGTTTAGAGCGAGAATATGATTTAGATTTGATTATTACTGCCCCTTCCGTGGTGTATCAGGTCACTACCATCAAAGGTGAGACCCTGCTGATTGATAATCCCAGTGCCCTGCCTGATCCGCAATATCGCGAAAAAATAGAAGAGCCCTTTGTACAGGTGGATATGATTACGCCAGAGGAGTTTGTGGGCACGCTCATGGAATTGGGTCAAAGTCGCCGGGGAAATTTTAAGGATATGAAATATCTCACCCCTGGGCGCACCACCCTGGTGTACGAACTGCCCTTAGCAGAAGTGGTGACGGATTTTTTTGATCAAATGAAGTCGCGATCGCGCGGCTATGCCAGCATGGAATATCACCTGATTGGCTATCGCGAAAATCCCCTGGTAAAGTTAGATATTCTCATCAATACCGATCCCGTAGACTCCCTAGCCGCCATTGTCCACCGGGATAAAGCCTATCACACGGGCCGAGCCTTGGTCAGTAAGCTGCGGGAGCTGATTCCTCGCCATCAGTTTAAGATTCCCATACAGGCTGCGATCGGCGCTAAAGTCATCGCCAGTGAGAGTATTCCGGCTCTACGCAAAGATGTCCTAGCCAAATGCTATGGCGGTGATGTCTCCCGCAAACGCAAGCTCTTGGAAAAGCAAAAAGCAGGCAAAAAGCGGATGAAGTCCGTAGGACGGGTGGATGTTCCCCAAGAGGCATTCATGGCCGTGCTCAGAATTACCGATGATTGATCCTGTTTTGCCCTTTTCTGACTAGAGAGGAGAAATAGGGAGATAGGCAAGGATGTGGGAGATAGGGAAAGATTTTGTATCCTGAGTTTAAAAAAAAGCCCGAGTTTTAAGAAAATGATTGTAACGCCGACCCTTGGTGTAGATCAAGAAAGCCCCTAGGAAAAAATTTCTAGGGGCAGCTATGGCTTATCAACTTACTCAGGATGCCCATTTCTAGACGTCTGTACAGCTTTTTGTTGGATATTTTTATACTCTCATCAAGTTTTTTTATTATAAGTGTGTGGAACCGAGGATGAGGGTGCGATGGCCGGAGGCCGGTTGGAGACCATCACCATCTCGCAATACAACATGAACGGCCTAGCCCAGTCTCTGAACATAGACCCGTCAGACCCTCGCAACCTCAACCGATCTTCTAGCCAAGCTAACCAAAGGCTACCCTTTCTCGCAGCTTAAAATCACCTTTGAAACCAAGCCGTGATCGCTACAGCTAAGGCATCCGCAGCATCATCTGGACGCGGTATTATCTTTAACTGTAATTCCCTGGCTACTGCTTCTTGCACTGCATACTTATCGGCAGCTCCATAGCCCGTCAGAGCTTGTTTAATCTGGGCGGGTGTATATTCAACAATAGGGAGTTGATGTTGAGCCAAAACCAGCAAGATCACGCCCCTAGCCTGAGCCACTAAGATTGTATTGCCCATCCGATAGAAAAAGAGTTTTTCTAGAGCCACCAAATCCGGTTTTTGCAGGCTGACTAACTCATGTAAATCATCATGAATTGTTTCTAGACGCTGACCAATATCCGTTTTAGCAACAGTTTTAATGATCCCATAGTCCAAGAGTTCCACACCAGCATTGTCGATTCGGATACTGCCAAACCCCAGAGATGCTAATCCTGGATCAAGACCTAAAATACGCAAAATCACAGTGCCTCGAATCAATCCCTCAAGGATTAGAGAACATCATTAGATACCTGTAAAAGTACCTTAAAAAAAGGCTCTACAGCCTTGGCGCTTAAGAACTCATCTAGGGTTCTTATAATAGTAAAGCGTTGTTTAATCCCTCAGCTTCAGCCTATGACCAGATGACTCTGTGATACCCTCTCTTTTTATCAATTCACCTGTATAGCAACCGGAATGACTTTCCTAAACCTGTTATTTCTGCCCAATCCTCTTTTAGCCGGATTCTTTCTGCCCTTAGATGGCCTATTCTCGACCCAAGGCGTCATGGTAATGCTATTAGTAGCCTACGCCGGGGCAATGTGGATGTTTTTATCGAGTGCCCCCAAGGTCCACACCTTAATGGTGTCCGATTTGGAGATCGCCCGCCAGTTTTTTGAAGGTGAGTTGCAACTGCGCGTTGCAGAGGTTCCCCTCCATTACTATTACAACTATGAACAAACCCTAGGTTTGTCGGGTATTGACCCAATTTATATGTCCACGAATCTGGGGCGACCCGCCATCCAGCAATTTAGCGGCACGGATGGCTTTTGGTATCAACTGAAAAAAAATGTTCAGCTGCATGTGATCGGCGGTGCCAGTGCTGGCGACAAGAATCGCCAGCGACATGTCTGCTTTGATCATGACTGTTTAGAGCAAATTCTCATGAAAGTGCAAACTCGCTATGTCAAATATAAAATTCGGCGAGAAAAGCCTCTAAACTTTTTAGTGAAGACCTACCAAGGTTGTGTGATTGAATTTGCAGAAGTTTCCAATTAGGCGTAAATAATGTCTTTTCCCTGGCAGTCGGTCAAAACCTATAAGGATATCCTGTATCACAAAGCTGACGGCATCGCCAAAATTACGATTAATCGTCCGCACAAACGCAATGCCTTTCGACCCCAGACGGTTTTTGAACTCTATGATGCCTTTATCGATGCGCGGGAAGACCCCAGCTTAGGTGTGATTTTACTCACGGGTGCTGGCCCCCATACCGATGGGAAATATGCCTTTTGCTCAGGAGGAGATCAAAGCATCAGAGGCGAGGCGGGGTATGTGGGTGAGGATGGGGTGCCTCGCCTCAATGTTCTAGATTTACAGCGTTTAATCCGGTCTATTCCCAAGGTGGTAATTGCCTTAGTTGCAGGTTATGCCATTGGTGGTGGCCATGTCCTCCATCTGATTTGTGATTTAACCATTGCGGCGGATAATGCTGTGTTTGGTCAGACAGGTCCAAAAGTGGGCAGTTTTGATGGCGGCTTTGGAGCCAGTTACCTCGCCCGTGTGGTTGGCCAAAAGAAAGCCAGGGAAATCTGGTTTTTGTGCCGCCAATATGATGCCCAAGCCGCTTTGTCTATGGGCTTGGTCAATATCGTCGTGCCTGTGGCTGAATTAGAAGCAGAAGGTATCGGCTGGGGACAAGAAATATTGCAAAAAAGCCCCCTGGCGATTCGTTGTTTGAAAGCAGCCTTTAATGCCGATTGTGATGGTCAAGCGGGTTTACAAGAGTTAGCAGGGAATGCCACCTTGTTGTTTTATATGAATGAAGAAAGTGCAGAGGGTAAAAATGCGTTTCTAGAAAAACGCGATCCTAACTTTCGGCAATTTCCGTGGCGACCATAACGCGCTATCAAAACCCACTTCAAATCTTAAAGGGAAGTAGCAAGGACTCGATGGGTAGCAGCGTTCTCAAGGCTATAAGACCTTACAGAAGATTGCTGATTCATCGAGAATGCCTCTATGGTAGGAGAGAAGCTTGGGATCATGAGGGAGCAAGCTTTCCATTCCCCCCGGACTGGAGCCCCCAACCGCTGACAGTGGCCACCCCGTCTTCCTTCAGGTGAATAGTGCTGACAGTAGCGGCAGGCAAAGGTGGGAGAACTCAGGGTATTCATAGGATGAGCTTAAAATGAGTAGAGCAAGACAAAAAGAAAAGGGTTGAAATATTTTTTAATGTTATCGAAACATTTTTCTTAACAAAATTAAGGTTGTCATGTTGATTATTAGCCTTCTTTATATTAGATTTTCCGAGAGCAGGAAATCCTGCTCTCGATCTGCAAAAAAGCCTTTAATAGCAAGCCCTTAAGTGATCCCCAGCCATTGGCAATGCATTTACAATTTCTTTAGATTTAGCAAGGAACTGTGTTAGAAAATGATAAAAATCTAGCTAAGTCTAAATACTCATTAGTCGGTAATATAAACAGGATGATCCCTGGCTTTAATCTTGATATGGATTTGCCAAACTTATCGTTACTTTGGATACTGAAGTTCTGTCAGAAAGCTAAAAATGTGTCCAATTTGTGAAGATGACTCTGAATTAAGGAACAAAATACAAAGATTGTTCAATTATGAGAATTGCGACTTGGAATGTTAACTCTATTCGGACAAGACTGGATCAGGTTTTAGATTGGTTATATGGGCAATCGGTTGATGTCTTGTGCTTACAAGAGACCAAAGTTGTGGATGCTGATTTTCCCCAAACTCCATTTACACAAGAAGGCTACCAAGTATATTTTTCTGGGCAAAAAGCGTATAACGGTGTAGCTTTGATTAGTAAAATTGCTTTAAAAGAAGTATTTTCGGGATTTGCCCCTATTTTGGGGATAAATGAATCCGTTCAGAAGTTTGATCAGCAAAAACGAATGATTACTGGGATCATTTCTCCTGGTATTCGGATCCTCAATCTGTATGTTCCTAACGGTTCAGCAGTGGGAAGTGAGAAATATCATTACAAGCTTGAGTGGCTGGCGTTACTTCAGGATTTTGTACAAAGGCTGCTGGATCAAGAATCGTCGCATCTGTTGATTTGTGGGGATTTTAATATTGCCCTAGAGGATCGAGATCTTCATGATCCCACTGATCGGGAAACCCGTATTATGGCCACTGATCTAGAACGGCAAGCGTTGCAAAAAATCTTGGATCTGGGAATCCAAGATGCCTTTCGGAAGTTTACGTCTGAAGGAGGACACTTTAGTTGGTGGGATTATCGAGCCGCTGCCTTCCGACGCAATCTGGGTTGGCGCATCGATCACCATTACTTGAGTACTGAGCTGTATGATCGCGCGATCGCTTGTACGATTGATCGAATGCCCCGCCAATTACCTCAACCCAGCGATCATGCCCCTGTGATTGTTGAACTAGATACTGACAACCTCTAATCGATCTGCAGAGGTAACAGAACCTGTAACCAGGCACCTCCGGTTTGAGGATGGTTACGTGCCTGGATGGAGCCACCGTGGGCAAGGACAATTTGCTGAGCGATCGCAAGTCCTAAACCGCTGCCCCCTAAGTTAGGAAACGGGGGAGATTGCGGAGGAGTACTCAATAGCCCCTGACGAATCGGCTTAGGATCCCAGTCAGTGGATAACGAGGGGAACCTTGGAGAGGGCATCTGATATTGCTCAAAGGTTTCAGGGCTTCCTTCTGGAGCAGGGTTGATCCTTGTTCTAGAGGGATCGGTGCGATAAAAGCGCTTGAACACATGGGGAAGCGCCTCTACGGGAAAACCTAAACCAGAATCAATGATATCGATACAGAGGTATTGAATCGGTGTGATGGTGGCAGAGGAGGCCTGGGTAGAAACCTCAACTTGTACCCTAATGGTTTGATCAGTAGGGCTATGTTTAATAGCATTATCCAGGAGGTTTAAGAAGACGCGATACAGTCGGTTGGGGTCAGCGTCTAGGGTGAATGTTTCCAGCCCTTGATACAAGAGAGATAAATTTCGCTGTTGGATCAGGGGTTCTAGATTAAGCCAAGCTTTGTGAATCAAATCGGGAACGTTGACGGCTTGAATTTGCAGGGTTTGAGCTTGGTTAAAGGTAATCCGACTGAGTTCTAAGAGATCTTTGACCAAGTCACTTAAGCGGATGACTTCTTGCAATAAGCGTCCGATTTGAGGGCGATCTTGAAATCCCACCTGGCTTTCTAGGGCTTCTACCATTAAGCGAATAGACGTCAGGGGCGTTTTCAGTTCATGGGCAACATCCGAGGTCCAGAGATCGCGATCTTCTGCTAAGTTTTTGGCTTCCCGGCGATCTTCAATAAAGACACCCACATGCTCTTCTGCTAAGGGGAGGCCATAGGCTCTTAAGGCCATTCCCTGGGACCACTCCGAAAAATGGATGGTCCAATCGATTTGATGTGCCTGTTGATGGGTTCGAACTTGGTCAATGAGTTGATCCAATTCGATAGATCGCACCACCTCTAATAGCAGGCAATCTGCTGAGGTTTCCCAGGGGCGAGAACGGATATGAAGTAGCTGACAAGCCCGTTCGTTGATCCAATATAAATGGTCTGCCCTGTCCACTTGGAGGTAACCGATGGGCGATCGGTACAGAATATCTTGCCAACCCAAAACTTGCTGTTGATGATGGTACAACTCTTGATGTAACTGGTTGGTGAGGGTGGTGAGGCGACTTAGAGGAGAGAGCGCTGACGAAGAGGGATCCCTCCGTAGGGTGTGCAGGATCTGTTCTACCTGGCGATTGAAATGGCGGCTAGACCACCCCAATAGACCTAGACCCAGACCTAATCCAGCCAGGAACCACAACAATGCCACAAAACACTCCAGTGATGGGGGGATTTATCAATTCCCTTGTCCTTCATTTATGGTATTTAGCCAAACCGGTAGCCAAAGCCTCTAATGGTTACCAAATAATCGGGGTTGCTGGGATCGAGTTCTATTTTTTCGCGCAGCCAGCGAATATGAACATCGACGGTTTTGCTATCCCCGATGTAATCGGGACCCCAAATCTTTTCTAATATTTGCTCCCGTGGCCAAACCCGGCGAGGGTAACTCATAAATAGCTCTAGAATCCTAAATTCCTTGGGTGAAAGATTGACTTCTTGATCGCGAACAGTGACCCGGCACTCTTCCAGGTGTAAACAAATCTCTCGACAGGTGAGCAGGGTGCTGTGCTGAGTCTCCTGGTTAAACAGTTGTCGCCGCAGTAAGGCTCGACAGCGGGCAATCAGTTCTCGCATACCAAAGGGTTTGGTCAAATAGTCATCGGCTCCGACTTCTAAACCGACGACGCGATCGGCTTCGGTGTCTTTAGCACTCAACATTAATACGGGCACTGTTGAGCCTTCTCGCCGTATAAATCGGCACAGATCAATGCCATTAATGCTGGGGAGCATCAGGTCTAGAATGATTAAATCGAGAGAGGAAGTGGGGTGCGATGGTCGTTGCTTGCTGTCCGAAGGACTTAGACCGCCCTTCGGGCATCGCGACTTAAAAAGCTGAATCACATCTAAGGCGGTTTGACCATCCGCAGCCGTCATCACTCGATAGCCCTGATTTTGCAAAGCTGTGGCAATGGTTTCGCGGATATTTTCCTCATCTTCTACGACTAAGATCTGCCCCATTGTTGTAGGCAATTGTTCAAACTGGCGAACCGTAGGCTTAGTTGATAGCATAAACAGCGACTCAATTGCCAAAACACAAACAGGCTGATTCTAACACCAAATATTGGTGAAACATTTGGCCTGCCTAGTTTTTAACCCAAGCATAACCTCAACCTGGT
>JAAUOM010000037.1 GCA_012034865.1 Acaryochloris sp. CRU_2_0 | reverse complement strand
GGACAACCTATCCATCTCTGAACAACTCCCCCCTCGCCCAGTATTGGGAGAGGGGGGCTGGGGGGGTGAGGGCTACCGTTTTGCTGAGAATAGTTTGACACTTTATTAAATTCTCGACCCTAATCTTTTCTAATTGCTTTTCCATATAATGAGAAGCCACCTTATTTAGGGTGAGCCTTGAATTAACTGAAAACCCTGCAAACTGGGGCCAACTTGTTCAGCAAAAATGACAGGAATATCCGATTGAGCAACATTGATACGGTGTAAATGCTTAAGCGTCCAAGCATTACAATCTGACCAAATAATATAGTACTCCCGACCTGGATAAAAGTACCCTACAAACTCAGGAACCTGAGGGTAAGGCTTGACTCGATTGCCCTGGGGCGATCGCTGAAAACTTTGCTCTAGGGTTCCAATCAAAGCATAGAGCTGTTGGCGTGAGACCTGTCGATGGTACAGTTGTCGAGCATAATTTTCAGCCGTAGGCGGAGCATCACGTCCGCGCAGATAAACCACCGAAGGAGTCGGTAGGATTGCTGCTGCTACCGTTGCCGGGATGGAGGTATCAGACAACATAAAGAACCGCTTATCTCCCCAACCATATTCAACATAGGCAGCTTGAGGGTGATTGGGCGGTCCTAAAGTCCAGCCTTGGGGTTGTTCCACAATAATGGCCGTATGAAATCCCCAATTGACAACGTACACATCGTATTGAGACTGCTGCAACTGCTGAATACTCGGCAGCTTAATCTCAGGAGCAGGGGGGGTAAACAGAGCCATATAAATTGCGGGAATTCCCCATAGACAGCCATTGAAGCCCAGGACTACGCCAATACAGCGACGCCTTTTCTGTATCAACCGCCATAATCTCCGGGAGGTTGCCCTCAAAAAATTACCCATCAGCCTTGCATGAGCCTAGCTCAAGACTCAATTTGCATTCACTTTGCTGCCAAGATAGGATGCAGAACATATCTTCAGAAAATATCAGGAAACGAGCACAATTATGACCAAAGCCATTATGGAAACCGATAAAGGTACAATTCACCTGGATTTATTTGATCAAGAGGCTCCCAATACAGTTAAGAACTTTGTGGACTTGACTACGCAGGGGTTCTATGACGGCTTAACCTTTCATCGCGTCATTCCTAATTTTATGATCCAAGGGGGATGCCCTAAAGGCACGGGCACGGGCGGTCCTGGCTACACGATAAAATGTGAAATTAACGATCATAAACATCTATCCGGCACTTTATCGATGGCCCATGCTGGCCGGGATACAGGCGGTAGCCAATTCTTTATCTGTCATTCTCCCCAATCCCATTTAGATGGCGTCCATACCACCTTCGGCCAAACCCAAGATATGAACGTGGTCAATGCGATTCGCCAAGGCGATAAAATTTTGTCAGTTAAAATCTCGGCAGAATAGTCTCAGCACGGCCATTGACAGACCTCTAAGGGCTTTTGGATAAGCGTTGCACGGCTTCACCTGCCAGTTGGCGATCTGCTTCGACCAATAATTCAGGAATGCGGGCGGCATGGGGACTAGTTTGTAGACATTGGCTAAGATCCAAGCGAGTCACCTGAGTGGCTTTTTGACCGGGGAACCAATGACTCGCTTGTCCCAGTAAGTTGTAGCGCATCTGGGCATATTCGTGCATGTCGTAGGCAATGGCTAGATTGCGTAGCCACAGGATCACGGGAATATTGATATTGCCAGGGGTGTGTTCATGGCTGGGTAAACCCTGATGCCAAGTCTTGACCCAGTCTGCGCCGAGGGTTGCGATCGCAGCCTCTTGTAACCGCTCTAAAATCGGAGTCAGCAGGGTCTCGGCTTGCTCTAATAAATCCAACGTTCGTAAGTGCTCATCAAAATCACTTGGACGAGCTGCCCCCACACTGAGGGTATGCACTTGAGGATGACTCAAACAGAAGAGGTCATTAAAGACCATCGGACTTAAAGGTTGGCACAACGCCACCAATTTGGGTGAAGGCTTGTAGAGCATACCGCCCTTATCAGCAGGACTGATGATAAATACCCCCAGATCATGGTGGTTTGCCGCTTCAATGGCTGGCCAATTGAACTGATTGATGTAATACCAATGCAAATTGACATAGTCAAACTGATCCGTCTGAATCGTTTTCACAATCAAATCCGTAGCCCCGTGGGTAGAGAAACCCACAAACCGAACTTTGCCCTGTTCTTGTAACCGCCGAGCTACTTCCAGACAACCGCCCGGACGCAGGGTAAACTCCAGAAGTTCAGGTGTATTAATGCCGTGGATGCCCAGCAAGTCCACATAGTCCAGGTTTAAATTGAGTAGAGATTGATCAAAGGTTTGCTGAAACTCTTTAGCACTCTCTTTGGGAGAAACTTTAGTTTGAACAATCAATTGTTGGCGAGGAAACTTAGGCAAAATCCGCCCCAGTTGCAGCTCTGAGGTGCCATAGCCTCTAGCGGTTTCGATGTGATGAATACCCAACTCAATAGATCGCCGAATAGTTGCCTCTAGGTTGTCTTGATTGGCACGGGGAATTTTCCAGCCGGACTCATCCTGCCAAGAATGCTGATAACGCATCCCTCCACAGGAAAATACGGGTATTTGCAGTTCCGTTCGTCCAAATCGACGATATAACATCCGGGTTCATCTACTCCTTAATCAATAACTGCTATACCCCCTTCAAGGACTCTCTATTATCCCAGATCTCTAATTTTGACGACAAGGATTGGTAACCTCTGGATGCTGCTGTACATAAACCTCTAACCATTGGCACCCCCGCTCCAACAATTGGGAGAGGCTGCCCGTTTGCCATACTCGGATGACATCATCTTTGCCGACCGTGAGCAAAGAATGGCCATCCGCTGAAAATTGCAGACCGTAAACAGCACCTTGATGGTTGATCAGCTCTGCCAACTGTTGTCCTCTTGAGGTCCACACTCTGACACTGCCATCTTGTCCGGCGGTGGCTAAACGCTGACCGTCTGCACTGAGAACCATGCGCAGAATGTCATTGGGATGACTGCGAAACTGCTGACGCGGCTCACCCTGCACAGACCACAACCGGACTGAACCATCCTTGCCCGTTGTCCAAAGTTCTTTCCCGTCTGGAGTATAGCGGACATCACTCAGCCAGCCTTGTTGGGCATCAAAGTTTGCCAACTCCTTCCCCGTCTTTGTCCAGATTTTAACCTGCCCTTCCTTGCCAGCAGTGACAAGTTGTTGGCCATTGGGGCTAAATCTAACCGCCCAAATCGGCTTCTGAGAGGCCGCAAACTGCTTGTGCTTCTCAGATTTCAGATGCCATAAATAGACTTTGCCATCCCCAGCAGCAGCGGCAAGGACATCTCCTTTAGACGAATAGCTCAAGGCGTAAACCCCTTCTGAGGTGAAGTGGCGATCTTGGAGGAGATGTCCTTGCAAATCCCAAAGCCGGACATGGCCATCTTCGCCTGCAGTGGCCAACTGGGTTTGATCGGGACTAAAGATGACGTCGTTCCCTTGATTATGGGCGTCAACTTGCCAAAGAAGGTTTCCGGCAGTCTTCCACAGGCGCAACTTACCATCTTTCCCCGTCGTCGCCAGGGAGTCTCCTTGGGGAGAGAGGGCAATACTCCAAATGCTTTGATGTCCTCCCCGCCATTGCTGTTGGTTCGCGAGATCCCACAGGTGTAAGCTGCCATCTTTGCCTGTGGTGAGCAGGCGTTTGCCATTGGGACTAAAACTCGCACTACTCACTAACCCAGAATGGCCTCTGAGTTCGGCCAGTTGCCTGCCGGAATCATCCCACAGCCGGATGGTGCTGTCTTCTCCCAGGGTCACAAACTGGCGACTTTTGGGGTTAACATCGATCAAATAAAGGGGGGCTTGACTGCCCCGCCAAACATTCACAGGTTGGTTGCTAGTGGCATCCCACAACCGGATGAGGCCATCGGATCCCACCATGACAAAGGGTTGGTCTGCGGGCGTACCGGATGGGGAATCTCGCGTGGAGACGGGCAGAAAACTGACGCTGTTGAGTTTGAGGTTGGGATTGGTGTGACTTTTCCACTCCTTTAGTTTTTGGCCGGATAGGGTCCACAACTGCATGGTGCCATCGGTTCCTACCGTACTTAAACGCTGACCATCGGGGCTAAAACTCAAGCTACTGGCTTGTTCATGATTGGCCTTAAATTGGGCAATTTCTTGACCTTTGAGATCCCAAACTTGAACCTGGCCTTTGGCTGTGACCGTGGCAAACTGTTGACGGCTAGGGCTAAACCGAATACTTTCAGTAATACCGATGCTTTGCAAAACGGTGGTGCTGGGTTGACCGGAAGGCTGCCAAATTTGGATCTGACCCTCAACAGTGAGGGTGATGATGCGACCATCCCTGAGGAAGTCAGCATATCTCAATCCCTTTGCATCGATTTGGAACTCTCGGATCTTTTCGCCCTGAGCGGACCAAAGACGGACATAGCCATCTTGTCCTGCGGTAATCAGTTGTTGGCCATCGGGACTAAAGAAGCCACTGTTGATACGACCCTGATGGCCTTTCCAGGTATTTTTTTCGTAGATGCTATCTAGAATGGTTTGCAAAACATAAATGGGTTTAACCGTGGGGTAGTCTTGCAGAGGGTGCTTAGGAGTAACTAAGGCTTGCAGGCTTTGACCAAGCTTAATCGCGGCTTGTAACGATTGCAGTTGTTCTGTGGGAAACTGTCTGAGGATCACCACACCTTCTTGTTCTAGGGCAAGGCTTTGTTGGGACTCTTGTAAATCTTGACCCGTGCGAAGGCCAACACTAATGGCCAAGACTGAAATTCCCGATACCATGGCCAGGGCTGCGATCGCAACCCGCACAATCCGGCGGGCTTGCCGATGAGCCTGCATCAGAATTTGGTTGGCGTCTTCAATGGCCTTTTTGGATTGTCGTTCCGTGGCCAGACTGATTTCTACCGCTTGTTTATCGGCATCCTGACTGGCACTGAGAAATTGATAATCTTGATTGCTTAAGCTTTTGGTATTGGACCAGTCCAAGGCTTCTCGCAGGGCTTGACCCCGCAGTAACCGCGATGGATCTTGGCCACCGGAGCGTAACCAAGATTGCATGACTTCCGCGTAGGGACGCAGTTGTGCCAATTGCTGCTCTACCCAAGCCAAGTTAAAGATTTCAGCATAAATTCGGTTGTGAATCTGGAGCTGACCCTGGGTTTGAATCACTAAACCAGATAGTAACAAGTCCATCTGTTCAGGACGGTTCTCAGTGGGAATGCGAATTTGACAGTCCCCTTGGACTGCGGTTAACAGGGTTCGATAACAGCCCAAGATCCGCCCTGCCCGTTTCTCATCATGCAGCAAACGGTTGCGAATCGTCCGTAAATGCTCTGGTTCATCTTGGGCTTCCCAATTGTGGATGATCTGAGCGTGAACCAGTTCATCCACAATCTTGGCTTCTTGGCCTGTAAGGATAGGAGAGCCAGCAGCCAAGACCTTGCACAGTTTTTGGGTCAAAAACGGTTGGCCATTGGTCCAAGTCAAAATTGCTTGAACGAGGGCTTCAGGATTTTCTGAGATGGTTCTCAACCCCAGGCTTAAAGGACGGGTCTCTGAGGTTTGAAAGCCCCGCAGGGGGATCGCTCGACCGATGTTAAAGGGGGTGCGCTGCTGATCTTGAATGAGTTGGGAAGGCGTGGCCACCCCAAACAGAGCAAAGGTCAGCCGCTTATAATCCCCTCGATCGACGCGACTGTTATAATGGGCGCGCAGGAGCGCAAAGAAATCATCCGCCGAAAAACTGAGGCTGAGGAGGCTATCCACTTCGTCAATAAAGATCACCATATTGTCGGGGATCTGTGCAAACAAGACTTCCTCGATAAACTCAGTCAGGCGTTGGGCAGGGGATAGCAAGGTGCGATCGCGCCACCAAGCGCGTAACTCGAACTGGTTCGCCAACCGAAATTCACTCACTAAAGCCCCGATCAGGCTGGCATACCATTGTTCATCGGTAATATTCTGGCTGCCAATTTTGGTGACATCAATGGCGGCACAGGCAAATCCTTCTAGGGTCAACCGCTTCATGGTATGGACTCGCAAGCTGGACTTCCCCATCTGGCGTGCGGTGAGGACATAGCAAAACTCCCCGGCCTTGAGAGCCTGATATAGATCGCGATCGGCCTGCCGTACCACATACGTACGCGCATCCACGGGTAAACTCCCCCCCACTTGGTAGGGATTCATGGGAACAGGCATATCGCTTTGCGGCCAACCGGAAACAGAAGTATCCATGAGCTGAGTCAAAACCAAAGACTGTATCTGAGCGGCAGCTAGATAAAGGATGGCAACCCCAATCCCCTACGCTAGCCGCCTGTTCTATTTTCTACCCCCACCAGCGCAGAAAAGTACTGTCGGTAGAGATCACAACGGGGCTGGGCACCATTCCCCACCAAGCGAATCAGGCCCAAACTATGGAGCTTAAACAACACAGATGGTTCTAGGGCAATGGGTTGATGGGAGGTAACCACCTTGGCAAAAGCCTGAGCCAGTTGGGGATGCTGTTGGAGATTCCACCAATGTCCCCGCAAATGATCTCGAAACAAACCCGCTTCGGTGGGTGCAGTTTCCAGGAGTTGGCATAATCCCATATCCTCTTTAGCCAGGTGATATAAGGCCAAACGGATTAGATAGGGATGTCCGCCAATTAAGGTTTGTAACTGGGTCGTTTGTGACTCATCCCACTCTAGCTGATGCAGATCGGCCAATTGGCTAATTTGCGCCAGGGTAAATTCAGGCAAATCAATGGGCAAACCGACATTAAAAGGAGATTGGTTGGTATTGAGGGGAATGTACACTTCCGTTGCATGGACAACGATTAACCGTAACTTTTGCCAAATCTCCTGGTTTTTAGCTTCTTCATGCCAAGCGCGCAGCAAGCCAAAAAAGTCACTGGCAATCTCTGGATATTCAAATACCCGATCCACTTCATCCAGGGCTAAGGTTAACGGTCCCTCAGTCTCTGTGAGCAAATATTCCTCAAAATAGGCCGTACAATTGTATTTACTGCCAAAAATATCATCCCAGGTTTCCTGTAAGCGATTGGGCAAGCGCAGTCTGCGGCTAACACTGGCGCATAACCACCGCAAAAGCTGATCGAGATCCGTAAACACCTTGCCATCTGCCAACTGCAAGTTAAGAGATACGGTATGCAAGCCTTGGCTGGCCGCTTGATGGAGAATTCTCGCCATTAACGACGTTTTTCCCATCTGGCGCGGTGCTTTAATCCGAATCAGGGCACCGGGTTCCATCACTGTTTCCGCACAGCGGGTTTCAATAGGAGGCCGCTCAATATAGAACCCTGAAGCCACATTGACTTGCCCTTCAGGCAGTTCTGGTTCCGCCACGGGTAAAGGCGGGGCATCCGAGCCGGGATTCAACGGTGGTACGGAGGGAAAGGCTCCAGAGCTAGGTTGCTCCAAGGTTTTAGCAATGGAATCACTCGCCACTAAGGTCGCTAAGATATCTTGGATCAATTGAGGTGTATCGGCGGCAGTTCGCCAAATGCGTTGCTGTAAACGATGCAAATAGCCCCTTAACTCATAGTTCAACGAACCATCCATGGGTAAATCCACACGGATAGGCAGAATTTTGGGACGCTGATGGGAGCGGAGCTGGTGCAAAGTTTTGACAGCACGCAGTTCTTGCAGCATCAATTCACTGTGGGCCGAGGCTCGCGACAATAACAGCAAATAGTAATCACAGGCTTTGAGGGCCTGGTCAATATGTTGTGCCCAATTCTCCTTCAGCTCTAAACTTTGCGTTGCCATAAAGGGTTGGTATCCAGCCGCTTTGATCGCCGCAAACAATTGCTTGGCCACATGCAACTCGGGTTCACGATTGAGAGAACTGATAAAAACCTGAATTGTTGTGACGGCTTCAATTCGTTGGGTGGCACTGTCTGGATCAACAGATAGGACGCTAGCCCCTAGAGGAGACCCGGGGGAATTAACGACAGGATTTCCTTGGGGAGAGGTCTGTACACTCCGATCAGCGGTTGAAGTCGGGTCACTAGTCCATAGAGTTTGCACGGGTGAACGCAAGATCTTGCCTACTTTTTGTAACCACCCGGATGATTGCGATCGCTGCTGTAAGTCACTTAAAACCGCTTGAGCAGACGGGTAACGATATTGAAAGTGGTAGCGTACCATTGTTGAAGAATATCGGCCAGTCCTAAATTGATGGCAACTTCTTCTTGCCAATCGATTTCTCCCTGGGCAGTTTGCCTAAACTGTGTGGGATTTTTACCCAAAAAGGCTTCGATACCAATCATGCCTAGGGCATAGAGATCGCTATTGGTTCGAGGCCGACCTTGGGCTTGTTCTGGAGCCATATAACCAGGGGTACCAATGGCAATGGTGCCACCCACAGGTAGGGATGAGTAGGGATCGCCACTGAGATCTTTGCGAAGCTGTTTAACCGCACCAAAGTCGATCAGAACGAGTCGATTATCTTGCTGACGACGGATAATATTCTCAGGTTTAACATCCCGGTGGATGACATCAAACTGATGAATAAACGCCAAAATAGTCAAGATATCTTGCAATAACTGCACAACCTGATCTTCTGACCACCGACAGCCCTGGGATAATTCCGTCCGTAACAAATGACCAGGGATAAACTCTTGCACCAAATAGAATTCTTGTTTTTCTTCAAAGTAGGCTAACAAGCGCGGGATCTGATCGTGGCTTCCCAATTTTTCCAGCATTACTGCTTCTCGCTCAAAAAGAGAACGAGCTTTGGGTAAAAAATCGGGATCTCGCTTTGCAGGCTTGAGATGTTTTACCACACATTGTGGCCGCTCAGGACGGTGGATATCAACAGCCAGGTAGGTCTGACCGAAACTTCCTCCGCCTAAAGTCTCCAGGATCTGATACCGTCCACCAAGTGTTCGACCGAGCATAATCAATGAGGTTTGCTGTTTGAGGGTTGAACCAAGTGTTGCTTGACTAGCATTGTCTGCCATCTAAACATATAGCGATCTTTCTCAAATTCTGGATAGGTGGCAGGGAGAAACCCCTGCGTGGGGGCATTACTCCCACACCCCCTTGTTCATAACCTATTTAGAATGGCTATAGATTGGCCTATCTCAGATAGAGAAAGTAATCTTTAGGGAGCCTGGGCTGAGAACACAACCCAACCGTATCCTAACTGCTTGTGGAGATGGTTGTAGTAATTTGGATATCGTCATCACAAACCACGGCCTCAGATTAGGGTGATTCCCAGACTCTAGCAATACTCTAAGTAGAACAGAGTATTTGAATTCAAAGGCTAGTGGTTTCTTAAGACTATTCTGATTTGGGTTAAACCCATCAAAATAGTCTCACAATGGGTTTTGTAGATTGTAGCTGTCTACAAATCTATCCTGACAGGCTACTAGCGATCGCTTGGTCATCGATTCAGTAGTTATACGGTCAATAGATGGAAGGTTACACTTGAACTTTTTGTAGATAGGGATGAGCATTGGCCATCGATTCAGTAGTTATACGGTCGATGGACTAAAGGACGATAGGGATACTAATAGTCATAGCACTGTATTGTATATAGCTTAAATTTTAGATATGTTGTCTCTATCCTCCTCACCGCTGACAAATCACCTCATATTCCTGAAAAAGACAGGTTTTTTAGGAGGTATTGACAATGAATCTTTTCTAGAATGTTTGGCGGAAGGGTTAGAAGAACTGACCTTTGATGCCAAGAATGTCATTTGCAGCCAGGGGATCGCAAGCACCTGATCTTTTTTATTGTTGAGGGCAAGGTTAAAATCCACGTTGATGGCGTCAAAATAGCTGAGCTGTCTGAGGGTACCTATTTTGGAGATATTAACATTTTTGATAACCAACCGACCTCAGCTTCGGTCAGTACCTTAAAACCAACTCGATGTTTGGTTTTACACCAATCTCATTTGCAAGCAGCGTTGCAAAAATACCCAGATGCCAAAGCTGAATTGATTACCCAATTGTATCAAGGCCAACAAACCGTTCAGTCTAGGACTTGGCAAAAATCGAGGGTGAGCGAATGGTACGCTAAATTCCAAAGCCCAAGTTGGGCCTGTTAAGACGCAATTTATAGAGATTAAAACACCCACCGTTAGGGAAGACAAATGCTAGGGTTGTTTGTCTGTCCAACTAAACATTGCTCTGAGATCCTTACCCACTTCTTCAATCGCATGCTCTGCTTCCCGACGGCGAGTGGCGGTAAACCCTGCTTTGCCAGCCATATTCTCTAGCACAAATTCCTTGGCAAATTGACCCGTTTGAATCTCGTGGAGAACCTGCCGCATTTCTGCTTTGGTTCGCTCATCAATGATCCGAGGCCCACGAGTATAATCCCCGTATTCGGCTGTATTGGAAATGCTGTCTCGCATCTTAGCGAGGCCACCCTCCACGATCAGATCCACAATCAATTTGACCTCATGCATACATTCAAAGTAGGCCAGCTCAGGTTGGTACCCTGCTTCAACCAAGGTTTCAAAGCCTGCCTTAATTAGAGCCGTTAATCCCCCACATAAGACCGCTTGCTCTCCAAATAAGTCCGTTTCCGTTTCTTCCCGGAAAGTCGTTTCTAAAATCCCAGCACGGGTGCCACCAATGCCTTTAGCGTAAGCCATGGCGCGATCGCGCGCTTGGCCAGAGGCATCTTGGTAAACGGCAAACAAGCAAGGAACACCCTGTCCTTGAGTATAGGTCCGCCGCACCAAATGACCCGGACCTTTGGGGGCCACCATGACAACATCCACAACACTGGGAGGAACGACTTGAGCAAAATGGATATTAAAGCCGTGGGCAAACGCCAATACCTTGCCTTCGCGCAGATGAGGCTGAATATCTTGAGAGTAGACGGTTTTTTGTACCTCATCGGGCAGCAAGATCATAATCAGATCAGCGGCTTGTGCTGCTTCTGCCACAGGTTTAACCGTTAACCTTTCTGCCTGGGCTTTTTGCGTGGATTGACTGCCTTCGTACAGCCCCACAATCACCTGAATACCACTGTCTTTTAGATTTAAAGCATGGGCATGTCCTTGGGAACCATAGCCGATAATGGCAATGGTTTTATTCGCCAATAAATCTAAATTGGCATCGGCATCATAATACATGCGGGCCATAGTATGTCGATATCTCCTTACCAGCAAATGCAGAAGGTATCTGCAGGTTTCTCATTTTACAATTAATCTGAACGAATCAATCTTTATAGATCCTCTACTCGCTGCGATCGATAATAGGGGAAAGGATCCAATTCCCACAATAGCCACTCCCTGTATCTATGGATAGGGAGTGGCTGTTCGCATTATTGAGCTAAAAATTATGGGTTTTAGCAGCTTTGTTGAGTAATGCTCGACCAACTGCTGCTGTATTCACTCTAGCGAAAACGACGCTTGCGACGAGTAGCAATGCGCTTGCGCTTTTTCTTCTCCAATGGGGTCTCAAAATGGCGTCGACGTTTAACATCTGCCAAAATTCCAGCTTTTGAGACTTGACGCTTAAATCGGCGTAATGCAGATTCAATTCCCTCGTCTTCACCTAATACCACTTGAACCACTAGTTATCTTCTCCTTGGTGATTTTTCACTACTATATTTGCTTGATAGTTTATCCATCAATGGTGCATGCCTAGTGAAGGCTATGCCTCTCATTTTACTGTCTTTTGCAGAATTCCTACCACAGCCGCGATGGCGATTATCTTGAAACTTTAGGGATCTACGGAGTGAGACCACAATCCGCTCAAAATCGATTGGCTGTATGTCTTCATTTTTAGGAGCCAAGGTAAACGCCGTGCTGTCGTCACTTGGATTGGTGGGTTAGAGGCATATCAATAAGCAAGATCATTCGAGAGTATCGGAGCAATTTACAAGATGAGGCTCGATGGGATGACGCATTTCACAGAACCCATCTGGGATATCGATGGTTGCCTCTCAAAAGAGCCGCGATCGCCTTAGGTTTGCCAATGTGCATAGGATAACGATTGTTAGTCAACGTTGCTTAAATGTATCAGCTAGACTAGGCAAGGAATTGATGAAGTACACCTGGGTTGGAGCCAGCGGGCAATGTATCTAACGCTAGTCATCAGGTCGATTATCCGATTTGAGTGAGTGCTGTCATGGAGGTATGGGGGTTTGGGGCCATTAAATCATTTATCCCACGGTATTGGTGTCGATCTTGGAACAGTGAGTACCCTAATTTACCTAAGTGGTCAAGGGATCGTCCTGAACGAACCTTCAGTTGTGGCTCTAGACCAAACCCATCAGACCCTACTGGCCATTGGTGCAGAAGCAGAGGCCATGTGGCAACGGAACCCATCTAGTATTCTGGTCAGCCATCCCTTGGCCGATGGGGTAATTGTGGGGTTTGAGACGGCTCGCTTAATGCTGAAACATTTTATTCAGCAGGTGCAAAAAGGCCAAACCCTTCTCTATCCGCGCGTGATTATCAGTAGTCCGGTGGGGGCTACGAGTATTGAAAAAAGAGCCTTGGCTGAGGTGGCTGCCCAAGCAGGGGCGCGGGAAGTCTACTTAATTGAGGAACCGATTGCGGCTGCGATCGGTGCAAATTTACCGGTAGAGGAACCCATCGGCAATATGATTGTTGATATTGGTGGCGGCACGACAGAAATTGCTGTGGTCAGTTATATGGGCACCGTGGTGACGGAATCGCTACGGATAGCAGGCAATCAATTTGATCAGGTTATTTGTCGCCATGTGAAACAAAATCATGATTTATTGATCGGGGAAAAGACTGCCGAAACAGTGAAGATAGCTCTTGGAATTGCCTATCCTCACCCTGAGCAAGATGAGGCTATCCTAGAAATTTCAGGGTTACGGCTGCTCTCTGGTTTACCGGGCAGTGTGGTGCTCAAAGGCTTAGAGATCCGCGAAGCCCTAGCCGAGTCCCTAGGGCGGATTGTGGCAGCGATTAAACGGGTGTTAGAAAAAATTCCTCCTGAATTAGCGGCGGACTTAATAGATCGGGGTATTGTGATCACGGGTGGGGGAGCCTTGCTCAAAGGACTGGATGCCTTAATCCGTTATGAAACAGGTTTGGTCGTCCATATTGCTTCTGATCCTTGCAGTTGTGTGGCGCTGGGTACAGGGAAGGTCTTAGAAAATTTCAATCAATGGGAAAGGGTCTTGCAAAAACGGCTCTAGGGTGTACCCTGAACCACTGGACATGAAACAATGGCAGGAGTGCCCCGCATTGGTATATCCACAAGGACAAAGGGATCCGCTATGGTGATTTGGCTGCTCTGTAATGGTGTGTTGTTAATCGTTGCCTATGGTTTGGGCTCCTTCCCGACAGGGTATTTGCTAGGTAGAGGACTACAGGGCATTGATATTCGTGAACATGGCTCTCAATCTACAGGGGCGACCAATGTTCTAAGAACCTTGGGTAAAGGACCGGGCTTAGTGACCTTGGGGGTGGATATTTTGAAGGGAGCGGGTGCGATCGCACTCCTGCGTTGGGCCTATACCAACAGTGCCATGTTCAACCTCGCCCCTGAGACCATTAATCCTGCTTTGTGGGGATCTTGGATGGTAGTCTTGGCGGCTCTCATGGCGATTTTGGGTCATAGTAAATCGATTTGGCTGGGGTTTACCGGCGGCAAGTCCGTGGCCACAGGCTTAGGAGTCTTGTTAGTGATGAGCTGGACTGTCGGTTTGGCGGCTTTGGGCATTTTTGCGGTGGTTTTGTCCGTGTCTCGGATTGTTTCCCTGAGTTCGATCAGTGCTGCGATCGCCCTCCCCATCCTCATGGTTTTGGGGCACCAACCCTTGGCCTATGGGTTGTTTAGTCTAACGGCCAGTCTCTATGTAATCTGGCGACATTGGCCGAATATCCAACGGTTATGGGCTGGTACCGAACCCCGCTTGGGGCAAAAGTCACCGATTTCTAGTGATATGACTTCAAGCTAGATACTGCTAGCGCAATGCATACTTGGATACATTAGATGACTCCCTCTTTGCCCATGCCTCCTTGGTGTAGGCGTCTGCAAACTTCAAATTGAAGGTTCTCACTTTATTGTAATCTGCGATCGCTTTCAGCTATAAATGCGATTTGATCCACTCGTCTAAATCCGATGGTTGAGAGAAATCCAACAGAGCCTCGCCCAGTTCTTCTATTTGGGATAAGGAAAGCGATTGGATATGGGCTTCAGTTTCCGAGGGAATCGATCCGAATCGACGGGTCAGGAGTCTCAATACAAAGCTTAACCCCTCGTTTCGCTGTCCCTCTAGGATCCCCTCTTGCCTGCCCTCTTGTCTGCCCTCTTGCAGCGTCTCTTGACGCCATTGCTCATACACAGGAGTTAAATTCATCGCTAGTTCTCTCTGAGTTCTATCCAAATTCTGCCTTACACTCAAACTGATCTGCAACACCGACAGATGTTCCATCGTTTTACGCTTCATTGGATGGCCTGGAGGTAATGCCAATAACTCCGTGATTGCCCTTTGTTGCACGCTGCCTCGTCCCATCAACCTCAGCCATAATGTTGCCTCATTCACCGGAAGCTGATGAATCGCAACTAGTCCGGTACGCAAGGATTGCAAAAAATAAAAGCCTGATGGCCAGGGAGGTTGCTGAAGGGTCGCAAAATATTGAATCATTCCCTCGGACACTGTTGGACTTAAAATCCACAATCGAGGATATTCAGCTCGTTTCAAAACCTGCTTTTCTCGTTTGGCTTTGCGTCGTAATTCTTGAGTGAAATGGATCAGCTTGCCAATGCAGTCTTCTACTTCGTCTATTTGGACTGAGTTGCGGAACGGTTCAATCAAGCAGATATGGGCTGCGATTTGTCCGAGGATACCCAAGGCTGTGAGGTTTTCCTGGACTTTTGCATCGGGGACAAACAGAATATCGACTTCATGGGTTTCACTGACAATTTTGCGACTGCTGGTGACTTCACCCACAATTTCCAGGAGGGTTTCGAGGTGTTGTTTGGCGAAGAGGTCGTGGTGGGTGCGGGTCATGCGGGGTGGTGGGTTGAAGTTGTCCCGCATCGTAGCATGGTGGGTGGCGGGATTGCTTAGGCTGCCTATTCTAAGATGCATGTAAAAGTTGGACAAATTACCGCTAAAGCTGTGCAAATCCGTACAATAGGGACATGCTTCCTACTTCCCCTCTGCTGTACCTGTTGCCCCAGCTCTCCAGATGTCTGTGAATGCTGACTCACAACAACCTACCTTGATCTTGGTCGATGGGCATTCCTTAGCCTTTCGGGCCTATTATGCCTTTGCTAAAAGCCGAGATGGAGGGTTGCGTACCTCTACCGGGCTACCCACCAGTGTCTGTTATGGGTTTTTAAAAAACCTCTTAGACCTGATTAAAACCGAAGCCCCCCACTACTTAGCGATCGCATTTGATTTGGGGGGGCCCACATTTCGTCACGAAGCCGAGGCCACCTACAAAGCCAATCGCATCGAAACCCCAGAAGACTTTATTGCCGATTTGGAGAATCTGCAAGAGCTGCTGAGGGCGCTCAATTTGCCCATTATCGTGGTCCCAGGTTACGAAGCGGATGATGTTTTGGGAACATTGGCCTGCCAAGCCAGCCAGGAAGGGTTTCAGGTAAAGATCCTGAGTGGCGATCGCGATTTGTTCCAGTTGGTTGAACCGGACAATCGCATCCGCATCCTGTACATGAGTAGCATCTATAGTGCTGCTGCCCGCAGTGGTACTGCTCCCCAATCCTTTGGCTCCGAAGAAGTGCAGGAGAAAATGGGGATTACCCCTGACCAAGTGGTGGACTATAAAGCCCTCTGCGGGGATGCGTCGGATAATATTCCCGGCGTCAAGGGCATTGGCGATAAAACCGCCGTCAAACTACTGACGGAGTTTGGCACCTTAGATCAGATCTATGCCTCAATTGCTCAAATCAAAGGGGCGGTGCAGCAAAAGCTCGTCGAGGGCAAAGAGGTTGCCTATCACTCCCAGTTTTTAGCCCGCATCGTCCTGGATGTGCCTCTAGACGTGACGCTCTCAGACTTTGAGCTGAAAGGCTTTGATCCTGAAAAAGTAGCACCAGTCCTAGAAAAACTGGAGTTTCAGTCTTTTCTGCGCCAGATTAATCAACTCCAGCAGCAATTAGGCGGTGCCGAAATTCCCCGCCCCTCACCAACCTCCACCGTCACACCTGATCCCGTCACGCCGGATCCAGGTGATCCAGACAATGATACTTGGTTCTTTAGTGCAGCCGATACTGAAGCTGCTCAAACCCTCTCTCTACCTGCCATCCTGCCCCGGATTGTTAATACGCCGAACCAGTTGGCTGAGTTAATCACGCTTTTGCAAACCTATACCAATCCTGAACACCCCGTCGCCTGGGATACAGAAACCGATAGCCTGTCGCCGCGAGATGCCCATCTGGTGGGTATTGGCTGTTGTTGGCAGCAAGATGAACAAGCGATCGCTTATATTCCCCTGGGTCACAAAGACGGCTCCAATCTCGATTTAGCAACGGCCCTAGAAGGCTTGCGTCCCATTTTAGAAAGTGACACCTATCCCAAGGTATTTCAGAATGCCAAATTTGATCGGCTGGTGTTGCAATTTCAAGGGATTGATCTGGCTGGCGTTGTCTTTGACACGATGCTGGCGAGTTATGTTCTCAATCCAGAGCGCAGCCATAATCTTACGGATCTATCGCGCCATTATTTACAGGTTACTGCCAAAAGCTACAAGGATTTGGTGCCCAAGGGGCAATCGATTGCCGACTTGTCCGTGGCTGAGGTTGCCGAATATTGCGGCCTAGATGTGTTTACCACCTATCAACTCCACGCCAAATTGCAGGCTGAACTGACTCAGATCCCGCCCTTGCACGAGTTATTTCTAGAGGTAGAACTCCCCTTAGAAGGAGTTTTGGCGGCGATGGAAACTGCTGGGGTGCGGATTGACCCCGACTATTTACACACCCTCTCCCAGCGACTGGATACCGACTTACAGCGTTTGGAAGCGGGTGCTTATGAACTGGCCGGAGAAATCTTTAACCTCGGATCGCCCAAACAGTTGGGTGAGATTTTGTTTGACCGCTTAGAGCTAGATCCTAAAAAGTCGCGCAAAACCAAGCTGGGCTACTCCACCGATGCAGCTACCCTAGAGAAATTACAAGGCGACCATCCCATTATTGATGTCCTCCTGGAATATCGCACCCTGGCTAAACTCAAATCCACCTATGTGGATGCGTTGCCCAGTTTGGTTCGGGCGGATACCCAACGCATCCATACGGATTTTAATCAAGCGGTCACCGCCACAGGCCGTCTATCTTCTTCTAATCCCAACTTGCAGAATATTCCCATTCGCACAGAATTTAGTCGTCAGATTCGGGCAGCCTTTATTCCTGAATCAGATTGGTTATTGGTGGCGGCGGATTACTCGCAAATTGAGCTGCGGATTCTGGCGCATCTGAGCCAAGAACCACGATTGCTAGAGGCTTATCGCCAAGGTCAAGATGTCCATACCCTCACCGCCAACCTCTTGCTAGAAAAAGAGAATATTTCTGCCGAGGAAAGGCGGCTGGCTAAGATCATCAACTTTGGCGTCATTTACGGCATGGGTCCCCATCGGTTTGCCCGCGAAGCAGGGGTCAAATACGGCGAGGCCAAAGACTTTATTCAACGCTTTTATGATCGCTATCCCCAAGTATTTGCGTATTTGCAGCGCATGGAGCGGGAAGCCATTAGCCAAGGCTATGTGGAAACGATTCTGGGGCGACGCCGCTACTTTGAGTTTGAGAGCCGCAGCCTCAAAAAATATCGTGATCAAGATCTTGACCACTTGGCTGAAATTGATCTCAACGACATCAAACTGAGCAGCTACGATCGCGGTCTCCTGCGGGCAGCCGCCAACGCCCCCATTCAAGGCTCCAGTGCGGATCTGATTAAAATTGCCATGATCCAACTCCAAGCCGCCCTAAAAGCCTACGAGAGTCGGTTATTGCTGCAAGTCCATGATGAATTAGTTTTAGAGGTGCCCCCAAAAGAAGTGGAAGAAGTGCGATCGCAAATCAAAATCATCATGGAAATGGCACTACCCTTAAGTGTCCCCCTCGTGGCCGAGATTCACACAGGAGCCAATTGGATGGACGCCAAATAACCGTCAGGGAACCCCTAAAATAATGAGATTCTATCCAAACAAAGAAGCAATGAGTTGACTAGTGCTGATTTGATTGAAAGGCGGCACCCAGATTCGAACTGGGGGTAAAGGCTTTGCAGGCCCCTGCCTTACCACTTGGCTATGCCGCCGCTAGGGAAAAGCGCTGAGTGTTACTTAACTACACCCATAGGGTAACAGGATGTCCAAAGACACAGCAACCACTCACTTTATCATGGTTTGGTAGGGATACAACATCTCTAGATCTCTAGATCTAGAGTACTATCCTTCAATCAAGCCCAATGGCGATCGCGATCCAGCACTTCAATCTGCGAACCATTGACTGTAATCATTCCTTCACTACTGAGACGATAAAAGGCTCTCGAAAGCGTAGCGGGAATTGTGCCGAGGGCTGCAGCAAGTTGGCTTTTGGTTGCATCTAATGTGACACTCTAAAGCCTTTATACTTCCCACTAGAAATTGCAGTGGCTTGATAGCACTCTGATATCTTACGATATGCCGGATGACCACCGCCATCTTCTGCATACAGCTCCTGAAACAAGAGTCATTCGATATGATTTTGTCATCCTGAAATCATTCGATATGATTGTAATTTTAGTCTCTATTCTGACCATCTTAATAGTAGCTAAATTACAACTTTATCCGCACCAGAAATTAAGTGGATACAAAATTCTGTTAGCATTGGCACAACGAGTGGCTAATGCTACTAAACAACAAATATATTGTTTTTTGGAAGAGAGTTTATGAAGGCATAGGTTGTTAATTAAGAAAAGATTCATTTTAGGTTATGTGTTTTATTGGCAATATTGTTGTTGATATAATTGAATAGAGTTACATAAATTATCCTTTATAGCTTTGATGAGTTTTATGGATTTATTTCATCGCTAAAAAACACCTTTTTTAATTCCACTAAAAGTTTTTTATTCCTTCTTTATTTTCTCTGCGATTTATATTCTTTACCCTGTCATAACTGAAGAAAGATGATTAGCTTTACAACCCGTTCTATCCCTGAAACTAGCAGAGATCAAGCGCTGATCCTAGGGTTTGATCAAGTGGGTATTGCTGATATTCCCCTCGTGGGGGGTAAGAATGCGTCCTTAGGCGAGATGATTCAACACTTGACTCCTTTAGGAGTGAATGTACCCAATGGTTTTGCCACCACTGCCTATGCCTACCGCCATTTCATTACCCAAGCTGGGATTGAGTCGCAGTTGCGCGAGATTTTTGCGGATCTAGATGTGGAGGATGTCGATAATTTGCGCCAGCGAGGTCGACAGGCGCGATCGCTAATTCTGCACACCCCCTTCCCCAAGGATTTAGAATTGGCCATTTCCACGACCTACTACCAGCTCTGTGAACAATATGGCGTAGGGACTGAGGCCAAACAGAGCGGCCATCTCTCTTCTCCAGATCAACAACAGACCTACCACTACAACCTTGATGTCGCAGTGCGCTCTAGTGCTACGGCAGAAGATCTCCCCGATGCCAGTTTTGCTGGGCAACAGGAAACCTATCTGAATGTCCACGGCGTTAAACAGGTGCTAGAGTCCTGCCACAAGTGCTTTGCTTCGATCTTCACAGACCGTGCCATTTCCTACCGCACCCTCAAAGGCTTTGATCATTTCCAAGTGGCTTTGTCGGTAGGGGTGCAAAAAATGGTGCGCTCAGACTTGGCCACCTCTGGCGTTATGTTTTCCATTGACACCGAAACCGGATTTAAAAATGCAGCCCTGATTACGGCAGCCTATGGATTAGGTGAAAATGTCGTCCAAGGTGCCGTCAACCCTGACGAATTCCTGGTCTTTAAACCCACACTCCAAGAAGGCTTTCGGCCAATTTTAGGGAAGCGGCTGGGCAGTAAAGAAATTAAGATGATTTATGATGTGGGCGGAAGTAAGCTCACCAAAAACATCTCCGTTAACGATGCTGACCGGGCTCGATTTGCCATCAATGATCCAGAAATTCTCACCCTGGCTCGCTGGGCTTGTCTGATCGAGGATCACTATTCTCAGGTTCGCGGAGTGGACTCACCTATGGATATTGAGTGGGCCCAGGATGGACAAACCGGAGAATTATTTATTGTTCAAGCTCGTCCAGAAACGGTTCAATCCCAAAAAGCTGCTAACCGCCTGTTGTCCTATCGACTGACGGCGGATATGCTACCAACACCTCTAATTGGGGGTCGAGCGGTGGGCGATCGCATCGGTCAAGGCAAAGCACGAGTCATTGCTTCTGTTCACAGTATTACTGAGTTTCAGGCTGGAGAAGTCTTGGTGACAAATCGCACGGATCCAGACTGGGAACCGATCATGAAAAAGGCCAGCGCCATTGTCACCAACCAGGGGGGACGCACCTGTCACGCTGCGATTATTGCCCGTGAAATGGGAATTCCGGCCATTGTTGGCTGTGGTCATGCCACAGAGATCCTGCAAACGGGTGAAGAGGTAACCATTTCCTGTGCTGAAGGAGAAACGGGTCAGGTGTACCCAGGACTCGTACCTTTTGCCCTAGAAGAGACGGCCTTGGATGAGCTGCCTCGCACCCGCACCCAAATCCTCATGAATGTGGGGAACCCCGATGAAGCGTTCGGATTAGCAGCTATTCCCTGCGATGGTGTCGGGCTGGCTCGCTTAGAGTTCATTATTGCCAATCAAATTAAGACCCATCCTTTGGCGTTATTGAAGTATGACGAGTTAACCGATGTGGACGCCAAACGCAGCATTGCTGAACTCACAGCCCACTATGCCTATAAGCCAGACTTCTTTGTAGACAAACTGGCTGAGGGTGTGGGCATGATTGCTGCTGCCTTTTACCCCAATCCAGTGGTGGTGCGTATGTCCGACTTCAAGAGCAATGAATATGCCAACTTATTGGGGGGACGGCAATTCGAGCCCACGGAAGAAAATCCCATGCTCGGTTGGCGAGGGGCTTCTCGTTACTACGACCCCAACTACTGCGATGCCTATGCCTTAGAATGTCAAGCCCTCAAACGGGTTCGCGATGATATGGGGTTACGGAATGTGATTCCCATGATTCCCTTCTGTCGCACGCCCGCAGAGGGTCAGCACGTCCTTGATGAAATGGCGAAGCATGGACTGAAACGGGGCGAAAATGATCTGCAAGTGTATGTGATGTGCGAGGTGCCCAGTAACGTGATTTTGGCGGAGCAATTTGCCGAGGTGTTTGATGGGTTCTCCATCGGCTCCAACGACTTGACTCAGCTTACCCTGGGGCTCGATCGCGATTCTGGCTTGGTTGCTCATCTCTTTGATGAGCGCAACGATGCCGTCAAGGCTATGGTGCAGCAGGTGATTGGGGTTGCCAAAGCCAAGGGATGCAAAATTGGCATCTGCGGCCAAGCCCCCAGTGACTATCCTGAATTTGCTGAGTTCTTGGTTGAGCAAGGGATCGATTCGATCAGCCTCAATCCCGATGCTGTGTTGAAAACGCGATTGGCGATCGCCCAGGTTGAATCTCAACGCCGATCAGGCTAGGCTGTCGGCAGTGTTTTACTTTCAATGTGGAACTAGGATTATTCTTCTACCAATTCACTCGGTTCACCAGGGTAAAAGTGACTATCCAATATCTCTAGCAAGGTGTAAGGGCATCTCGTTGGAAAAGCACGATGTGGTAAGTTAGTTTCTCCAACCGCTAGTTCAATTCCTTTAAGATATGCCTTATCAAGTGCCTTTTCGATGTATGGTTTTAAGCTGGGATTATCTTCAAGTAGTTCAGTGATATCCAATCGTTGGATGCGAAGGGTCGCTAACCAGCTCCGGCTACGATGTTGGGGTTGATAGTGCCATTTTAGCAACTGCCCAACCAGCACACTCAAGCGGTTACGCAGTTCTTGGCGCTGTTGCTTACCCAAAGATTCAATCTCCTCAATTAGATTTGGCAAGTCAACCCGACTCAATTGTTGGCTACGGAGAAGCATTACCTGTTCCTGTGTCCAAGCGTAGAAGTCAGCTTCGTAAAGATTGAGTGCAGATATAGGGTGTTTTGCTGTCTCTGAGTTTGTTTTGGGTATGTGCATCAGCTTATTCCAACCGAGGTTCTTATTATATCAAGCTAATGATGTTGCGATAATGCTTTTTGCATTGTCGAAGGTCGTTCTCAAAACGAGTGGTTGACAATCCACATGACTGCTGAATGTGGGTTTAACTGGCTCAATCGCTGGTTAGAAGTTTACCCTATCCCCTCATTAAACAAAGGTTTTGAGCAGCTTATCGGCAACATGAATCAATTCATTTGTCCAGTTGTGCATCAATTGAATTCACTATCTTTGTTTTCCTCTGCCTAGAGTGACAGAAGAGGAGTAAAGATCTAAACTCTAAAAAACGGAAGGGGTGTAATGGGCTGGGGCAGTAAGATCGTTGGCTGATTTGGTGTAGAGGGTTTCAGAAGTTGCAACCCGCTCGGATGGGTCGGTGACAATGGTGAAGGTTTCGTCTAACCACACCAGTTTTACTTCTGTAACTTGCTGATCTTGCAGGGTGACGAGGGAAAAATTCCGACGCAGCCCTTGGTTGGTTTTGACAATCCGAGGAACACAGGCGGCATTCAAATAAACCGTTCCGGCTGTATCGACACAGAGCCGTTGCCGCTGCACCTTTTTGGTGTGGCGAAGGGTATGATGCATATGACCAAAAGCAACAAGGGGAATCTGCTTGCCTGCGGCTTGGGTGCTGCGATCGCAGCCCGTAAATCCCAATCTCCAAAATCTCCACCGAGGGGCTGCCAGTCCTTGCCACAGGGATCTTCTGCTTGCTCTCCTAAGCCCGTCGGCCCGTTATGCCCTAAGAAAAGAATAGTCTGCGCCGGGGCCGCCGTCGCCGCTGCTGTGATCCGAGCCGTAGATTCGGCAAAACCACCGACGCCAAAGCGCTCCTGATAAAACTGAGCACAGCGCCACTCAGGCCCCCCCCAGCTAAAGGGCCGCCCCCCCACCACACTGAGGTTTAAATGGGAAAAGGTACGATGGGAATACCCCACATGGGCTTCCCCTAACAGGTTCAATTGTTGCCTCACCCGATCTTCTTGGCTGCGATCATAAGGGCAATGTTTAGTGCCCCAAGGGGTAGCTGTATACCAGGCATCATGGTTGCCAAATGCAGCAGCATAGGGCAAATCCAACCTAGACACAGCTCGCACAAGCTCAACGGCTTCGTTACCAAAATCACCGACAAACAGGACTAAATCCACCCCTAGGGCTTTTAGGGCTAAGGAATCCTGTTGATCCCAAGCATCATGAATATCCCCAACAACGGCAATAAGCAGGGTCTGAGGGACTGAATTGGGGGCGGGTTGCGCAGTCAATCCTCTTCTCCCGTCTGAAGCTGGCCGTGAGGGCTGCATATTCATCTTAACGATATCAATCTTGAATATACTCCTGTCCTTGAGCTAAGGCAATTTCTGCACGAATCAACTCTCGACCTAAATAGGCAGCGTGATCCAGCTTAGTCACCAGACAAATTTCTGGTTTTTCAAAGATTTCAATACACAGCTCCTTCGCCGTTTTGGCTCGAAATTGGGCATCTGGTTGGCGCTCTACCTTGCCACGGCAAGCAATGGGTTCACCAGTGTCTGGATCCACGGCTAGCCCTCTGTCGTCAATGTCATTGGCATAATGATCCATACAAATACACTGCGCCTCTCGATCTAAATAAATCAAAAAGTAGCCACCCGGATCCAGGGCAATAAAGCGTTGAGAGAGTTTATCGTTGATAGCAGTTTGAGCGCTAAAAATGGTGTTCATGGCATTTTATCTTTTGCAATTTTAATAGCCTTTGCCTGAGATCTTAGTGCCGGAATAAACTAGCCCTTTTTTGACGTCTAAGGTGAGGTGGGTGCCGTCTCGAATCATGCGGGTGGCATTTTTGACCCCCACAATCACTGGAATTCGTAAGTGTAAACCCAAAACAGCAGCGTGGCTGTTCATTCCGCCGACTTCAGTAATAATACCTGCGGCCTTACGGATGGCATCTACATAACGGGCGTCCGTTTCGGTGGCCACTAAAATTTCTCCATGATTAAACCCACTAATGCTGCTGGTGGTTGTCGTCACACGGGCTAGGCCGCTCACCAAGCCCTGGCCAATCCCCCTGCCTTGACCCATGACAGCGGTGACAATTTCCACTTTAATGAAATCCGTTGAGCCAGCGACGCCTTGCAATGTTCCGGCGGTGATCACGACCAAATCTCCTTCTTCAACGAGCCCCTTTTCTTGGGCTATGTTAAGGGAGGCTTGGAGGGTCTCATCAATAGAGGGGAGGTTAAGCACTAGTAACGGCTGTATACCCCAAACCATCTGTAATTGGCGCGCAACTTCTACATGGGGTGTCACGGCTAAAATCGGAATATGGGGTCGATATTTGGAGACATTTCGCCCCGTTGCGCCAGTTTTGGTCAAAGTCAGAATGGCTTTAGCCTTGAGTTGGGCCGCAATATGGCCCACGGCTTGACTAATGGCATTGGGAATGGCTGTTTCGGAATCATCTAAGGGCATATAGTCTTGGGTAATGCGTTCGCGATCAATGCATTCGGCAATCTTGGCCATCATGGCTACCGCTTCGACCGGATAGTGACCGACAGCCGTTTCATTGGAGAGCATCACCGCATCAGTGCCATCTAAAATGGCATTGGCCACATCAGAGACTTCTGCACGGGTTGGTCGAGGAGAGTGAGCCATGCTATCTAGCATTTGTGTGGCCGTAATGACAGGAATCCCCAGGCGATTAGCCGTGGCAATCAACCGTTTTTGCAAAATGGGTACCTCTTCAGCGGGTAGTTCTACCCCCAGATCGCCACGGGCAATCATCACCCCATCACAGAGGCTCAAAATCTCTTCCATTTGGGTGATGGCTTCATGTTTTTCAATTTTGGCGATCACTGGGGTCGATTTACCTGCCTTGGCAATAATTTCTTTAATCTCAATGACATCTTGGGGGTTACGGACAAAACTCAGCGCCACCCAATCAACACCGTGGGTGAGACCAAATACCAGGTCTTCGCGATCTTTATCTGTGAGTGCCTTTACCGATAAATAGACGTCAGGGAAATTGACCCCTTTAGAATCGGAAAGCTTGCCGCCAACAACAACACGACAATGTAGGGTCTGCGCTTCTCGATCAACTGCCTCAACGGTCATTTCGATGCGGCCATCATCTAGTAAGATGGTTGCCCCCACAGCGACTTCTTCCACCAACTTGTCGTAGGTTACCCTGCTGCTGGTTTGTGACCCTGGGATGGATTGGCTGGTGAGGGCGAAGGGATCACCTTTTTTCAGGGTGATAGATCCGTCTGCAAATTGACCTAAGCGAATTTTTGGCCCCTGTAAATCCTGGAGGATAGCAACGGGCTGATTGAGTTCGTAAGAGAGATGTCGAATTAGTCGAATGGAACGGAGGTGGTCGTCGTGGGTGCCGTGGGAAAAATTCAACCGTAAGGTTGTCGCACCTGCTTTGATCACCGCTCGCAGTATGTCTGGATGAGCGATCGCAGGACCTACTGTGGCCACAATTTTGGTACGACGAAAGGCGTCAGACAAAGACATGTATTCACTCGCAAAAGGCTAGGCGGTAAGATAAATAAGCAAGGGGTTTGACCATCAATTTAACAGTTTAGGCCTAGACGTTACGCCAAGCGAATATTTGTCTAGATTGATGAGGGAGAATACGGATAGGTTATTCCTACAGGATGGGGGTGAAGGTGAAGTTAACCACTCGGGGTCATTACAGTGTTAAGGCGTTGCTAGATTTAAGTTTGCAGCCAGACTATGGACCAGCTTCAGTGAATACCATTGCTGAGCGGCAAGCTTTACCTGCTCCCTACTTAGAAAAACTCCTCATTGAGATGCGCCAAGCTGGATTAGTCCGCTCCCTTCGTGGCTCGAAGGGCGGATACCAATTAGCCCGTTCGCCGGTACACATTTCCCTAGGGCAAATTTTAGAAGCTGTGGGCGAAACCATTGAACCCTGGGCTGAGACACCTACCAGCAATCAACCAGCAGCAGACTGGGTTACCTTAACCCTGTGGAAACGCTTGCATCAAAAACTGCAAGAGTCTTTGTACAACATCTCCTTAGAAGATCTTTATTTCGATGCACGCAGTTGGCAGGCTACCCAAGGCGCTGAGACTAGTTTGTGGTCTAGAATGGCACTGAATTTAGGCAGGTTCAAACCATCATTAGGCTTTAACTGGGGCTAATGTCTGCTTCTACTACGACATCTTGCATATCGAAAGCGGATGAGGTTGTGTAATTGGCATCATACTCCACCCCCAGCTCAAAGGTCATCACCACTTGATTATCAGCAAGCTGGAGGACATTGTCCTCCAAAATATTTGCATCTTCCAAGAAAGAGATCAACGATTTTTGCCCCCCATAGGGTTGAAATGAAGGTGCAGCATCCCCGTTATAAAGGGTGATCGCTTGCTTGGCGTTAGAAGTATTCCAATCATTGGCAGCCGAGTGATAACTCCTGGTTGTATCCCCACAGGAGTCGGTCGTATTATCCAGAAGATTGCCGGTAACGGTAAGGGTTGTCCCAGAATTGACCGTGCGGGTGTAGGTTGAGCCTGGATTGAGGGTGATGCGATCAGTGGTGCTATCGGGTAAAACAAAATTAAGCGTTGCATTGCTGGGAATACTCGGACCGGTTGGTCCACAGCTCACCTGACCCCCGATCACACGGATCGTCATGCTGGCATCCGCACCAAAGGTGACAGTGCCGCTACCAACGGTAAAAGTGTTGCCATTTGGCGGTGTAAAGGTTGAGACACTGGCATGCATAGACCGAGTCGAAACGGTTGTATTGGCTTTGTAGATTTCGTTGGTACCCAGATTCTTGAAGATTCTGCCATTTTGGTGCAGCTCAGCCATACTACCAGTGTTATTCACACAAGCCAAAAAGCCAGGGGTTCCATTCCCCGTCCATTCAGGACGGCAGGTGGGTAGCACTCCTGTGTCTTCAATACGATCAATGAGGGGTTCATGGAGCCAATTGCTAGGGGTATTGGCATCTTGATAGCTGCCATTTTCTTCAAAGCGGGGTCCCCAACGATAAACGACTTTTGGGCCGAGCCAAGTGTTATCGGATGGGGAGGTCACATAATAAATGATGGGGGTGCTGCTCGTTGGGAGTTTCAGTATCAGCACAGGCTGGGCATCTGCGGGTCGTGAGGTGGTGAAGGCACTAGGTAGGGTTTCGGTGGCAACTTCTTTGACAAGGCTTTCTGCGTGGCGTACCTCTGTGGCAATAAAGTCTAAGGAGCGGTTAAGCTCTGTCCTTCTTTCGTTTTGGGCATTGGCAGCCTGACTGGACGTTAGGATGGAAACCAAACCAAATCCACCGAGAGCCACAACCCCCAGACTAATAGCGGCAGCAACCAGAAGCTCAGGTAGGGTAAACCCCTTTATAGTTGTGTTAGACCGAAATAATCTGTTCCGGATAAATCGTTTATACATGCTATTGATATCAATGAATTCAAATGGCAATGAACTGAGGGGCTTTGTCTTTTGTATCCCAGGAGAATTTTATAGTTACAAAAGCTGAGATGCTTCCAAATTACTTCAGAGAATTTCCAATGTCTTCTATATTACGGTAGAAAAATAGTTTTTAATCTAATACCATAGGATGCATTTAACTTCTCCTTGGCAAAGCTATGGCGTACAAACCAGTTTTGGGAAACCCAAAAGACGTTGCTCTCACCCCCAACCATAGCCTTCAGCATACCTTACAGGAAGAAAGCTACAAACAAAGGAGGGCTGGGGGATAATCCAGGGCGCAAGTCAAAGGTCAAAAGGTAAAAGGCAAAAACCGTGAACCATCATCTTTTTGGGAATTTTTAAAGGGTTGCGGCATTGATACCGCAATTTACTAGAGAAGTATATAAACAGTAGCTTTATATCAATAAGCTAGACCACGATCGATTGACTGCTGAAGTCAACTGGATGGATAGGGTTGACCCTGATCTATTAGGTGTGACTGACCTACTGACAGAGGGATTGGCGCATATGCCTCATATTGCCAGGAAGATCGGCGCGGATGGCTTCTTGAATAAAGATAGAGGGCATAGGAATCAGTGGAGTTGCGGCTACGGAGTAGGTTAGGATCGTGCCTTCACCGCAGTCTTGCAACCTGAGGTCGGCGGAAAAATCACTAAAACTGCCGCGTTCCATGGAAAACTGAATATGCTGCTGAAAGCACTCGGAGACGCGCAGAAAGATTTCGACTTCAAAGGACATCAGAAAGAAGGTTTTGCGGGCTGCTTGGTACAAGCGATGAGTCTGTTCGACCGTGTGGGAAGCATATTCTAGAACTTCGCTTTTAACGATGTCTGGAAAGTAATTAACCCAAGAGCTATAGTGGGTCAGTTGAGACCAAAGGTGCGATCGCACCCTTGGCAAATACATGGTAGCCGTCACAGCCCCGCCCCAATTCGTGTGGGAGCGCACATCCAGCAGAATCTCACCTTGTAATAAATCCAGCATTTGCTGAGGAGGAAAAGAGGTTAAAGATTGATCAACAGCCAAAGACGGAACACTTATAACACGATTGGAACCTGACATACTGGTTAAACTTCCATTAGAGTAATAAAAGTTAGGGCCATCATAGCTTGATTTATTAAAAAATGTGTATCTAGAGGCACAGATTATCGCTGAATGATGGTGGTGTTAAGTTATCCGAGCTTTGGGCTATGAATATGCGGGTGATCCTAACCCATAGACCCATTAATGCCTAGTATTCCCCATTACCTGAGTGAAAATATCACGGCTATTGCCAACAAGGAAGCTTATGCAGCAACTCCAACCAACCCAACTTTAGTGGTTGGTTCTGGAATAGATTCACCACGCTCTTGCAAAACTTCAAGATAAAGTTCAATGGCTTCTTGAATATTTTGCTGAACTTCTTCAAAGGTACCTCCAATACTGATACAGCCGGGTAGATCGGGAACCATGGCCCCCCAATTTGTTTCGCCTTGCTCATAAATGACTGCATAATCCCGAATTTTCATCCGTCATCACCTCCTGCATTGCGCCCCACATGGTATTTGATGCCGTAGTTGATGAGGACGTCAAGTTCTTTGTCAGTGAAGTCGTAGTGTTGGGCAAGAACGCGAGTCTCCTCAGGAGAGGCTATGCCAATGATTTTGTCGAAGGGAGATCGTTTTTATTGAAATCCCCATTTCAGCCAAGGAGTCGGATCCACGGCTTTGCCGTTAACATTCAAGCCAAAATGTAGATGTGGCCCCGTAGACGCCCCTGTAGAGCCGACCGTGCCAATAATTTGGCCTGCACGCACCATTTGGCCTTCTTTAACATTGATTTGCTGCAAATGTAAATAAACCGTGTTGACCCCTTGACCATGATCAATACCGACGATATTGCCATGCAGCCGAAACCCCTGTGATTCTCGACCCACCAGCCGCACTTTACCCGCTGCTGCGGCTTTAACCGGAGAACCCTTCCAGCCCGCATAATCTAGGCCGCGATGATAGTCTGGATCGGAATAGTCGCCATTATAAATTCGCTTAGTACCATAACCTGCCGTCAGCGGTCCATTGTTAGGGCGCACAAAAGGCCCTTGCCACAGTTTTTTGGCGAGACGATCGCCTTAAACGCATCAACGCGATCAAACTCATGGTCTGTACCAGAACTGTTGCCAGCGGGTAACCAAATACTTTGGGTTGCAAACCAACGGTTGCCAATCCATAAAACCAGATTGCGGGTTTGTTGATTCCCCGTTACCACTAAACTCCGACGACCCTGTTTGTCTAAGGGAATTGTCGGAAATAAGGCTCGCCAGCGCTGGGGAGCAATGCGATAGGCAGGAACCTGTTTGCCCCCAACTTTAACGTTAGGGGCTTGGGTAAGCTGCTCTCCAGGATCAGGGATGACTATGATGGACAGGGTGTCACCCAAACGTGGTTTTTGAGGCGTAACCGTGACTTCAATGGCTAAAGAGGGCGTAGGCCTTAAACTAAAAATTCCCAACACGGTTAGCAACAGAGAGCCTAACCGACGAACGTTCTGATCATCCATGGAGAGATAGCTACAGCAAGTTATATTTCTAGTCTAAATGGAAGGGGTTAGAGTCCTAACAATGACTAGAAAGAATGCCTTAACCAATCCAAGAAATACCCCCTTGATCGATAGAGGCAGGGCGAGATTGAGACTTGACAGCAGCTTGACCAGAAATGGGGCGACGGCGATGGGTCAGACAATCTTGCATATCATCAGCCTGGGGTGAACGTTCTGGTAAGACAACTTTGTTCATAATGAACTCGACGGTCTGCTCTTTCAACCAACCTCTGGCGACAATGATTTCGCCAAAGAGCATGGATGTGATGCTTTGGTCAGCAAGGGCGACACCTACTTGGGCATCGGTTAGCAGTCCAGCTTCTACAAGGTATGCCCCTAAGGGTCTGTAATTCTCAAGGGCTTGAGTTGCAAAATTCTTGATCATATGTTAGCTTCCTCGTCACTCAAAACCAGTAGGCAAGGCCATTGACAAGATTCTAGAGGCTGGATACTACTCTAGTATCTGGTGAATTTAGTGAAGATCTTAACATATGACCCAAAGTTAGGGATTTTGGTCTATTCAAGACTAAACCCCCTACCCTTTTAGGACTTGGGTTTGAGGAAGACAATGGCTTGTTTCCAGACAATAGTGGGTTGATCGTAGTGGTCGAGAAGGCAAAGACAAAAATTATCCTGCCAACGCACTTTACCAACAAGCAAATCGTTGGTAATTAATTTGATCTCAACTTCAGACCCTTCTTGGATGAGGGTCTGAAGTTGTCGGAAGCTAGGAAGTTTGACATCAAGTTCAGTGGACATTCGCTTCGCTACACAAAAGGGTAAAAGGATAACTCAGTCGCGGTAAGAATTTCTAGCGCTATTTAATAGTGATAGCCTATGCTGCCATAATACTGGCAAACTTTATAAATTGGGTTCCCTGAGTGCCAGAGTAGTATACAAAGGGATTTTGTTTGGGTTCTCTAAGGAAGACTAATGCGAGTTGAGTTTACAAAGTATCAAGGGTTAGGAAATGATTTTATCCTTATTGACAATCGCCGCCAAGCCCAACCCTGTTTGACACCCCAGCAAGCAGTACAATTGTGCGATCGCCACTTCGGCATTGGCGGCGATGGCGTCATTTTTGCCCTCCCCGCAGAAGGCCAGACCCACTACACGATGCGTATTTATAACTCGGATGGTTCTGAACCGGAGATGTGTGGGAATGGCATTCGTTGCCTAGCCCGCTTTCTAGCAGACCTAGAAGGTCACTCCCCCCAAATACCGCTCACCTACCAAATCCACACCCTAGCGGGAACCATAACCCCCAGTCTGCAAGCCGATGGCCTAGTCCAGGTGAATATGGGATCGCCTTATCTGCGGCCTCAGGACATTCCCACCACCTTAGGTGCAGACAGCGAAACCGTGATTAATCAACCTTTGAGCGTTGGCGGTCAGTCCTGGTTGGTCACCTGTGTTAGCATGGGCAACCCCCACTGCATTACGTTTGTCGAGGATCTAGAAGCCATTGATTGGCAGATCTTAGGACCGCAATTTGAACATCACCCCGCGTTTCCCCAGCGGATTAATACAGAGTTCATTCAAGTCATCCGTCCTGACTACCTAAAAATGCGAGTCTGGGAACGAGGGGCAGGTTCCACATTAGCCTGTGGTACTGGAGCCTGCGCTGTATTAGTGGCTGGCGTCCTTACCAGCAAGAGCGAGTCCTCAGCGACCATTGAACTGCCAGGAGGATTGTTAAAGATTCATTGGGAAGGCGGGCAAAACCCTGTTTATATGACAGGCCCCGCTGAAAAAGTATTTTCAGGGACGTTGGAGCTGTAACAGACCAATCATAACGGGTACATCCTTGTTGTTTTGTTATGAAGTACGGGAAACTTCGCCCTGCGCTTCATCTAAAAAAACATCCTGTTTTGCTGCTGCTGTAACAATTTCTTTGTAAGCTTCAGCAGTCAGATTAGATGTGTAATTTGCCATCTCAAGAATATTATCAGGAGTCAATTTCTGCATTGCTATATACCATTCCTTAAATAAATGCTGATATTTTAATTGAACTTGAGCAGAAACATTTTTGAATTCTGATTCTTTTTTTGGGTTGACTACAAAGATAAATTCATCAAATTCTTTATGAGTAACCGTTGTTCCCGCATAGCCTGTGACAGTTATATTTGGTTTGCCAAGTTTCTCTAAATTCTTTGCTACAGCCTGCACAAGCGGGGCAGCGCCTGTCCCAGAATAACAGGAGGTGATGTATACACTTCCTTCCCAATTATCGGGGAGACCCGTGGTTTTATCAGCTAAAAATCCAGCAATGGTAGCACCATTGTATGGGCCAGATTCTCCTTCTGATCCATGAGCTACTAAGATTAAATTTTCTGTTGTGCCGATATCTTTGAAGGCAGGTTTACTCATATCAAATAGCTTACCTCCAACAATATTATAAGCCCATGAAATATGTTGTAAAAAAGTATAGGCTGCGGTCATTTTCTCAATATTCGATGGGTCACTAATCAGAGCTTGTATTTCTCCATTAATCCCCTTTGAGTTCATCCCCACCATTCGTTGAATCACGGGTGATGAGGATTGTTTTCGCTGCAAGTTTTCCTCTAGGGTTTGAGGATGAGTAGTGACCCTGATTGCCTTTGGCTGAGGATTAAAATCAGCGTTTAGAGGCTGATCCCCCCTCCCATCAGCGCTTTCCCCGACTAGCATTTCCTGACGCTGCACAGCACTCTCCGCTGTATTGAGCGGCGAACAGCGACTCTTAGGTGGTGATTGGATCTCTGGCATTTCATCTGAGATCCCAAACCTCAATTTGGACTGTAGTTGTACTGCGGGATATCTCCCAGGGGTCTGAATCGGAATGTGGGTAAAGTCGCCAGCCAACCGCGATACTCTTTCTTGTCTCTGCGACCTAAAATCATCCATTTTGCCTTTTAACACACCCAGTCTTTCCTGCTCTACAGGTGTGATGGTACCTTCTTCCTTCTGAAGGTTAAACATTTCTGATGTGTTCTGGTCGAAAGCTACATTTTCTATTCTCTCCTGAGTGGGAAATCTAGGAGAATCCTGCTGTGATTGGGCAACAGAGAGCCGTCGAAACAATTGAGTGTTTTTTCCTTCGGCTGGCAAATTCCAAGATGCGGATCTATGGGTTCTTTGGTACACAACTTATTCCTCGCTTACCGAAGTTATCATAACGTTTGTGATCTGCTGCCCACTAAGGTTTCAAGAAACAATTTGAAACTGAATGATTGTCCATCCTGTTCGCTTTAGCCCCAGCATAAGCGTTTGCCTTCTCTCACGTGCTGGATGTACAGAAAAAGTAACGCTCTCATTTTCTCTGGTTAAAAAAGCTGGCAGAGTATAATGAGTACCGCTATGCGGAAGTAAAAAGGCATTGGGAATGATGTACGTCCAAGATCCAGTTAATATCAAAACCTTAGAGACAGCGATCGCAGCCTCGCAAAGCTACCTGCTCACGCAACAAGATGAGAAAGGCTACTGGTGGGCTGAGCTGGAATCGAATGTTTCCATTACGTCGGAAGTGGTTCTGCTGCATAGGATTTGGGGCAGCGATCGCTCTCGGCCTTTAGCGAAAGTGGAAACCTATTTGCGATCGCACCAGCGCAATCATGGCGGTTGGGAACTCTACTTTGGCGATGGTGGTGAAATTAGCGTCTCTGTGGAAGCTTACATGGCCTTGAAGCTGTTAGGTGTGCCCGCCACGGATCCGGCCATGGTGAGGGCTAGAGACTTTATTGTGGCGCGGGGTGGCATCCGTCGTGCTCGGATCTTTACGAAGCTGCACCTGGCATTGATGGGCTGTTATGACTGGCGAGGCATCCCATCTTTGCCGCCTTGGGTGATGCTGTTGCCAGAGCAATTCCCCTTTACGATCTACGAAATGTCCAGTTGGGCTAGGGGTAGTACGGTGCCCTTGCTGATCGTCATGGATCGCAAGCCTGTGTATCGCCTTGAGCCAGGGTTTAATCTGGACGAGCTGTATGCAGAAGAGCGCGATCGCTCCCAGTTTGATCTGCCCGTTCAAAACAACTGGACCGATGTCTTTATTCATCTCGATGGTCTGTTCAAATTTGCGGAAGCCACGAACCTAGTGCCCTTCCGAGAAGAAGGCATTAAAGCCGCCGAACGCTGGGTGCTAGAGCGCCAAGAAGCCACAGGCGATTGGGGGGGGATTATCCCAGCGATGCTTAATTCCCTACTAGGCTTAAAAGCCCTCAATTACAGTGTCCACGATCCGATTATCGAACGCGGGTTGGCTGCCATTGATGCCTTTGCCCTAGAAACAGCCGATCACTATTGGATTCAACCCTGTATTTCCCCTGTGTGGGATACAGCCCTGGTGGTGCGGGCCTTAGCCGAATCAGGCTTAGCATCAGACCATCCTGCCTTAGTCAAAGCGGGAGAATGGTTATTAGAGAAGCAAATTCTCGACTATGGCGATTGGTCGGTGAAAAATCCAGGGGGTGAACCGGGGGGTTGGGCGTTTGAATTTGACAATCGCTTTTATCCTGATGTGGATGATACCGCTGTTGTAGTGATGGCCTTAAATGAAGTTCAGTTACCGGATGAGCAGGCCAAGGAAGCTGCGATCGCCAGAGCTATCAACTGGATCGCTACGATGCAGTGTCGCCCAGGTGGTTGGGCTGCCTTCGATATCAATAACGACCAAAATTGGCTGAACACCATACCCTATGGGGATCTCAAAGCTATGATTGACCCCAATACCGCAGATGTGACGGCACGAGTCTTAGAAATGATCGGTCGATGCCAGAAAACAACGGGGAAGCATAGTGTGGAGCGCGCCCTCAGTTATCTGCGCCAAGAACAAGAAACCGAAGGTTGTTGGTTTGGTCGTTGGGGCGTCAACTATATCTACGGCACGAGTGGCGTGATTGTGGCTTTAGCCTTGATCGATTCTCAAGGGTTCCAACCTCAAATTCAGCAGGCCGCTGCTTGGTTGGTCAGTTGCCAAAACCCTGATGGGGGCTGGGGAGAAACCTGCGCCAGTTATAATGACCCTAAACTCAAAGGCCAAGGCTCCAGTACGGCCTCGCAAACTGCTTGGGCCATCATTGGGTTACTATCTGCTGGCGAAGCAATGGGAACCTATGCTCAGGTAGCCCTTGATCGGGGAGTAAAGTACCTCATAACGACTCAGAAACTGGATGGCACCTGGGACGAAGATTATTTCACAGGCACAGGATTTCCAGGCCATTTTTATTTGAAATATCATCTCTATCAGCAGCATTTTCCTTTAACTGCTCTTGGCCAATACCAATGATGTTACATAGGAACAAGTAGAAACGCAGCGAATTTCAATTATCTACAGTTCAACAGCCATAGTGTTTCTCTTGCTGCGCCGACTTTAGTGTACTGTATCGGACTGAAATTTGCTCTATCCCTTCATCTCAGCAGCAATTTGCAGTTTAGATTGATGAACTTCCGTCGGTTTGAGTTATTCTCTGGGTTTGTACACCTTATCAATATCAATACATCCGTTACCTGACCTTCCCCTGAAAAAGTGGACAGGTAAGTTAAGCAGCCATTGGGTGATCTAAAGTGCTCCAGTAATTTTCTTCAAATTGAACAGGAGAAACATATCCAATCGTCGAGTGTAACCTCTGTCGGTTGTAGAATACCTCAATCCATTCTGCAATAACTGTGCGAGCCATCGCTCTTGTAGAGAAGATCCTCGGATAAATCAACTCGATTTTGAGTGTGGCAAAAAAGCTTTCAGCCACAGCATTATCCCAG
>JAAUOM010000159.1 GCA_012034865.1 Acaryochloris sp. CRU_2_0 | reverse complement strand
CACACACCCTGCACTCTGTATCTACTTCTTTCGACACCCAAGAGGAAGCTTTGGGGCTATAGGGTCAAAGCACCCTTTAAGGAGTTCCGCCCCCCTTAGGGGCGTGATTTTCCAATAGTCATAACCAGTCATTACGAAGTCCCGGAAACCCTAGGGTTTCCTAACATCTTTGAAGCATCCTTATTGAGAATTGGAGCTTGGACTAAACCCGGACTACATATCTAGACAGTGATGCTTCAAACCCCAGAAAATCCGCTGTCAATAAGCATAGACAAACAGCTCTAAGTCCCGGTGGTTCGTTGGGACTTCTGCTGAGTAAGCAGAGATTTTTAGAGGGGGTGAGGGGGTGGATCGGGGGCTAAGCCACTCTTGATCCATCCAAAACTCATCTTTCACGATTCGGGGGATGGATGATGGCATCGATGATGGGGTTCCTCTCTGAGATTGGGGGGATGATGGCCCTGTTTCATTGGGTCTATCCCCGATCCACCCCGTCTGATTAGTCTCTTTAATCTCAGGGGGTGGATCGGCCTTTCTCCTCCGTTCAATAATCTCTAAAAGTGCTTCTAGTATTGGCTTTTGAATGGTGTAAGTTCCCTTGCGGCGGTTCCGTTTTGTGCGGATACCGACCCGTGAGAGCAGTTGCCCGATGATCTGCTGGTCGCTGACCTGCCCCAACTTGGTGAAGCCGAAGCCAAGTCTAAATTCCTGCTGATGTGCCCGGATGAACTGGGCAATGGGTGCGGTGATGTCAGAGGTTAGGGTTTCTATTTCCCCGGCCACGATGCGACGGATCAGCTCATTGGCCCCGCTGGTCTGTCCTAGCCACTCCTGAACTGCTGCCTTACTCCAATCTTGGGGGCTATGGGGGTTCTGGTTGATTGTGGCGGCGGTTTGGTCGGTTGCAAGCTGAGGGTTCAAGATTCGTTCTAAGTTTCTGACCTCTCGACGGGTTGAGCTGTTACGGTCGAAGGCTACCAGGTCCGTATCGACATCACAGCGGTAGAACTGCGCTAAGTAGTATTTTTCTAGACTGAGCACCTGGTCAGGGGTGAGCGGTTCCGTTTGATTAGAAAGGCGGTCGGCTTCTGTCTCGGTGAGAGACGCGGCCACGGCCACGGCCTGGGCGTGAGCTTGTCTTATGACCTGGGTTCCAGCCTTGAGGGCTTGCCCCGCTGCGCGGGCTTTGGCTTTGGTCACCATGGGTTTAAGAACTTGGACCTGCTTCCCTTCCTGCAATAGTAGGGCTATGACTGTTTCCCGTAGGGCCTTCATCCCTCGGTTCCGTCTGACCTCTAGGGATGCCAACATGGAAAGGTTTTTGTTCTGCCAGTCGGTTTTATCTGTGGCTAGAACGGTTTCGGGTGAGAGAGCATGACGTACTAGCCGCGCTGTGGCTGTTTGGACCTGTCTGAACTCTTTTAGGAACGCGCTCTCTGATTGGGCCTGACTGAATTTGCTAAAGGCCGCTCCTTTCTTGGCAAGTGAAATGAACCGAGGGACCAGGGCAGACCTAACCCGGTCCAAGGATTGGGCAATGCCCTGGGCTGGGATGGAAACCCCTTTGTAGAAACCCCAAACTGAATCGATACGGTCAGTGTGATGTTCAATTGAGAACCCTTGGGCAATGGTGGGGGAACTGATGACGGCTTGGATGTTCTGGGACAGCAAAGCCATGATTTCAGTGCCCTTACTGCCTAGAAAACGCTTTTGGGCTTCCCCTCCGCTGGTATCGGAGGTGATGAGCAAGGATTTGCAACCCATCTCGTCTAGAAGCTTTTCTAAGCTGTCTGCTAGTCCCTTTGAGTCGGTATTCAAATAAATCAGTTTCCCAGGTTCTAAGGTGCCTAGACGGCGCTGTAATGCTGCAATTGCTTCATTCTGGGTACCGTCTAGAATGGTGGCCTCATAGGGAAGGGCTTGGCGGTTCGATCTCACTAGAAAGGCTCGGTGGCCCGTGAGCGCTTCATAGTAGGAAATCGTCTCTTCTGTCAGGTCTGCATCTGCCAAGATGACCAGCTCTGCCGTCTGGGCTTGGCGGTGATGCTCCGAGATCAACAGCGGACGGATGCCCCCCTTATTGGCAAGGGGGGAGTTTAGCAGGAACTCTAGATGAGTGGTGGTTTCATCCACGATGAGGGCGTGGGGGTTGACCCGTTGGACTTTGAGGAGTGAGGGGATGCAGACAGAAGCACCGTTAACAGGTGCCCCATCTCGAAGCAGTTGGTTTCCGATGATGTCGCCATCGTTGAGAAAGACCCCATCCCATCCCTCTGCCTGGTCACGGCCTAGGCTTACCAATGGGGTGGAGGATAGCCAGGACTTACCCTGAATCATGGCCCCGATGGCTTTAGACTTCCCAGACCCTTTCCCACCCCACAGAACGACTAGGCCCGTTGTGGGGATTCTGTCGATGGCTTCGCCAAATTCTTGATTCCCGATGGTCAGATCTGGCTTTCGTTTGACTTGGTTAGCTAGGTCTTGTTGGATCCGCCATTGAGGGGCGGGGGTGGCCTGGGCGTACGCTTCATGCCAAGCGGTGGCCCCTTGGCTGGTGATTAGGTCGTCTAGTCCTTTGGCGGTGCCGTTCTGGCCGTCCCAGGTGGCGATCTGAACTTCACAGCCTGATTGTTCTAGCCAGAAGGAAAGATCGGCTTGAGCTGCATTAACCGTACGTCTTGTCTTAGCCGCTGTGTCTTGGTCGAAGGCTAGGATGAACCGCCGTCCTGGGACTGCAAAGCGCTGTAGGTCTGGGATGAGCGAGGGTATGAGCTTGGGTCGGCGTTCACCGCCGATTGTCTCTGTCTCGAACTTTGAGACCCCGGAGCTGATTCCGTAGAGAGATAGGGCTGTGTAGCCTAGGGATAGGGCTGCTAGGCTCTTTTTGCCGCCTTCGGTGATGATGATCGGCTGGTCTGGGTTGGCCGCGATCCAGTCCCAGAAGGATGCTTCTAAGGGTGCCCCGATGGCTTGGCGAGTGGCGGGTGGTAGGGCAGGTAGATAGGCCCGTGACCCTTGCCCTTTGGGTGATTGATACTTGTTTAGTTTGCCCTCACGGTTCTGGATGGGATGTTCTGGCTTGCCCTGCCAGAGTGATCCGTCTTCATTGATGAAGCAGGCCATTGCCCCAAAGTCATGGGGGCGTTTTGACTGCCAGAACCTAGAGATATCAAACCCTAACGCTTCGTGAACTTCCCAACCCCCTGTGTCTTCTAGGAAGTCGATCCCTGTGCTGTAGACGCTGAGGCTGATACTACTTCCTTCTAGGCATTCTTCACGGAATCGCTCACGGTAGAGGCTAGAACCTTGAGAGATACTGTATCCCTGCTCTGATAGACGATATAGCCTTGTGGCGTTGTTCTCAGCGGGATGATTCTCAAGTCCCGAGGGTTGCTGACTATGGTTTTTGAGGGTAAGATTGCGGTACATATAATTTCTTTTTTCCCGTTACAGCGGGGAGAGAGTTGGACCCCTGAGAAGCTATCGCACCTGCAAGTAAGAGAGCTTCTTAGGGGTAATTTTTTGTCTGGCGATACATGCGATCGCTTAGTAATGAAGGGTAGTCCTTTTTCTTCAAGTTTGGAAGTCCCCCCTGTTTTACAACAGTTCTCCGTACTAACCTGATAGTTTTAAGTGCCCTTTTATACCTACTTCGTAGGTTCTCCCATTCTCTTCTCTTTGCATCTTGTAAGGATTGCGCTCTAGATAGGTTGCATATGCTGACATTGCTTGGTGAAAGTCCTTTAGTCTTTGACGAATATGTTTTCTCAAGGTTTTGATGTCATTGAGTTCATGTTTGTCTGACTGGTGGATAGTAGACAATGAAAATGCATAATCAATGAATATTTGCATTTCCGGTTCATCCTTGGTAAAAGGGTTTTGTCTATTTCTTATAGCCCTAGCTATTGTTCTAATGTGTCTGATATATTGCTTCTTTGATTTGAACTCAGATGTGCTTTGAATACCCCTCGTAAAAAAACATTGCCAAGCCCAATTCTCATACTTAATAATATCTGGCACATCTAATCTAATTCTAGATGCCATTCTTGAAACAGATTTGAACAATTCCAAAATGATCCAATAAAGATGACCTCCTACCTGGTGATTATCAAATACTTCTTCTATCATATCTGTTTGATCTCCCTTGAGCTTCCTATCTTTGAGGGCTACTAAAAACAATATTGCAAGTAGATTAAATTTTCTAGTACTATTTATTTTACTGTTTGGTAGCTTCTTATATGTATTTCTAATAAAATGACCTAGTGAACAATATATAGTTCCTTTTGGAATTGTAATATTCACAGTATTCCCAGTAATAGAATCTTCCAAAATAAAATCTAAATCTATATTCAAATGAATATTCCAAGGCTTAATAAAGCTGCTGTTGCGGTTGGCTTCTTGGACTCTGTTCAGAGTAATATTCATAGTGTATTCAATGATGTATAAATTTTCAGAGTTAATTTCTAGCAAGAAGCTGATCAATCGCTTCTTGCTGTCTTGCAACTACCATTTGTTGCTGTTGTGCTAACACGATCAGTTGCTGAATCGCTTCAGTTTGCTTATCTAAAGTACGTCCCTGTTGTTGAGTGATGCCAGTAAAATCCCGAATAGTTGAGTTCACATCAGAAAGGGTACCAGCAAGCATCTCAATCTTGTCTCCCAAGAGTGCGATCGTCTGGTCTACCCGATTAAACCGCTGATCGTGGGCCTCTCGGTAGATGTGCAAAGTCTCAGTGAGTCTGTTCAGGGCATTGTCAGAGGTCATGGAAGGTACTCCTTACTTAGCTTTGACCAGTGCTGTATCTGGAATTTTTCCTTTCTCTTCAGCTTCATTGACTGCTTTCTCAATCAAGAAATTGCAGAGATTAGCGACAGGTCGCCCTTCAGCCTTGGCCCATCGCTCTAGTTTTTCATGGATTGTATCTGGGACTGTTAGACCGACTCTTTTGCTCATGGGGTTGTCATTCACCGGATTACCTCCAATGGTAGGGCGGATGAAGCATTTTACCCTAATCGGAACTATTATTACACTAATTAGTTACTATCAGTAACTTTCTAGTGATAGCATCAAGAACAAAGAAGATCCACGACAAAGCCGACCGGAAGTCTTCAGCTTCCCGGTCGGCTTCTAACCACAAACGCCGGAGGTTACCCATGCTTGCAGGTCTTTTCATTCTAAGAGGGGTGTGCTAAATGCTGACCCCTCGAAACATCATGCTTCTCCTTGGGGCTGTAGCCCTGCAAAACTGGCTAGGCGGCGGGTTCTCTGGCTTGTCAGAGATGAAGACCCAGGGAGAACAGAACCGCCAAACCAGATCGCGCCAGACCCAAGAACAAGCCCGCCTAACCCTCGCCCAGGATGCCGCCCAACAGCGTGACCAAATCGCCCGCAAGCGCTATGAATCCGGTTGCCTAATGCTTGTCTCATCCAAAGACACCAAGCAACTGACAGCCCTAACCGAAGGGCAACCCGTCATCGACACCGCCCGCAATGTGCCCCTATCCGTCGGGAACATCGTCTGTGACAGCAACGGCCTGACCGGGGAAATCATCCCCAACCCAGAGAACCCAGCAGTACCCATCACCGGGAACACCGCCTTCACCTCAGACCGTGGAATCGTCGCCAGCGCCATGAAGCGCTACCCAGGAACCCGCTACACCATGCCCAAGCAATAGGAGAACCATGAAACAATCATTTACCCTCGCAGACCTACAAACCAAGTTCACCGCCTTCCTGAAGAAGTACGCCAAGCAAGCCGCCAAGACTTCCCCCGACCCCTCTACCCATGGCTTCGAGACTGAGACAGAAGCCCAAGACTTCACCCCCAAGGGCAACCCTAGCCGCGTCATCAAGTTCACCCGGTTCTGTCTGTACTTCGCCGCTGGGTTACTCATCGTCGCCAACATCAAGCCCTACATCAACATCGTGAGCTGGATCGGTAGCAGCTTGGCAGATGTGCGGATTGTCCAAACCCTTGCCCAGATTCCCCTATTGAACTGGGCCTTAAGCAACGGCGGAATGGGGCTAGCCTTCATTGCCGGGTTCCTACTGTGGGGGTTACTGCAAGGCTTGCAGATGTTGCCAAAGATCATCTTGAACGACCCTGAAGCGCTACTGGTCCTCATGGCCTGGGTCTCCCAGTTCAAAGCGATCGCCCATAGATCAGGAGACTCAGAACTACTGCCTAAGCTGAAGTATCGGTTTAACAACCTACCCCTAGAGTGGCTAGAAGGAATGCAGCAAGCGCGGGCTATTGCCTACGTAGTCGATGGTTTACTCTGCTTTGGCTACTACCCGCCCATCCTAGGCGGCTATGACCGCCTAGGGGTCTTCATCTTTGCCCCAAGCGTTACAGACTTGGACCTTCACAACATCATTGCGGCCTTGGCAACCATGTTTGGAATCGAGATTCTTTACGAGGTATCGAAGCAGCTAAAGACCGCGCTAGAAGTCATTAGCCAAGCTCAAAACCCAGAAGTCTAAAGCGCAAAACACGGGCTTTTGACTCGAAGCCCGTGCTATCCCAGAACCCAACTTTAGCCAGAGAAACCATGAACAGTATGCCTTCAAAGACCACAATGCAACTGATTCAGGCCCTCGAATCAGGGGCGATAGACCAAACCGAAGCCGCCCGACGTATCGCCCAGGTCCACACCGCCAAATCAGAAAACTATGCTCAGACCCTCATAGCAGGTCTAGTCCTAGCGGGTGTCGCTTGGGCTATCACCGGAGGAAGCATCATCATCCCAGCGGCGATCGCCTACCTAACCTTGGACTCCTACAGCACCCAGCGCAAAACTCGCCTACAGACATTCCAGAACATTGCCCAGGGGAAGATTCTGGAGTACCTACCCGACAAAGAACGGGAACTGTTCACAGAACTAGAAGCCCAAACCCTTATACAGCCGGGGATTCAAAATCCTGAAGACCAGGGCAACGCCAGGGCGCAACCGGAAACCCAGACAGCACAGGCCACACAGGCAACTATCACCCAAGACATTGCAACCCACTTCCTAGAAAACCTGCGGTGTACCTTCCTCTGTGCCCCGCCCCGTACAGGTAAAGGCATCGTCGCCGCCGCCATGATGCTTGGCTTCAAAGCACAGTTCCCCGGCGCTTGGCTTGGGAGTTGTACGATCAAACAATTTCAGGGTGAGCGCTGGTACTGGACATCGAGCGATCGCCACATCAACCCATCAACAGAATCAGGCGCTTGTCTACTCACCGCCGCCAAGGAAATCTACAACCTCTACCAACAATGGATCGCCACCCCATCCCAACCGGTCAAGCCCTCCCTACTGGTCATTGATGAGCTACGCGACACCCTCCTACGATTGAAGGGCTTGACCATGGGGGAAGTTGCCCCAGACTATCCCAACGGCGGGAAGGGGTTCCCCGACTGGCTACGGGATGAACTGGTTAGCGCCGCCACCATGAACCAATGCCATCACCGCTACGTTCTGCTAATCGCCCCGGTGAACACCGCCACCGGCCTAACCTTCCCAAATGCCAATGCCCTACAGTCCTATGCGGCCTATGTCTTGGTAACCCCGGAAGAAATGGCCTTCACAAGAGCCGGGAACAGTGCTTTTTCCGCCCCGGCAATCGCGGTGGATGATGCCCGCTTTGGGGGATGGCATGGTCTGGGATGGTCTACCAAGGGTAGCCAGTGGCTAGGGGTTCCCCTGCTGGGACAAGATGATCTCGCCCATTTAGAAGCTGCGAGTCTGCCCCGTTCCACCTGGGTTCCATCCCCAGAACTCGGTTCAAAATCTGGTTCCACCTCGAACCAGAGTTCCACATCGGTTCTAACGGTGGAACGCCAAGAACCACGGGCAATAGAGCAAGCTTTGAACCCCACGGTTCTAGGTTCGGTTCTACCCGGTTCCGACGATGAACCCACCCCAAACCGTGCCCATGTTGCCCGTGAATTGAACCGCAAGGGATGGCCCCAGACCGAGATACTTACCTTACTGTGGGGAGTCAAACGAGGGGGAAGCAAGCGGTACAAGGAAGCCCTTGAAGAGTACCGGGCGATCGTCTCAGACTCGGAAGATTGCTAAAAGCTTAAGCTTTCGACTTTTCAAACACGTTTCAAACAAGCCAGAAAAAAGGTAGCCACAAGTCCTAAGACGAAGTCCACCCCCTAAGGGGTGCACACTACCTTAAGCACCTCCAAAAAACCGCTGTAACTACATAGGTCTTTTCACGCCCCTTAGTGGTGCAACAAACCCCGCACTCTGTAGCTGACGAAAACTACTTGTAGTTACCAAGGTCTTTTCTGCCCCCTAAGGGGCGCACACACCCTGCACTCTGTATCTACTTCTTTCGACACCCAAGAGGAAGCTTTGGGGCTATAGGGTCAAAGCACCCTTAAGGAGTTCCGCCCCCCTTAGGGGCGTGATTTTCCAATAGTCATAACCAGTCATTACGAAGTCCCGGAAACCTAGGTTTCCTAACATCTTTGAAGCATCCTTATTGAGAATTCGGAGCTTAGG
>JAAUOM010000036.1 GCA_012034865.1 Acaryochloris sp. CRU_2_0 | reverse complement strand
TTTGGCTTTTGAAGCTTCTATGACTCAATTCTCAAGTAATGTTCTTTATTGAGACTAGCACGAGCTGCGATCTCTGTGATCCATTAGATTCGTTACTAATATTTTTTTGCCCTCTGGATCAGCGGAATGTGGGTTTTATCCCCACCCCAGAGCAAAAGGATGATCGTTGGTCCTGATTGGGCAAAGTAGATTCGATGCGGTTTTGGGCACGCAAAGTAGCCACCACCGAGCATAAGATTTCTTCGTTTGGAGATTTCCTGATATTTGATGGAGGGTCAAAAACAATAGCCACTCCCGTTTTCGAGATACTGCTATCTTGTAAAGTTGGTGTAGCAGTGTTAGCCCACTCGCTCTAGACCGTCCAATCTTCCATTACTAAATCTGGAACTTTACTGAAGTCACTAACGTTTCGGGTCAATAGCACTAAGTTGCGAGACATAGCAATCACAGCAATTCTCAAATCCATCGTAGATATACGAACCCGTTTCCTTCTCAATTCATCAAAGACGACAATTGCTCCAGCATCAATGGTAAAACAGGAGCTGTTGCAAAGCCCTGAAGTGTTTCTGACAGAAGAGCATATCCACGAATCACATCGGCACTTGTCTGGGCACGATTTATGAAGGTGTGAGCACCCAGTATCTGCTCATGGAAGCTAACAATGGATAAAGCAAAATCTGTCGGTGAGTGCTGCCCCATACGAACTATCAAGCAAGCAAATTCTGAGCCTGAGCGTCGCTGTAGAAAACTAATGTGGTCGGTATCAAGCAGATATTTCACGATTGTTCGTGGCTTTAATCAATCGGCTTATCAGTCTGACGAGAAATCCGTCCATATTCTAAAGCTTCGAGAAAAGCTGCTTCATCAGAGATTGAGCCGATAAGTTTATCTAGCCAGTTTTTAGAGGTGGGATTGCTTTCCAGCTTGTGCTGGAGATCAGAAACCGTTTGCTCAAGCATCGCTAATCTCTTTTCAAGGATCGTTTCGTTTAGCATGTCAATTTCCTTGGAGCTTTAGTTTTTATCTGATGGCTAGGATGTCGCCCATTATAATTGAAAAATTTTGTTTCTGTCTGGCTCACACCTTGAGTTAACGAGTTCGGTGTTTATTGTTTCCACGCTAGAGTTTCACTTTAATTTGAGAGAGTTCAACTTCCTCAGATTTGATTGCTCGAATATATTGAAATTTCCATACTTCTATATTTTCAATGATTCTAAAACCTGCTAATTCAAGATTTTTTGTAAGTTCTTGAAGATTTGTGATGTGGGATGCAGCCCAGAGTTGTTTTAAGTTAGCAGGGAGAAAATAACATCAACCCAGTTAGCCAGCTTAGTCATCGCAGATTTGAGGGATTGGAAGCCCTGTAAGCGCAGAATATTAATCCTTCTTTAGGACTACCCCAAAGCTAATAGCGCTCGATCATAAAGAGTTTAGAGATTGATGGTTGCTGCAAAAATGATCAACGCCAAACCCAATAGCCCGCTGGGGATTAGAGAGTTCTGTGGCCAATTGCAGGCAAGCTTGACGGCCAATTTCAGATTCAAACACCGAAGAAAAGACGGCATCCAGAGGGTGGATACGACAAAATTCTCGCAGTTGATCAGGGTAACCACAAATAGCGGGTTTAATCACAAAAACACCTCGCCACCCTTGCTGATAACAGGCTTGTAATTGTCCTAAGGTGGCCACGGATTCATCCAAGGCTAACGCTGTCTGAAAGTGCTGAGTTAACTTCAACATGGCAGTAAATTGATCCGGAGGTAGGGGTTGTTCTAGATATTCGATCCTGACTTGAGCCAAGAGCTGATCGCACAGATCTAGCCATTCACAAGCAGATTCATAGGTTAGACCACCGTTGGCATCTAAGCGGAGGGTTGCCCCGGCTGGCAATGCCATCGTCAACTCTTGCAAAAGCTTCCTTTCGGTTTCAGGATCATCAACGCCAATTTTCCATTTGAAGGTGCGATAGCCTTGCTGCCACAGAGCGGCATAGGCTGATAAAGCAGGGCTTCCTGTCGGTAGAAGCGCACAGATCGGTAAGGTCAAACTTGTCTGTTTAGGATTTTGGGTTAAGGTGGCCCAAGCACAACCAAACCCAAATTGGCAGGCGGGGAGATGATCGGGAACAGTAAGCAGATCTGTTGCCGTGAGTCGAGGAGGTAACTGCTGGCAATAGTCCCAGGCTTGTGCCCAAGTTTCCGATCCAAACCAGGCCAGGGGAGCGATCTCGCCTTGACCGACATTGCCCAAGTCATCGGTTAAGGTGAGGATCAGACCCTGGCGTACCGACCAGAGACCATAGCGGGTCAGCAAGGGCTGTGGGAATGGATGTTGGTAGGGATGGTATTGGCAGGAATAGTGTTTCATTCCCAAACTGAAAAGGTGATGATCTAGTCTCCTCAACCTATCACTGCTGCTGACTTCTAGAATTGAAGAGATGCTTTAAATCACTGCGATCGCACCTACATGATCACTGCATTCATCAGCATAAACACTTATCGTGGAATTAAGGCTGCTAATATGATTTTCAAGGCTCAGGTGGATGGATGACAAATTCAGGTAGTAATACACCCCAAGTGCAAAGTCCGCAAACACCCGCTTCACACCCCCCCACTCCACAAGCCCCCACGCTACTCAACAATCGTTATCGCGTCGTCAAAGTCTTAGGAGATGGCGGATTTGGCACCACCTTTTTGGCTGTGGATATGCAAATGCCTTCTCGCCGCCAATGTGTGATTAAACAACTCAAGCCCATCGATAATAATCCCCAGATCTATCAACTGGTCAAGGATCGTTTTCAGCGAGAAGCCGCTATTCTAGAGCGCTTGGGAGAAAGTCATGACCAAATTCCCATGCTCTACGCCTTTTTAGAAGAAGCCGGACAGTTTTACCTGGTAGAAGAATGGGTGGCAGGCCAGACCCTAACCCAAAAAATGCAACAGTCAGGACCATTGAGCGAAATGGCAGTCCGGGAGATTTTAGTGAAATTGCTGCCGGTGATCGATTATATTCACCAGGCTCGCCTAGTTCACCGCGATATCAAGCCAGACAATATTATTCTGCGGCAAACCGATGGGATACCCATCCTCATTGATTTTGGTGCTGTTAAAGAAACCATGAGTACGGTGGTCAATTCCCAGGGGCAAACCAATCGCTCCATTGTTGTGGGGACACCGGGGTACATGGCCATGGAGCAACTGGCTGGCCGACCCATGTTTAGCAGTGATCTCTATAGCTTAGGTTTAACCGCCATTTATCTTCTCACACGCAAAGTGCCGCAAGAGCTGGAAACTGATCCCTATACAGGCACGGTGGTCTGGCAGCATTTGACCCCCCATCTCAGTCCTGAATTGATAGCCACCCTCACTCAGGCCATTCAACCCCAACCCAGGGAGCGATTTTCAACCGCCGCCGAGATGTTACATCGCTTAGTCATGCCGACGACGGATATTGTCGATGTCGCCAGTTTGGAAGCGATGGTCGTAGGCGAAGCCCAGGCTCTGCCTGTAGGTCGGTCGGAGAACATCTCCCAACAGGAAACCATACCCCTAGCAACAAAACCAGAGGTCGCCTCTCCCCCCTCGGCTCCTCTGTCCTCAGTAGTAGAACCAACCCAGGCCGTCATTCCTCAACATCCCCCCAGCCCACCCGTGGTTCCCCAAGTCCTGAATCAAACCCCACGATTCCCCCTCTGGCAAAAAGCAGTGTTAACAGGTGGCGTTCTCGGCATTGTGGTTCTGTTAGGGGCGGTTCTCATGCGCGATCAGCTCTCAAATTGGTTTGCTGTTGATCCGCAGCCTTCTCAACCCACTCCGTCCTCTTCTTTGAGTCCCGGTAATTCTGCTGCCGATAAAGCTGTGCGCGGAAACCCCTCTACCCCTACTGCCACGACAACGGAACCGCCTCATCCAGCCGATGCTCCCGTCTCACCCTCCCCTGTGGAGGTGGCATTACCGTCCAATGCTGACCAAACCAATGCCAGCATTGTCGGAGAATCGGGTTCAAAAAATATTCGCTCCGGTCCTGGTACGCATTATGCCGCCATCCACATTGCCTATCCGGGGGATCGCGTCACAATTATAAGGAGCGATCGCGATCAAGGTGGCTTCCTTTGGCACAATGTTTATTTCCCTCAATCCCAAGCCCAAGGCTGGATTGCCGCCCAACTCATCCGTACTGATCAAACCCCTGCTCCACCAACACCCTCCCCATCTCCCTCTCCACCAGTCACCCCTAAACCTACGCCTGAAAGTAGAAATGCCACCATCATTGGTACACCAGAAAGTAAGAATATTCGCACGGGTCCCGGTACTCAATTCCCAACCCAACATATCGCTTATCCTGGCGATCGCGTCCAAATCGTAGGACAAGGCAAAGATAAAGGCGGCTACCTCTGGTATGAGATATATTTTCCTGAATCAGGAGCGCGGGGGTGGATCGCAGCCCAGCTTCTTGAGGTTGACTAAACCGTAGATAGAGGGGTGAGATCCTCAAAACAGGCAGGTGAATGAGTTTATGAAATGGTTCCAAAGATTCTTCAGTCAATTTCAATTTGTGGCCATTAGTGCATTGACCACCGGAGTGATTGTTTGGTTAGCCGCAAGTATGCAGATTATGCCGTCTGCCTTGCCCCCTCAGTCGCAAGCGCCGTCTTCTCCCCTAGCGGAATTACCTGCATCAGAGACTCCTCTATCGTCCGCTACTTCTGACCCGACCAATACCAAGCCGTTATACGACGATTTACCCTTATTGCCGCACCCGTCCCCCGCGCAGACAGCCAATGCCCCCACGATAACGTCCAGCAACGCTGCTCCATCCCGAACCTATTTTGGCCATTTACCCTATGCCGAAGATGAGAAGAGTCGTCTAGTCAGTGTGGGGGAATTTGTCCGAGGCACCTATCGACGCACAGAATATTTAGACCAAGAAGCGGCCACAGCCTTTAGCCAATTGGTAGCCGCCGCTGTTGAAGCGGATCTTACCCTCCAACCGATTTCTGGCTTCCGTTCTGTTAAGGATCAAGAAGAACTCTTTCAAAAGCAAGTACAAAAACATGGCAGTGAAGCAGCAGCGGCCAAGTTGAGCGCACCTCCTGGCTACAGTGAGCATCACACGGGGTATGCGGTTGATATTGCCGATCGCAATCAACCAGAACTCGATTTAAAGTTGGCTTTTGCAGACAGCACAGCCTATCGGTGGTTAACCGCCCACGCCGGAACCTATGGCTTTGAGTTATCGTTTCCCCGGAATAATGCCCAAAGGGTCAGCTTTGAACCTTGGCATTGGCGGTATGTGGGTACCCAAAGAGCTGCCGTTCAATTTGCCATTGCCCGCAGATGATCCCGCTAGCGCGTCTGCAGCTCAGTAAATATTTGGCTCAGGGTCAGTTGCAAATCTACGCACTGCCCATCCACAGATAGTTCTAAAAACTTTGCAACAAGAGTCTGCCAGTTTTAGGCTATTTTTCTGTCTTCTTTACAAAAGGGCATTACCTAGGGAATGTTAGACTGGCTGTGCCAGCAATCCCTGCTTGAGTCTTCATACCAACTTCAGATAAATCCGCACTATTTAGATTTAGCCATCATTAGTATTGACCTAATTGAAACAATGCAACTTCAAATGAAAATGGTATGACTCCCATGCGCTTCAGCCGTGGGAGTGGATCAACCCCATTCTCATGGGATCAAGCTACCCGTTCTTCTCTATCTGTAGCTGGATCAACGCAAAAGAGGATTACCCCTCAAGCAGATACCCTTGCTTGTCCTGGATGCTGCCTGTGCCCAAGTGCTGGTTATGATTTGTTGTCTGAACCCTAATTGCCAAAAACCCCTCAACCCCGACACCCACAAGTTTTGTCAACAATGTGGCACGCCTTTAGTCCCGCTTTTGCACAAGCACTACAAAATTATTGAGCTGTTAGAAACTAGGAATTGGGGTGCCACCTATTTGGCAGTGGATACGGATCAATTGAATGTTCATTGTATTGTCAAACAGTTGACCTTACAGGTCTTGGGTACGGATCCCCAGGCGGTCCAGTTATTTCAGGCCGCAGCTAAGCATCTGCAAACCTTAAGCCACCATCCTCAAATTCCTGATTTATTGGCATACTTTCAAGAAGGGGATTATCTGTATCTTGTCCAGCAATGGATTGAGGGTCAATCTTTACTAGATCAACTACCCCAAGGTGCCTTTAGGGAAGCGCAAATTCTCAAACTCCTGTTGGATGTGTTGCCCGTCTTGGAAATGGTTCATGGCCAGGGCTTGGTGCATCAAGATCTCAAACCAGAGAATATTCTCCAAGATCTCGAGGGTCGTTATATTTTGACTGACTTGGGGATTGCCCAGTTCTTGCGCTCAGCCCCATCCTTGTATACTCCACCCGAGCAACGCCAACAAGAACCAGCCACACATGGAGGGGATCTGTATCGTTTAGGGGTAACTTGCGTCCATTTACTCACTCAAGTTTCTCCCTCGAATTTAGCCCAAGTCCCAGGTCATTTCTGGTCTCAGGGTTGGCATCAGCAGGTTTCCCCAGCGCTCAGTCCTGGATTACAGGCTATCTTGGATCGGCTATTGGCTGTCGATCCAAGCCAGCGATATCAATCTGCCCAGGAAGTGTTGGCAGATTTAGCTCATCTCAGTCATCTCCCTCGCCGTCGTCCTTCTTGGTTCACTTCTCTTCAAGACTCACAAAAGATATGGGTGGGAACTGCGATCGCATTTTTGACCCTTGGCGGCTTAGCGGGTCTAGCCTATGTGCTGACGACCCGAACCCTTTCCTCTTCTGCCTCCACAGTAGAGCGTACCGCTGCGTTTATCCGTCGGGGGGATGCCAAGTATAATCGCCAGGATTATCAGGCTGCTCTTGCTGACTATACCGCTGCGATTCGCATCAGCCCGGACAATTTGCTTGCCCATGTGGGGCGAGGTAATGCTCACTATGGGCTGAAGAACTATCCAAACGCCCTTCAAGATTATCAGCAGGCACTGCGGTTGGAGCCGAACAATGCTTATGCCTTGAACGGTCGCGGCAATACTAAATTTGCCCAGAAGGACTATGAAGGTGCGATCGCTGATTACAACCAAGCCATCCAATCGGATCCCCGCTTTGCCCTGGCCTTTGTCAACCGGGGGAATGTCAAAGCTGCGTTGCAAGAGACCAATGCCGCCATTGAAGATTATAGTCAGGCGATTCGTCTCAACCCTCAGTATGAGCCTGCCTATGTCAGTCGAGGCATTGCTAAAGCCGCTATCAACAACTACCCAGGAGCCATCAATGACTATGACCAAGCCCTGCGCATCAACCCCCAGAATGCCGAGACCTTGAATAGCCGGGGGGTAGCCCGCTTTAAATTAGGAGACCCCAGTAATGCCATTACAGATTTTACAGAAGCGATTCGGATCAATCCTAAAAGTCCCTTTCCTTACTGTAATCGTGGCGAAGCGAAGCTGAAACTCAAGGATGCTGAAGGGGCGATCGCCGACTGCACGGAAACTATCCGTTTAGATCCTCAAAGTTCCTTCGCCTACAGTGCCAGGGGCAAAGCCAAACACTCAATCAAGCGCTACCAAGCGGCCATTGATGACTATACGCAAGCGCTGCAAATTAACGCTGGCTGGGGCAATAGTGACAGTCCGGCGGACACTTACTACAATCGCGGCAGTGCCAAGCGTGAGCTTCAGGATAATCTTGGAGCCATTGAGGATTTGCAAAAGGCTGCTGATCTGTTTCAACAAGAGGGGAACATTCAACGGCTGCAAGCCACTCGCACCCTCCTGCAAAACCTTCAGTAATCGATAGTGTTCTAGATGTGTGGTTGCTGTTACCAGTATGAGGGTACATCAGAATCAACCGATGGGTGGCAACGTTGCATACTCGATCAGGTTGACGAGCTGTTGACGGAGGGTATTTAAGCCTAATTTTTCTTGAGCGGAGATAAAAACAGCTTGGGGAAACTCTTCCCGTGCCCGGTTGAGGGCTTCGCTACTGGCTTGATCCATTTTATTAAAGGCAATCAGTCCAGGACCAGGGGTGACCGACAGGGTAGATAAAAGTGCCATCACCGATCGCAGATGCTGCTCCCAGTTGGGATGAGACAGATCCACCACATGCAGTAAGGCATCGGCTTCCGTCACTTCTTCTAAGGTGGCGCGGAAGGCATCCATCAAAGGCGGTGGCAAATTATGGATGAATCCCACTGTATCAATGAGCACCAGGGAATGGGTTTGGTGAGTATCTGGATCGGTGATCCTCAAGCGGCGAGTGGTGGGGTCAAGGGTGGCAAACAGTTGATCGGCGGTGTAAGCCTCTGCATTTGTGAGCACATTGAGCAGCGTGGACTTACCCGCATTGGTGTAACCCACTATCGCCACCGAAGGCACCCGCTGTTGTTGGCGATGCTGACGTAGGCGGGAGCGATGGGCTTGCAACTGATTAACCGCCTGTTGCAAGGTGTTGATCCGCTGTTGAATTCCCCGCCGTTCTGTTTCAAGTTTAGTTTCGCCAGGGCCGCGAGTACCAATGCCACCCCCCAATCGGGACATGGCCTGTCCGCGTCCAGCTAAGCGCGGCAACCGATATTCCAGTTGGGCTAATTCAACCTGAAGTTTTCCGGCTTGTGACTGAGCCCGCTGGGCAAAGATATCCAAAATCACTTCCGTGCGATCCACCACTCGCAGGCCAATTTGGGTCTCCAGATTCCGCACTTGCGATGGAGAGAGATCTTGATTAAAGACGATCAGGGTTGCCCCCAAAGTTTGGGCACGCAGGGCAATTTCCTTGACCTTACCTGCCCCTACTAAGGTTTGGGGATGGGGGTGAGATCGCTTTTGTTGCAGCGTCTCAATCACAACCCCACCCGCACTTTCCACTAGCAGCGCTACTTCTGCGAGATTAGCATCCCCATCTTGATCGCCAGGGATTTGAGGAATGACGGCCACTACCAAGACTTGTTCTACACCTTGAGGAACCGTGGAACTCGCCGTATCAAGGGGAAGAGACCGTTTGAATTCTGTTTCTAGGGCTTCGACCAAATCTAGCAAATCTTGCTGAACCAGTTGATCTAGGCTTAAGGGCGGGGAAATAGTCCAGGGGGTGTGGGGATCAGGAATAAGGTGAGCCAGGTAGGTAGAACGGACATAGCCTGTGGCACCACCACCCCGGCGCTCGAATCCAGCGCCAGTCATCGTTAAAATCGCCAAAGCATCTAAGCGCTGCAAGGCCATCGCCGTTAAAGCCGATTCTTTGGGTATTTCCGTTTTGAGGGTCGTGGTAATACAGCGAATCCCACTCAGCCGTTCAGCACCATACCGAGGTAGCTCTAGGGGAGGAATTTGGGTCTGTCGCGGGGAACCCACACCAACACGAATCACTTGGCCTCGCCGATTGAGGTAGGTGCTAATTGGCTGTTGAATATCCGTGCTAATGGCGGCCAGTCTTTGGGCAAATTCGGACGTAGTGATGCGATCCCTTGGTAGCCGTTGATGATAGAGCCGCCGCAGTTGCTTGATTTGACTGGATTTTAAGCCTTTGAGGTTGCCGTAAATGGTATCGATAAGCCTATTTCTCTGCCTACAGATTTGCTTGAGTGCATCACTGGTTTACATTGTGACATACTGTCTGTCAACTGCTGCCCTGCTAGAAGACTGAAGCACAGATAGAGGCAGCCGGGCTGGGAGGAACGGGATTATGAGCCTAATTGTTTTTGACTTTGATGGCACGATCGCAGACTCCGTCGTCATTTTCATAGAAGCCACCAATCATCTAGCCAAAGAGTTTGGATACCTACCCCTTGCCCCTGATCAACTCCCTGATTTGAGGAGACTCAGCCTCCAGGGAATGGCACGCCAACTCGGTATTCCCAGATGGAAGCTACCCTTTTTTCTGAGGCGTTTTCGCCAAGAACTGACTGGTCTGCTCATCGATCTAAAGTTAATCGATGGCATGCACACAGCCCTGATGGCCATTCATCACCAAGGGTATCACCTGGGCATTGTCACCGCCAACTCTCGCCAAAATGTAGAGCATTTTCTCCGACAAGAACAGATCCGTCCCCTTTTTGAGTTTATTGATGGCGGCCAAATTTTAGCGGGCAAGGTGCGATCGCTCAAAAAATTAGCAAAGCTCAACCCCGTTAACCCTAAACACCTCATTTATATCGGCGATGAAATCAATGACATCAAAGCCGCCAAACAGGTGGGCGTAACGAGTATTGCCGTAACCTGGGGCTTTAATGACCGCACTGCTTTAGCCACATTAGCCCCCGACTTCCTCGTAGATCACCCAGACCAGTTGCTAGCCGCCATCACCCAAGTCCATCCCCCCCTAGGCTCTCCCCCATCTCCCTCACCTCCCTCATGGCAGGGACGCAAAAGGGATTTCAGTTAAAATAGGCCAGAATCAAGCAAAACCTAGAAATATAACTTTCGCCTACAGCCCAGGTGACTCCTGATGCCAAGCCGTAGCCTGCTCATAGGCATAGGCCGCTTGCAGCACCTGATCTTCACGCAAGACATTGCCAATAATCTGTAAGCCAATGGGCAAGCCTTGGTGATCAAAGCCACAGGGCAGACTCAGACCGGGCAAGCCAGCTAGATTGACCGGGATCGTCATGAGATCCAACAGATACATACTCAAGGGATCGGCGGTTTTCTCGCCCGCTTTGAAGGCGGTCGTTGGGGTCGTAGGACAGACTAAGACATCGACACTAGCAAAGGCACGTTCAAAATCCTGCTTGATCAGGGTGCGCACCTTTTGCGCCTTCAGGTAATAGGCATCGTAATAACCCGCAGACAGCGCATAGGTGCCAATCATAATCCGACGCTTGACTTCGGCTCCAAATCCTTCGGCTCGTGTCTGGGTATACATGGCCATCAAATCCTCTGGATCTTGTGTGCGGTAGCCATATTTAACCCCGTCATAACGGGCCAGATTAGCAGAGGCTTCCGAGGGGGCAATAACATAATAAGTTGGCACCCCATACCGGAACCGAGGGCAGGAAATCTCCTGAATCTCAGCTCCCAGCTCAGCTAACTGCTCAATGGCGGTACGTACCGCTTGTTCCACCCCAGGATCTAATCCTTCCCCAAAGGTTTCGGTGATCACCCCCACCTTTTTGCCCTTTAAATCGGGGATCAATGCTTGGGAATAGTCAGGAATCTTCACCTTCAGACTGGTGGAATCCTGGGGGTCATGCCCAGCAATTTCTTGCAGGAGAAGGGCGACATCTTCAACGCTGCGCCCAAACGGACCAATTTGATCCAAAGACGAGGCAAAAGCCACCAAGCCAAACCGAGAAACTAATCCATAGGTCGGTTTCAGACCCACCACACCACAAAAGGCCGCCGGTTGGCGAATCGAACCACCCGTATCCGAGCCTAGGGCTACCACACATTCAGAAGCGGCAACGGCGGCGGCTGAACCCCCGGAGGATCCTCCGGGGACTCTGGCAGGATCCCAAGGATTGCCCGTGACTTGAAAGGCCGAGTTTTCAGTTGAGCCGCCCATGGCAAACTCATCCAGATTGGTTTTGCCCACCATCACGGCACCAGCAGCCGCCAGTTTTTGAGTTACTGTAGACTCGTAAGGGGGAATAAAATCTTTGAGAATTTTTGACCCACAGGTCGTAGCAATTCCCTTTGTACACAGATTATCCTTAATGCCAATGGGAATTCCTGCTAATAAACCAATCTCTTCCCCCGCTGCCAACTTTGCATCGACCTGTTTGGCTTGGGCGATCGCAACGTCAGCAGTGATAGCCAAAAAACTATGGAGTTTGGGTTCTAATTGATGAATGGTTTCCAGGGCTGCTTCGGTGATTTCTTGGGCTGATCGAGCTTTGGTGATCAACGCTTGATGCAACGCTCGGATGGATGCCATGCAGCAGATCCTTTTGTGCGAAATGTGCCAATCCTCAGTATAAGGTGACCTATGACTCACCCGCTTTATATCGCCTTTATTTGGCATCAACATCAACCCCTATATAAAAGCCGAGTCACGGGTCAATATCGGCTGCCCTGGGTGCGTTTGCATGGCACTAAGGATTATCTAGATCTGGTGCTATTGCTAAGTCGATATCCCAAATTGCATCAGACCGTTAACTTGGTGCCCTCTTTACTCCTGCAAATTGAAGACTATGTGGCAGGCACTGCGATTGATCCCTATTTAGCCGTGGCCACTTTACCCACCGAACAGTTGACCCCAGACCAGCATCGCTTTATTGTTCAGCATTTTTTTGATGCCCATTACCAAACCCTGGTTGCCCCCCATCCTCGCTACGCAGAACTGTTTGGCCAAAAACAGGAAAAGGGGGAAACCTGGTGTCTAGAGAACTGGAGGGATGCTGACTATGGGGATTTGTTGGCTTGGCACAATCTGGCTTGGATCGATCCCCTGTTCTGGGATGATGCCGACATTGCCCGCTGGTTGGCGCAGGAGCGCAATTTTACACTTCAAGATCGCCAGGACATCCTTGAGAAGCAGCGACAGATTCTCGCTCAGATTTTGCCCCAACATCGGCAGATGCAAGCGGATGGCCAGCTAGAGATAATGACGTCTCCCTATACCCATCCCATTTTGCCCTGCTGGCGGATACCGATGCTGGGCGAGTGGCGGTTCCCCATATGGAATTGCCCCAGGCTCGGTTTCAATGGCCAGAAGATATTCCCCGCCACCTGCAAAGAGGGTGGGAGATGTATACAGAGCGATTTGGCTGTACCCCTCGTGGTTTGTGGCCGTCGGAGCAGTCCGTCAGTCCCAGTATCTTGCCCTATGTAGCCAAGCAAGGCTTCCAGTGGTTGTGTTCGGATGAAGCCGTTTTAGGATGGACAACCCATCACTTTTTTCACCGAGATGAGCAGGGCAATGTCTATGAACCGGAAATTCTCTATCAACCCTATCGTTTGAGTACCTATGAAGGCGACCTAGCGATTGTGTTTCGAGATCACCGCTTGTCGGACTTGGTGGGCTTTACCTACAGTGCCATGGAGCCGCAAGCCGCCGCCGCAGATTTAGTGGGGCATTTGGATGCGATCGCAAACACCTTAAAAGCCCGCCAACCTGAAGGAGGCACTGCTCTGGCCAAACCTTGGCTAGTCACCATTGCCCTAGATGGTGAAAACTGTTGGGAATTTTACCAGCAAGATGGCATTCCCTTTTTAGAAAGTCTTTATCAGCAGTTGAGCGATGTGGATGACCTCAAACTGGTAACGGTTTCAGAATACTTAGAGCAATTCCCACCCCAAGAGTTTCTACCCACGACTAAACTCCACAGCGGCTCCTGGGTCGATGGTAGCTTCACCACCTGGATTGGTGATCCCGTCAAAAACCGAGCCTGGGACCTGCTGACTGCCGCTCGACAGACCCTAGAAAAACACCCCGAAGCAACGGAAACAGAAAACCCCGATGCCTGGGAAGCCCTTTATGCCGCAGAAGGCTCAGACTGGTTTTGGTGGTTTGGAGAAGGCCATTCTTCTAATCAGGACGCCATCTTTGATCAGCTCTTTCGGGAACATTTAATTGCTCTTTACCAGGCTTTAGATGAACCTGTACCCGCAGAACTTCAATATCCGCTAGAAGAACATCAAGGCCCCACAGACCATCGCCCTCAGAGTTTTATTCATCCTGTGATTAATGGCATCGGCAATGAGCAAGATTGGGATCATGCCGGGCGAATGACCATTGCCGGATCAAGGGGAACCATGCATCGCAGTAGCACTGTGCAACGGCTCTGGTATGGTCTCGATCATCTCAATTTCTACCTGCGCTTTGATTTTCAAGTGGGTAAGCAACCAGGCGTGGATTCACCCCCTGAGTTACATCTGTTATGGTTTTACCCCGGTCAAACCATGAATAACAGCCTGATCCCACTCACGAATATCCCCGATCAAAGTCCCCTGAATTATCGATACCATCATCACTTAGGCGTCAATCTCAGCAATCAGGATATTTGGCTGGAAGAGGCGGCTGATCATGAGCAATGGCAAGGACGATCCCATCATGTCCAGTTAGGTCTCAAGCAATGTTTAGAAATTGCAGTGCCTTGGAGTGATCTCCACGTCCAACCGGATTGGCCCTTAGAACTAATCGTGGTTCTATCTAAGCAGGGCGAATTTGTGGAACATCTGCCTGAGAATATGTTAGTTCCTCTACAAGTCCCCTAATATTTATTCACCGTTAGGACTCAAGATCAGCTTGTAGGACTTTTTCTCAAGCAAAAGCAAAGGTTCTAGAACACAGTCAAGTAGCTCTAGAACCTTTTTGGGTATTTAGATTTGAACTTTTTCAGCCTGAAGTTCTGACACCAAGTATAGATAACAAAACCCTATCAAATCTTAGGCTTCTTTGAGGAAACCACTGTAGGCTTCCATACCATGTTCGCCAATATCCAAGCCTTTGAGTTCTTCCTCTTCCGGCACTCGCAAACCTGCAACTACCTTAATCACAGTCCAAACCACCGCTGTCGTTACCAAGGTAAAGGCAGCCACTGCCAAAATGCCTACCACTTGTGGGATCATTTGAGTTAAACCACCCCCGAGAACGAGTCCCCTAGCAGGCCCCAATCCTTCTTTATAAAGTTTCCCAGGGCCTTCGGCAAACAAACCCACTGCCAAGGTTCCCCAAACCCCACAGACACAGTGCACAGAAATCGCCCCTACTGGGTCATCTATTTTCATCCTGTCAATGTTTGTGACTGCAAAAACGACAATCACTCCCGCAATTAAACCAATTACCCCAGCCCAAGGAACACTCACAAAGGCACAAGAGGCGGTAACTCCCACTAGACCTGCCAGAATGCCATTAACAATCATCGATAAATCCGGTTTACCCAGATAGAACCAAGCCGTAAAAGTGGCCGCAACGCCTCCAAACGCAGCAGCCATATTTGTCGTTAACGCTATATGGGAAATAGCAGAACCATCTCCTACGCCCATGGTTGACCCTGGATTGAAGCCAAACCAGCCTAACCACAAAATTAGACACCCCAAAGTTGCAATACTCATGTTGTGTCCCGGCATGGCTGTCGCCCCTGCGGCAGAATAGCGACCTAAACGAGGTCCCAGGAAAGCTGCACCGACCAAAGCGGCCCAGCCCCCCACCGAGTGCACAACCGTTGACCCCGCAAAATCCCAGAAGCCAGGCCCAGCATCGCCTCCAAATTTAGCCAGCCAGCCACCCCCCCAGATCCAATGACCAGTAATCGGATAGAGAATACCCGTCAAAATCAAGCTAAAAATCAGGAAGGATACGAATTTAATCCGTTCAGCAACAGCCCCTGAGACAATCGTCGCTGCAGTACCAGCAAACACCAGTTGGAACAAGAACTTGGCAAATAAAGGTACACCTGTCCAATCCAAGGCTCCAAAGACACCTTGGTAGTCTTTGCCTATGGCTGGGCTGTTATCGGCACCGCCCAAAAACCAGCCAGTGGTGCCAATAAAGGCATTCTCCCCGCCAAACATTAAACCAAAACCAATGGCCCAATAGGCAATGGAGGCTAGGGCAAACACAATCAGGTTTTTCGCCAAAATGTTGACGGCATTCTTCTGGCGACAGAATCCGGTCTCTAACATGCAAAATCCGGCGTTCATGAAAAAGACAAGAAAAGCACATATCAGCACCCAAACCGTATCAAGACCAACGGTGAGGATTGCTGTAGGGTCTGAAGGAGCAGCGTCTTGAGCTACGGCTGCCACAGACCAAAATAATAAGACGATGGCTGACAAGGGAAGACAGACCTGCCATGCGGGGGATAGACGTTTTCTACGTTTGAGGCTTGTTAGCCTTGAAATAATCGGCTTAGACATCACCACAATATGTTTCCTAGATAGACGATGTATAACCAAACTGCTTTAGTACACACTTAATAAGTAGAGATTGCGGTCAGTTCTACCCTGCGTATTAAAGGCAATTTCTGATCATTAATTTCTGATCATTAAGGAACCATGGTTGGCAGCAAATCTATAAAGAACTCCGTTAGGCTCCTAATTCTATCGATTCAACAGCGGCAGGTTCTGTAGTTCTGTATCACTTGATACATTTTTTCTTGTCAAGCAATTCAATACCGGGCAACAGAGCGCTATAAAACCTTAGCGAGAGAATTTTTATTCTAATCTTTAGGGTGAAGAGCAATGAAATATTTTCTCTGGGCAGTGTACAGAGTACCCTGAGATCAGAGACGATCAATACCCAGGGGTTGTTAAATTTATTCCTCATCGCTTTGCACAACGGACTAATAGGATAATCAAGGTGAGAAATTAACATGAGTAAAGTGTGGGAACTGGATTTTTACTCGCGCCCTATCTTAGATGAGCAACAAAAGAAGGTATGGGAATTATTGGTTTGTGATACTCAACGGAATTTTGAGTTTGCGAAGGATTGTTCCGGTGCCCAAGCCAATGCTCGTTGGTTACAAGCAGCCCTAGAGGAAGCATTGCCATTGTGGCGTCAAGCAGAAAATTTGACGGATCAGGATTTCCCTGAAAAAATCCGCTTTTTTCGACGTTCGATGAAAAGTATCATTCCCAGAGCCTGTGACGATTTGGGAATTCCTGCCCAGCCTAGTCGGCGAACCTTCGCGGTTTACCAATGGTTACGAGAGCGAGAACAAACCGTTTACCCCCAACATCCCGGCTACCAACCCATGATGGCTGCACCTGCTAAGTTTGAGCCAAGCTTACCCAAACCGTTACCGGACGCTTTGGTGGGGGAGGGCTGGCGTTTAGTGACGTTGGCCTTGAGTGCCTTTACCGAAATGGATGAGTGGGACATCGACTTTGGCGAACAAATTCCTTGGGAAAGGTTGGATTTACCTGCTGACACGGTGATTCCTGGTTTGCTGATTTTCTCTGAGCGGGCGACGCCTTTAGCGGGTTGGATGTCTGGATTGGAACTCTCTTGCTTAAAGCTGGAGACACAACCTAAGCCGCAATTATTGCTGGAAACCGGGATTAGCGATCGCTGGGTGATCGCCTACTTAAACAAACCTGAAATTATTGCTGAAATTGAGGAATTTGAGCGGACTAAGCAGGCAGCCCAACAGGTGCATTTTGTGGCCGTGCAATCTGATCCAGATTCTGATAAATTTGCAGGATTTTGGCTCATGCAAGAAATAGTGCTCGATTAAAGGTGTTATTTATCGATCCTGACGACCTCAGCCCCATCAAAGGAGACTCTTTAAGGTTGGCTAGAGGCTAAAGGATCCAATAATTGCAGAACAGTATCGGGTGTTAACTGTTCACCTACTAACCGTTTAACGGGTTCTGGCCAAATTTTGACGAGGGTTGGGGTTGCTGAAATCTGATCGGCTTCAGCTCGTTCAGGATGTTTGCTAACATCTATGACTTTCAACGTGTAGGGCACATCTAATTCTTGATCCAATAACTGATGGAGATTCTCCAAAATAGCAGTGGTGCGCCGATGATGGCTGGCGACAAAGAGCCTGAGAACGTAACCTTGAGAAGCATCAGCCCCTAGGGTGGTTGGTATTCTAGATCCAGGTGTAGGGTCGAGAGATTGAACAGCAAGGTTTGCATCAATCGGTTCTGAGTGTAGACCCTCTTCGGGGTCAGACAACACGCTTGGTGTGAGCTGATCTAGGCGGATGACAAGATTATGATTTTGCCAAAGTTGGGGAAACTGGGGCTGATAACTGTGAATGACTGCCGGATCACAAATGGCCTTCGAGGGGGTGATCATCTGCCAGTGGTCAATGGAGGTCGCAAACAGGACACTCAACAACGATCGGTAGCGCCATACTTGAGGATATACTTCGGCTGACACTTGTAGTTGTTGGGTATGGGGGTGTAACCAGCGATCGACGGTGGCCGTATAACAAGGCACCAAAAACAGTGGGGCTTCTGGTAACTGCAGTAAGGTTTGCAATGCTTGGCAAAGTTGAAGGTGCCAGTGTCCTTGCTTGTTGGCATCAACGCAGTAAACAAGGTCTCCCCCTGGGGTCAGCAGGGCGAGACCTTTATACAAAAAGGGTAGAGACTGCGATCGCTCAGTATCCAAAGGATTTTCAAAGATCAGTCGGTTAAAATTTGAGGCACTGCACAGACAAGGCCACAGATCTCTTCTACCTTACTAGATGCGACCTCTCAAAATCTGAGCCATTTCATTGGGCTTAGGAGACATTTCCAAGGCCGTCTCTTCATCAATGCGGCCTTCTTCATAGAGATTATGGAGACACTGATTCATCGTAATCATGCCATCATAGGTACATTGCGGAATCATCGCTTCCACTTCTTCGATAGCACCTCGAAGAATATAGTCTTTAATGGCATCGGTGTTAATCATAATTTCATGAATGGCAGCCCGTTTGCCATCGGTCGTCCGCACCAGCGACTGAGCAACGACTGCCACCAAGGATTCTGCGACCTGAACCCGCATCGGTTCTTGTTCATCGGGGTTATATAGGTTGAGAATCCGTTCGATGGTTTTAACAGCGCTGTTGGTGTGGAGGGTACCAAAGACCAAGTGACCTGTTTGGGCCGCTTTCAGAGCGGTATTCACCGTTTCTCGATCTCGTATCTCACCAATGAGAATAACGTCTGGGTCTTCTCGCAAAGAAGCCTTCAAGGCATTATCAAATTTGTGCGTGTGAATCCCCACTTCCCGTTGACGAACCATCGCCTTCCGGCTTTGATGGACAAATTCGATGGGGTCTTCGATAGAGATGATATGTTTAGGCATTTCGGAGTTGATATAATCCACCATCGCCGCTAGGGTGGTGGACTTACCCGAACCCGTCGGCCCAGTCACCAAAATTAAGCCTTTGTGGTAATGGCACAAATCTTGGAAGACCAGGGGTAAATTTAAATCTTCGAGGGTGAGAATCTTCAGGGGAATCAGTCGCAAAACCATTGCTGGTCCTTTCAAACTGATAAAGATGTTGATACGGACTCTAGCCATCCCCTCATATTGGGTGGCTCCGTCATATTCCTGGGTGGTGTGAAACCGCTGAATTTCTTCAGGAGAGAGAATCTCTTGCAGCCAATATTCAAAGGTGGCCTCATCTGTAATCGGATGATGAGAAACTTCCAGGCGACCGCGATCGCGAAAGCGAGGCACTTCCCCTACTCCCAGATGAACATCAGAAAAGTTATTTTCAAAGGCTTCCCGCACCAGCCTCTCTAAGGTCAAGCCGTTGAGAGGCTGACCTCGCATCTGTAGGGTAGATTGGGTGGTGTCACCATTATGGAGGGCAGTCTGTCCATACCCAGAAAAAGATTGTGTCTGGGGAAAGGAGGGTTGATTCTGCGAGGCAGCCACGGGTGAATCCATCACTTTTGTGGGCGGTGCCATTAGGTCTGTTTCCATGACATCTCCGTTAATGGGTCTGTTGTGGTGTGGCAGCGGTGGCACAGCAGGCTGGGGAACGGGTGGATGGGGAACGGGTGGACGCTGATGGTTTGTCATAGAAGTAGGGTTTGCAAGAGGTCAATAGGCTCATCTCAATCGTTCTGGGGGTCTAAGGATGAAGCCGCCAAAGACGATCTGAGAATATCAGTCTGCAACGGGTGATCTATCTTGAGTGTTCACCATCCTCATCCCAAATTTAACGTTGCGATCGCAATTGTCTGGCAATCCTTGTAAAAATTTTGTTGCTTAAACTCAGTGCGCCCGGGGATCTATCCGTAAAAAGTGAGGGGCACTATCATAAACATTAATAAAGTTAATAATAGGGATCACTCAGACACCGATAAACTCAACCACTTTTTGGGTCTTCTTTGCCATTCGCATATATGGGCTAGAATTCTTACTAGAAAAGGATAATATGGTTTTTGAGTGACCCTATAAATGGGTCTAACTTGGCTAATATAGCAATCAAACTTGTCTTGTACAGTTATCAGTCAATGTAAATAATGTTGAACAATCAAGCAGTTTTGATACTTCTATTCTTTATACTAAAAAAACTTGAATTAAGATTTTGACTACAAACCATTTAATCGCTATTGGTTGGCGGGAGGAATAAAAATGACAATGGCTGAAGCTTCTCACTTAAAGAACCAGGGCTTGGTTTTTATCGCTAAAAGCTTTTTGATTTGGACTTTTACCTTAACGGTTTGCTGGCTTGTCGTTGGCTTCCCGCTAGTTGTGCTAATGGCAACGGGTGGTGCTTTAGCCGCAGTGGCATTACAAACGGTTTTTCCCATGAGTGCAGTGGCCTTAGTGGCAGGGGGTATTTTAGCCGCCAATGCGTTGGTGATTATGATTACCGCTGCCATGCTCACCTTCAAAGGCATTCATCCCCATGAAGTTCGCTGGCTAAGATGGTTGAATGGCAAAGCCAATCCCATCAGCAGTACAGTTTATGCGGCTTGCCCTTTGACGTGCGATCGCAACCTTAGCTAACCTTTGATATCGACAATTTAATTCTAAAATTCACAAGAGAGTCGCAGTTAAGCTGAAAGGCAATTGCGGCTCTCTTTGGTTTTAACATGCGTTATCGTAAAGCTGCAGCCCGGTTATTCACCGGGTTTTTTCAGTAATATGCTCCCAATGGTAAGGTCATCAACTCTATGCCCAACTCTCCCCTACAGATCTGTATCATTCTGGGTACTCGTCCAGAAGCCATTAAACTAGCACCCGTGATTCAAGCCTTTCGTGCCGATCATCGGTTTACTACCCAAGTTGTCTTAACAGGACAACACAAAGAATGGTGGATCAAGTCATGCAGATCTTTGCCCTAGAGGCTGATCACAACCTAGAGATCATGCAAATTAAACAAAGCCTTTCAGACATTACCTGTAAAAGCTTACAAGGCTTACAACAGTTGTTGCAGGAATTAAGTCCCCATCTAATCTTGGTGCAAGGGGATACGACGACGGCTTTTGCGGCGGCCTTGGCAGCGTTTTATCAGAAAATTCCCGTCGGGCATGTAGAAGCAGGCTTACGTACAGACAATATCTATAATCCCTACCCCGAAGAAGCCAATCGACGCTTGATCTCTCAGATTACCCAATTACACTTTGCCCCCACGACCAAAGCCGTTGAGAATTTACAAGCCTCTGGGGTGACCGGCAGTATTCATCACACGGGGAATACCGTGATCGACGCCCTACTGACCGTTGCCGCTAAACAGCCTGATTGTCCTATTGCCAACCTGAACTGGGATCAATATCGCACCATTCTGGCAACGGTGCATCGTCGCGAGAATTGGGGAACCCCATTACAAGATATTGCCAAGGGTTTCTTGCAAGTTTTAGATCGGTGCCCCGATGCTGCCGTCGTGTTACCCTTGCATCGCAATCCTACCGTGCGCGAACCGTTGCAAGCAGCCCTCGGTCAGCACCCGCGCATTTTCCTGACCGAACCCTTAGATTACACCGACTTGGTGGGTGCGATTCAGCGCTGTTATCTTTTACTCACCGACTCCGGTGGCTTGCAAGAAGAAGCCCCCAGTCTAGGAAAACCCGTTTTAGTGTTAAGGGAAACCACCGAAAGGCCAGAAGCTATTACAGCAGGCACGGCTAAACTCATTGGCACCAGCACTGCGCGCATTGTCGCTGAAACTGCTAACCTGCTTGAGGATCAAGCGGCTTATAACACAATGGCCAAAGCGGTCAACCCTTTTGGCGATGGTCATGCCTCGGAGCGCATTGTGGAGATTGTCCAGAATTTTTTCACAACAGTACTACAATTCTGAGGCTTATCCTGACCTCAGCCAAGCGCAGCAACAGCTTTTGCAACGTCTTGGTGTTTCTCCTTGTGATGACATCTAAATGCCGCAGCCCAGCAGCAAATTATGATAAAATCAGGGTGGTAATGAGAGATAATAGCTTACTTTTTAATGATATCAATGGTAAATCGTCATTATTAACGCTATTTCTCAACTAAGCATTTTTTTGGGAGTTTTTCAAAATTTATGACCTTCTCCTCTGATCCAACGCAGGAGCGGATTATTCTCACAGATCTACGGGATGAGATGTCGCGATCCTACTTGGAATACGCCATGAGCGTCATTGTCGGTCGGGCTTTGCCAGATGCTAGAGATGGCCTCAAGCCTGTCCACCGCCGCATTCTTTATGCCATGTATGAGCTGGGACTAACCCCAGATCGCCCCTTCCGTAAATGTGCGCGGGTCGTGGGAGAAGTTCTGGGTAAATACCATCCGCATGGGGATACGGCAGTTTATGATGCCTTGGTGCGCATGGCCCAGGATTTCTCGATGCGGATGCCCTTGATCAATGGTCATGGCAATTTTGGCTCCATTGATAACGATCCCCCAGCGGCGATGCGATATACCGAATGTCGCTTGCAACCGTTGAGCTTTGATGCCTTATTACCTGATATTGAGCAAGAAACCGTAGATTTTGGCGATAATTTTGATGGATCGCAGCAAGAACCCTTAGTCTTGCCCGCTCGGTTACCTCAATTGCTCCTCAATGGTTCGTCTGGAATTGCCGTGGGGATGGCGACCAATATTCCCCCCCACAATCTAGGTGAGGTGGTGGATGGTTTGGTGGCACTGATCCACCATTCAGAGATTACTGATCTGGAGTTGATGCAGTTGATCCCAGGGCCAGACTTTCCGACAGGAGGTCGAATTCTAGGTGCGGCGGGGATTCGAGAAGCCTACACCACGGGCCGAGGTTCGATCACGATGCGAGGGGTGGCAGAGATTGAAACCTTGGAGCATTCAGGGCGACCGGATCGAGAAGCGATTATTGTTACGGAGTTACCCTATCAGACCAATAAAGCGGCTTTAATTGAACGAATTGCTGAAAGCGTTAATGACAAGCGCTTAGACGGGATTTCTGATATTCGGGATGAAAGCGATCGCGATGGCATGCGGATTGTGATCGAACTGAAGCGGGATGCCTATCCCCAGGTCGTGCTCAACAACCTCTATAAACAAACCCCGATCCAAAACAATTTTGGGGCAAATATGCTGGCCTTGGTGGGGGGTGATCCGCAACTGCTCAGCCTCAAGCAGTTTCTCAGCGTATTTCTAGAATTTCGGGAAGAATCGGTGCTGCGCCGCACCCGCTACCAGCACCGCAAAGCTCAAGAACGCGATCATTTACTCCAAGGGTTGTTAATTGCCCTGGATAACTTAGATGCCGTCATTCACCTGATTCGTCAGGCCGCCGATGCCACGGTAGCCCGCCAAGAACTCATGGAGGGCTATGGTCTGTCTGAAACCCAAGCCGATGCCATTTTGCAAATGCAACTGCGCCGCCTGACGGCTTTGGAAGCCGAAAAGATTGAGCGAGAGCATCAAGATTTGCAAGAGCGGATTGCGGATCTTGAAGATATTTTGGCACGTCGTCAGCGAGTTCTCGACATTATTGAAACGGAAGTTTCAGACCTGAAAGCCAAGTTTGGCAGTCCCCGTCGCACTCTGATTGAGGCGAATCTCGCGGATTTGGATGACATTGATCTGATTGCCAATGATCAAGCCGTGATTTTGGTGACCGAACAGGGCTACGTTAAACGGATGCCCGTAGATACCTTTAATGCTCAAAGTCGGGCAACGCGGGGTCGAGCCGGAGCCAAAATTAAGGAAGACGATGCTGTTGAGCATTTCTTTGGCTGTTGTGACCATGACAGTGTGCTGTTTTTTAGCGATCGCGGCGTTGTCTACTGCCTGCGCGCTTATCAGATCCCCGTTAGCTCTCGCACCGCCAGAGGAGTGCCCTTGGTGCAACTCCTCCCCATCCCACGGCAAGAAAAAATTACCTCCGTGATTCCCGTCAGTGAATTCAGCGAGGATGAGTATCTGGTGATGATGACCGTCGGCGGATTTATCAAGAAAACCGCCCTAGCTGCCTTTAGCAATATTCGTACCAATGGCCTCATTGCCATCTCCTTAGAAGAAGGCGATCTGCTGCGTTGGGTGCGCTTAACGCGGGTAGAAGACAGCATCGTCATTGGCTCTCGGCGCGGCATGTCCATTCATTTTCGAGCCGATCACCAACAGCTTCGTCCCTTGGGACGGGCAACACGAGGGGTGCGGGCAATGCGTCTGCGGGAGGGGGATGAATTGATTGGCATGGATATTTTGCCCAGTAGTGTGGTCGCCACCCTAGGCAGTGATCCCGAGGGAGGAGAGGAGGATCCAGAGGATCCAGAACTGCTAGTAGAAGAGGATGATGCCAACGAGGAAACCAATGAAACCCTGGATCAACCCGGTCCCTGGGTGCTAGTGATTACAACCAATGGGTTTGGTAAACGAGTTCCCGTTGCCCAATTTAGGCTGCAAAACCGAGCAGGCAAAGGTGTGACTGCGACTAAGTTTAAAAAGCTGAAGACCCCCGACCACCTAGCAGCCTTACGTATTGTTAACGCCGATGATGAACTGATGTTGGTAACCAGTCGAGGTATTGTGATTCGACAGGTGGTCACGGACATTTCATCCCAGTCTCGGGCAGCGACAGGCGTTAGAGTTCAGCGATTGGATGAAGAGGATTACATCGTTGCGGTCGCATTAGTTCCTCCCGAGGATCTCTCCGATGAAGAGGGTGGGACTGAGCTAGAGTAAGTTTTCAGCGATGTTGATCGTTATTTAGGCAGGTCTATAAGTTTAATCAAAGCTCTCCACCCGACATCACAAATCTATTTTCTGTAACGCTTCTACGTACTTGTGCGTAATGGATAGCCTTGGCAAGGACTAAGGTGGGGTCATGCAAAGTCAGGTTACGTCTTTTCGGAGTTGTATAACGTAGCTTATCAAGCGTGGACTAGAGGAGGAGGTTAAACTTTACGCATCATTTTAAGATAGGTCTATTGCGAGAGAGTACTGCTTATGGATCGGATTTTAGCTGTTGACGACACCCCTGATAACCTAGCGCTGATTGAAACCATCTTAGAAGATAAAGGCTATGAAATCAGTCTGGTTGGTGATGGGGCAACGGCCTTAACTCACCTGGAGCAGTCGCCACCGAACTTGATTTTGCTGGATATTATGATGCCTGGGATGGATGGCTATGAAGTCACTCGTCGGATTCGGGAGAATACCAAATTACCCTATATTCCAATTTTGTTGCTGACGGCTCACCCTGCCGCTGATCTGGTGACGGGACTGGAAGCTGGAGCCGATGATTTTGTCCGTAAGCCCGTGGATGTTGATGAGTTGGTGGCGCGGGTGCGATCTCTTCTACGTCTGAAGCACAGCATTGACGAACGCGAACAACTGACCTTAGCCCGAGAAGACCTTATGGCTCACCTCACCCACGATTTAAGAACACCGCTATTTGCCTGCGATACGATGCTCAAGCTCTTCCAAAAAGAGACCTTTTGCTCACTCTCGACGGAGATGCATACCGCGATCGCAGCCCTGATTCGCAGCAATCAATCCCTGATGCAAATGGTCGATACACTTCTAGAGGTGCATTGCTATGAAGCAGGTTCCAAAACACTGACCTGGATTGCTTGTGACCTTTGGCAACTTGCCCAAGAGGTGATTCAAGAACTGATGCCCTTGGCCATCGAAAAAGGCATCACTCTAGTACTCTCTCCCCTTGATCCGGAAACTGATGATCTGCAAGTAATGGGAGATTGCCTAGAACTGCGGCGGATGCTCACCAACCTGATTGGCAATTCCCTTAAATTCACGGAGGTAGGGTTGGTAGAGCTGAGCTTGAGCAAACTTCAGGGTTCGGGTACAAGCAGCGATTGCAATCAACCCCATACCCAGATCAAAATTGAGGTCAAAGACACCGGGTCTGGAATCTCTAGCCAAGAACAGGCTGACCTCTTCAAGCGGTTTCGCAAAGGCACCCATCAACGCTCAGGCAGTGGGTTGGGGCTGCATCTCGTTTCTCGCATCGTTGAAGTCCATCAAGGCACGATTACCGTGTATTCTGAAATGGGTCAAGGCAGTATATTCACCATCTGCTTACCACCACTACCAGAAAATAGCACAACAGGAGCAGACTAAGACATATCATGTGATACATGAGATATATCTTGGCAAGCCTCACCAGAATTAAGTTTTATCGTCAATCGGAGCGGCGGGATTTGAACCCACGACCCCCACTACCCAAAAGTGGGGAAGTTAATTACTGTAATCCTTATGTGGTCAGACTTACAAGGCATCTCTAAATTCCTTCCGGCCAATGTATCCGGCCAAAGAGGGTTGAAAGCATTGGAGATACGTTAACTGTTGGGGTCATGTGGCACCTCCTAAGAAAGCTCGAATGGTAGGAGCGACTGCTTGAAGCACAGGAGCTAGCAAGGTAACCGTTCCTGCTGTGATGATAATCGTTGTTGCCATGCGGGTCATCCCATCAGACGCTTTAACATAGGCATCAAACTTGATGATTGTGTCTCTCAAGTCTTGCTTGAACCCGGTAATATCACCATCAATTTTGTCCAACCGAGTATTGGTGGATTGTTGATCGCTGACGAGCTGTTCAAGCAATGCCTCAAGGCGATCTAGTCGGTCAGGTTGGGCTACTGTCATCCTTCACCTCCCATTAATTCTTGTCTGGCAGCTTCCGTTATCACACGGCGTAGCCAGTTAATCTTCTCTTTCTGTGGAAGTCCTACTACAGCCTGATAGACGCTGCCTCCCACCTTGACCGCTAACGGCTTAGGGGCAAGCTTTTCATCGGGCAGATCTGAGACTGGCTTGAATTGTTTAGCCTTGAATTCTGGTGTTTGAACAGGCTTGCGATTGCCTTTAGCCATTCTTGTGTTACCGAAATATTGGGTTAACTTTAATGGTAACACCCGGTTACCGTGATATGCAAACCCTTTCAGTCTTTTCAATTCAAGAAACCCTTATCAGATAATATTTTTTCGTAACCTGCTCGATCTAAAGAGCAATCCAACAAGTTTACAAACTCTTGTTTGGTGACTTGGCATTGTTTTGCCATCTGAGCAAGCAGATTATCTGGAATGTCCTTCATCTTGGGTGTGTGACTAGTTTTAGTGCGAATTGTGGTTCGCTTCCCTTCATGTGTTATGTAGAGAAAGTAATGATGATCCCCCTCAATTTGCTCAAAACCTTTTTTCCTAAGTGAAGATTTAACTTTAGATTTTTTCCGAGGCATATCTATCTATACAAGGTTGACAACTTCTGTGAGTTGGTGTCGTAACCTTAAAGCATCGGGTGCTAATTGATCCTCTGGGGCATCAACATACGCATCCCACATAAAGGCGAATTGCTCAGCAATCTCTTGGATCAATTGCTTACGGGTTTCAGCAAATACATGCAAACCTATCTTTGGTTTGTCGATTACCAAAAGCTGTTGTGAGTCCTGATCAAGGTATGGTTCAAGCACTAATGGCGATGGGAATACGAATTGCCGCTCTTTCCATGTAAATTCCCTTATATTCAGAGGAGACAAATCAACCACATCAAGCCGGATCACGTCAGTAAGCTTGATCGGGTTACCTTCACTATCGAGGGTGAATTTTCCAGTTGCTTGACTTAGCTCTCGACGATTATCCAGCATAGTTTCTTCTAATTCATCCACATATGTACACTCAATCTCTTGGTGAGTAGGCGGATAGCGTAGTACAACTGTGCGTTTATCAAAATCAATACGAATCAATTCCCCTGTTACAGTCATTACCGTATCTTCTGCATTATCTTGACTCAGCACCCGATCAATTAGTGGTGCTGCTTTATCTGCGGTCAATACAATTTCTTGGTGTCCAGATCGTTGAAACCCAAAACGCCAACCTTCCCCGGCTTTAGGTAAAAACTTACGGACTTCCAGTAAAACTCGATTCCTCAGCTTTTCATCTGGAATAGTGTCTAATATTTTGTTCATCTCTCCATCCTGGATAGAGACAAATACATGTTCAATAGCTTCTAAAACACTCTCACCAGTACTCATAAAGAATGGTACAGAAAAACTACCAGGCTTAGGCACTTGGCAAACAATCATATACCTCTGGTGGATTTCCTGGGAGACACGAAACCGACTTCCAATTGTAACGTGGCAACGAGATAAATTATTTGTTGCATTCCTGTCAGAGCGCGTGCCAAAACCTCAGCAGGGACGTCTTGTCGGCTGTCTTCATTATCGGTTAAGCGAATAACACCAGAGACTTGGGATGAAGCCATACAGGAAAATTGTTAAGTTTCTAATCTTTGAAGGAAAGATTTAGAACTATTCTGGCATCTATTTGGATGACATGCTTGCCAAAGCAACCGAGCGCATCATCTGAACCCTTACCCTGTGATAGAGATTCACACAAAAACAGACTGAAAGCTAGTCACAATAGCTTTCAAGCCTCACCAGGATTAAGTTTTAGAGTCAATCGGAGCGGCGGGATTTGAACCCACGACCCCCACTACCCCAAAGTGGTGCGCTACCAAGCTGCGCTACGCCCCGTTTTGCCTTACAAGCCTAGCATAAAACTCCTCTCAAAATACTTCGATTGTTTGCATAGCATTCACCAACTCTACTGTGCTGGAGACATCCCATTGACCTTCTGCACGGCGACCACTCAAAAGAATAAAACTGAGGGAAAACTGCTGGGGATAACCCCTAGCCTGCATCCAAATTAAATCACTGCTTGCCTCACAGGTAATGGTTTCTTTGTCCATCAGTTGATCACTCATCTGTTCGAACACGTCCACTAGCTGCAACAATAGCCGATGGAAGTCGGCAAATTCTGGCTGGGTTAATTCAACGGCCCATTCATTTGTACCTACTAGGCCCTGAAAAGCACTGATCGTTGTTGGCTGCCAGCCGAGTCGCCAACCCTCCCCTGCTCTCAACTGTCGGCTCATGTACTAGAAACTAGAATGAAAGTTTTTCAGGTGCCCCTGTTGGCTGTGGCTCAGAGGCAGGTGCAGGATCTGTGGACTGGGGAGAAGTAGGTTGAGCGGGCGCAGGAGGTGTCTTTAATAAGTCAGCACTGCCAGAACCAGGTAATGGAATTAATTTGGGTTGAGGGGGTGGAACAGGTTTTGGCTGGGCAACAGGGGGTTGAGCAGGCGTTGCGGATGGCGATGTATCCTGCTGGGGAGTAGTCATTTCTTGTTGAGGGGTTTGACTGATGTAGACATCGCTAAGGGCTTGGGTTAACGCTAATCTCTGTTGGCGATTGAGCTGTTGAATGATATTGCGATCGCTCTCCAGTGGATTGCTCTTTAGGTACGCATGGCCGGGATAAGTTTCTGTGCGAATATTTTCATAAATCCCCAGATAATCAGCCAAGGTAATTTTCCAGTCGAAACGATACAGGGGAGATCGCCCCTTCACCAGGATGTGATACTGAATCAAGCGGCTCACCAGAGTACTGTTAGTTGCAGGCTTGTTGTTGTTCTTGCGCAGATACTGGTTCTCTTGAGGCAACCCAGGCAATTGCTGGTAAACAGCATCCGCCACCAACTGAGGATCTACACTTTGGCCAAAGACAGGCTCGATCAAAACCGCCCCACTCAACCAGCTCAGGCTGCTGACTAAGACGAGTGTTCCCCCCACCAGCAGGGAGGATGCCTTAAACCTAAACCTCAAGTCTCTCACTCGCCAATAATCTCCGGTTGAGTCAGTTCATCAGCCATTTCAATAATGGCTTGCAGCACGGATTTCATGCCTGCATCATCAAAGTCTTCTAAATTTTCACGACGACGACGTTTTTTAGCTCTATTGGCAACTTGGACTGTAATGCGATACCGATTAGAAGACGCATCGATCAGTTCTTCAGCTCTCCGCATAATATGGGTTGTATCGATTACCGGACGCTTAGACATAAGTTCTCTGTTGTGATTGATCGCTTACTAGTCTAGCAAGAACATTCCTCATTCCAGTATTTGTCAGTTATTTTGAAATTTTAAAGCCATTTATACTGGATCACAGCGAATTTCTAACAAAAACCCATCTGGATCATAGAAATAGATGCCGCGACCCGTTGGTCGAGTGACGGGTCCCTCGGCGATCGCAACGTCATGAAATTTCAAAACCTCAACAGCCTGCTCAAACCCTTCAGGGGCAATATCAAAAGCCAAATGGTTAGCCCGCGTAAACGCTTGCTTGGGATCGGGATCAGGAGGAGAGAGATCAGGCTCCCAAAACAGATCCAGAACCAACCCATCCGGGGTCACAAAATTACAGATACGGCCAGCCTTGACCATATCTAGAAGCGTAGAAGGCACTTCTGTACCCGTTAACTCTCGCAAACCTAAAATCTCACCATAAAAATGGCGAGAAACCTGTAAATCTTTGACATTCAGAGCAAAGTGATGCACTTGTCGTAGTGTGCCAATAGAACGTTGAGATACAACAGCAGAACTATCCATACTATGACCATGCCTGTAATGAACAACAGCACCTGGGAACACTTGGCTACAACCAACCTGTATCAAGCAAACCTGTTAATCGAAGTAAAACAACCTCTGTACCTATATTTGAGTCTATTTTAGAATAAATTTTTCACAAAGCTCCATGAGATACAACGCTTGCCAAGCCATGAATCTCCTTTTCCCGCATCGGGTGGCAGACAAATAAGCGGATAATGGGAGCAAATCACTTTTGTTTCTTAATCTAGAGACATCCACCCATGACATTGACAAGATTGATATACATGACTGGAATTGTTGTGCTTCTAGTCTCCTGTACTGGCGCTAAAGCACCAAACTCGGATGCAGACCCAGACTCTGGGCAATCTTCACCCTTGATTGCAACAGGTGATAAATCCATTCTCAAATCTGGCCAGTTTACATCAGCAGAGCATCAAACCCTAGGCAAGGCGGCAATTTTCTCTAGCAATGGCAAAACTGTATTGGAGCTAGATCCATCGTTCCAAACGGATAATGGACCTGATTTATTTGTGCTTTTGCACCAAGACGCCACACCCTCGTCCTACAACCCCCAAGAATTTGAGACAGTGAGTCAGTTAAAGCGCACCAGTGGCTTACAGCAATATGAAATTCCCACAAGCTTGAAGGTTGAGCAATACAACTCCATCGTCATTTGGTGCAAGAAGTTTGATGTTACTTTTGGCTACGCATCCTTAAACTAACAAACCTTTCAGCAAATGAGGCATAATGACCCCCACCCTAATTAAATTCGCAGGTTGGTTGCCCGCACTCATTATTCCGACTGCAACAATCATCCAGCTAGGCACCATTGTTAAAAATCACTCAACCCAAGGGGTTAGCTACCTAACTTGGTCTTTGTTTGGGGTTGCAAATATTGGCTTATATATTTATACGGAGAAATATAGTGCCCTACAGTCCATCCTTGGCCTACTCGGATCGGCGGTACTAGATTTTATAATTGCTGCTTTAGCGCTTGTAAACTATGGTTCATCCTTTGCTGAAGAGCCTTAGCACTCCAAGGCTTGCAACACGGCCTTGGGGGAGAGTTTATCCTTAAACCACACCAATCGAGCAGGTGTCTCGCGGAAATTGACGCCAGCTTTGTCTAGATTGAGTCGTTCAGAGATCGCCAAGATCAGGTCTGTGCGATCGGCTTGTCGAACCTGTGAGAATTTCTTCTTGAGGTACTCTGGTCGCCAGTAACCCACAATTTCCAGTAAAAAGGCGCGACCATCTGGATGCACCAGGCGAAAATCAGGAATCATGACGCTGCCTGGAATGGGAATTAAATCAATTTCTCGCTCTAAATTCCACTCTGTTTTGGTTTTCTGCCAGCGCTCAGCAAAACTGGCTTCCAGCATGCTGTCGTAGGGCTTTCCTGGTGGATAGTGGCTGACTAATCCGCAATCAGAATCTAGGGTAAAGCGTCGGGTGTGCTGCTTTTGCGTGTAGCTATCTTGATGGGTAAGGGTGGCGGTGAGACTCCAGCGGGTGACATGTAAGAGAGCAGGCAGCAGTTTAGCCAGGGCTAAGCCATAGCGAGTACTGGCACTAAACACACTCGCAGGACCATCAATCTTGAGGGTGAAGCCATGATCGGCATCGCCTTCAATATAAGCCATCAGACTAAAAAGTTTTAAGTATCGAAACAGCAGCTTATATTCCCCCGGATCATTGCGATGGGCGTTGATGATAATTTGGGTGGCTTTGTAAAAAACCCCCTGTACCTGGGACAGGTTATAACGATGCAGGAGGGCTTCTGGCGTTGGAGCCTCAAAAGCCGTCAAAATTTGATTGTCGGGGTGGTCAGCATATAGCCCTGCTTGGATTTGATCGGCGCTGACCTCCCGATCTAATTCTTGACTCATAAAAACAGCTAATTGCTCCAGGGTTTGAGCCGTTGCTGTGGGACTTGGAACGGTTTGAGCCGCCACACTAAAGACGCGCTGGCGCAGGGCAGGTGGGTCTAGGGGGCTGATGGTTTCAAAGGTACAAAAGCTGTTAGCTAACAGGTGTGCAAGGCCACGTTTGATCCGGTAATTGGTGCCATCGCCTTCTAGATCTTGCAATTGCTGGTTAAGGTCACCCCGGTTGTGGTTGCAAGCCTGGGCAAAACAGGTGATGGCTTCTTGGGCGATCGCTATATTTTCCCCATTCACCACTAATCGTTTCGGCACAATCGCCTCTCCTTGGTAACGATTCAGGAGTAAATCCGTAGGCAACATAGGCGGTGGTAGTGAAGATGAAAGCGGGCTGATATCTTAAAGTGTATTCCCAGTTTTTGCCCTTACCCCACTCCTTATGCCGGGGTAGGTGGGTCAGAGATCTCAGCATATTGCAGAATCATGGCTATGGTATTCAGTTCTTGTTCAATAAAAACCATTTCCGTAGTAAATTCCTGATTTTGGCTGACAGTGGCTTGCAATCCGTCGTAACCAGGATGATAGTCTTGCTGGGCACAGCGATGATCAAAGTAGAGTTCTTCCAAAATGGCTAAGCTGGCTTGCCAATGCTCTATAGTGAGGGCTTTAATCTGACGAGTCCACGCCTGTTTTACGTAAGTTGGCAAGAAAGAAGAGAACTGCACAACCGTGATTAAACGGTGTACAGCGACAGTCAATAACTCTGATAAAGTCGGGATATTGGCGCTGTCGGCTGGTGATCCAGCCGATGTAAGATCTTCTAGCCAGGGAAAACTCTCATCGACAGACCATACTCGTTTGGCATGATCTCGATTGAGACAGGTCGCATACAATCCTTGAGTTGGCTTTACCAGCTTTTGGGGAACACCAGTGTTATAGGCTAGCAGATTCCAGTCCGATTTCCCCTGTGGGAAGGATTTACCCAGAAAATTGTCAGCCATTGCATTTTCTCCCAGCCGCTAGCTACCGTTCTTCTCCATCTCCTCTATCTTCTCTATTTCCCTTTCTAGCCCACCCCTTATCAACCGAACTAACTGGAATAGGAATTGAATGTAGGCTCGGAGGAAGGCAAGCTGAAGCAACGAGAACTGAAGTAGGCTCCCATTTGCTGAATAAAGTTGGTGTGGGTCGTTAACGAGGTTTGCATAAATCGTCTAGGTGTGGCTAAAGCCATGAGCATTTGCCGAGCTGTCACAAAACGCTCTCCTGGAAAGCGTGCGATCGCCTTATTCAAAATGGCTGCGAAGGCTGAATCCGGCATCGGGATCTGTGGATGCCAATCACACTGCCCTGTTGTCAGGTTAAACACGCGGTGAGGGGGTTTACCCGTCAGTAAATAGATTCCAATCAGACCCAAGCTATAGAGATTACTGGAATAGTAATGTCGGTTTAAGATCACTTGCTCATAGGGCAAGTAGCCAGAGGTTGTTATCCAAGGAATGGGCCTAATGTTGTTCTCTAAAAAAATCTGGGCAATCACCTGATTGAAAATACCGCCGTACTGCAAGACGGGCTTGTTATCCTCTGCCCGCAGGAGAATATGGTTGGGTTCAAGGGCACAATGCACGACTTGATTTTGGTGCAGATAATCCACCAAGGACAAAAGCTGGATGAGGATATCCTGAACCATGGCTTCATCGAAGGGGCCGTTTTCCTGTAGCTTTTGGGTTAAGGTTACCCCTGGAATCCATTCTTCTAGCAGATAAATCTGACCTTTGGTATCTGCAAAACTAGACAGCCAGGGAATTTGGTTATGGATCCCACCTAGTTTTTGCCAGGTGCAGACTTCGGATTGAATGCGATCTCGCAATTGTTGTTGCATCTGAGGATCGGTGATCAGAGGCTTGACCTGGCGGATAATACATTGACGTCGGGAAGGTAACCTCGTATCCTCTGCTAACCAAGCCATGCTCCAGGGGCCATCCTCAAGGAGACGTAGCACTTCGTAGCGGTTGTCAAGGAGCGGTTGGGCAACAGGGATATAGGTGCTGATCATCGTAAATAGATGCCCCCAGAAAAGCTTTATAGTGTTGAGAATGTCACCTTGAAACAAAAGACTCAGTGAGGAAAGTCACTGGATGGCGGTGTATACCATCACACACAAGGACTTAGGTGAGCCTTCCCAAGAGGGCACAGGGCGATGCCAACCTTGCCGAAGCTTTTGCTGCAACCGTTAGCAATGATGAGTGCACAAGATTCAGGTGCAAAACCTTAAGCAGACATTAAATTTGATCAGACTGTAAATTTGCCAGCCAATTGATAATCATCGGATTAATGATTTCAGGACGTTCATCATGGGGACAATGTCCGGTCTTGGCAATAATTTCGAAGGTAACTGAGGGCTGGGCATGGGGATTAACACTTAAATCCTGGTAGACCTTGGCGGTGCGTAGGGCTGCCCAAGGGTCATCTTCACCCCAAAGGACGAGGAGGGGCTGCTGAATGCGCGGCAACAATTCCGAGGGTCGAGGTCCAGGTGGTCCAGTTAATACAGACATGAACACATGACAGGCTCCTGAGTTGCAGGAGGGATTGTACAGCATGTCCACCAGCTCATCGGTGATCGCTTCTTTGTTGCCATAAATCTGCAAAAGAGAGTTGCGAATTGCTTTTTTGCCCCGCACTTGATTGAAGAAAAAGGGACCGAACACCTTGGAACGCAGCATCATTCGCAGGGGTCCCATGACGATCCGCAGAGGCAAAATTGCTTCCTCTCGTCGGATATTGAGGCTACCGGCTGAATTGAGTAAAACACCACTGTTGCCCATACGGGGATAATCGGCGAGGATCATCAATACTAGCAGTCCACCAATGGAGTTGCCGACCCAAACAGCGGGTTGTTGGATATGCTCGTTCCAAAAATCCTTAAACAGGTCTTGCCACAGCTCTAGGGAGTAATCAATGGCCGGCATATCAGACTGTCCAAACCCTAACAGATCCAGCGTCCAGACTTGATAACCGGCTGCGGCAAATTCCGTAATGTTTTTGCGCCAATGGTCAATGCAGGCCCCAAAGCCATGAATAAGAACCATCGGTTGTCCAGTGCCTTGAACAGCGTATTGAATCCGATACCCTCGCCAAATCCAAGCTTTTGTTGCGATCACGGGGCTAGTAGTAACCTGAGTGGCCATATCTATACAGCAAAGATCAATCAAATTGTTTTCTTAACTTTCCTTCATAATAAGCTGTTCTTTGGCAAAAGTGACCTTACCCTAAAAAAGTAGACAGGTAAGTTAAGCGGCTGCGACGATTACGCGAATGGGCGACGGATGATACTTCCTTACCAGAAACCGTGCGCCTGAAGCTCTGCAAGATCCCGAACAAAGCTCCCCGATTCAAAGTTGCCTTTGACTTTCCCGATGCCTATCGTACCAGCAATATGCTTGAGCGTTTGATGAATTCTCAAGTTCGTCTGCTCTATGCGATGCAGTATTTTCACGGTACCTTCCACTCGGCTGGGCAATCGCTGCGCGCGATGGCACTGTTGTGGAACTTTCATCCCTATGGCCAGAAAATTCAAGCCATGCCCCCTCACTCAATGTCTCCCTTTGTAGGCTGAAAGACCTGCGAAGCAGATCTCAACGGCTTTCGCTATCAAGACCACTGGTTGCAAAATCTGCTCATTGCCTCCTCCTTAAATGGCAGAGGCGGGGGTAAACCTGTCAAACACACATTGATTTAAAACCAGGCATATTCGATAGATTTACGAGAAAAGATCATCAGTGCCATTGAGAAAGGGGATAGTTCCGTCAGAAAAGTAGCAAAGCGCTTTAGTGTCAGTAAGAACTGTGTGCAAGAATTAGTCACCCTCAAGC
>JAAUOM010000158.1 GCA_012034865.1 Acaryochloris sp. CRU_2_0 | reverse complement strand
GGTAAAGCCGAGACTAAAACGGGTCTGAAGGTCTTGACCACGGTATTAGATAAGGTGTATCAAACGGGGCGAAAAGTCACTCAGGAGTTTAAGGAATCAATGGAAATTATTTTTGATGCTTACCTCCCAAAATGGAATTACACGGCTAAACCTCAGAAAGCTGGATTCTAGATCTTATTTAAGCCACAATCCTAAGTTAATTGCTTGGTATCCGGTAAATTTCGCTTCAGCCAATACAGCCAGCCTAATCCCAGGATTCCTACCCCGATCCCAATTAAGCTAACAACCTGAGCCATCCGCAAAGGACCGAGCATCAAACTGTCCGTCCTTAAACCTTCAATCCAGAGTCGGCCCAGGCTATAGGTGATGGCATAGACCAAAAAGAGGGTTCCGCGTTTAGCCTGGGGATAGCGGAAAAAAAGGGCTAGCAGGATCCCAAATCCCATCACATTCCACAAGGACTCGTATAGAAAAGTGGGATGAAAGTAGGCCGCACTCAAATGTGCTATTGGCCGCCGATTAGCAGGGATAAACAATTTCCAAGGTAAATCCGTCGGATCTCCAAACGCTTCAGAGTTAAAGAAATTGCCCCACCGCCCAATCGCTTGCCCCAGAATTAACGAAGGAGCCACTAAATCGGCCAGTTGCCAAAAGGAAATCTGTTGCAAACGGCTAAAAATCACTGTGGCCACAATCCCCCCTAAAATTGCCCCATGAATGGCAATTCCACCTTGCCAAATCGCAAAAACCTGATCGAGATGCTGACGGTAGTTATCCCATTGAAACAATACATAGTACAGACGTGCACTAGGAATTGCACCGACAACCAGCCAGATCAATAAATCACTCATGGTTTCCGGTTTAACCCGCCGATACCTCGCTAATCGTTGGGATAAGAGTAATCCCAAAACAATCGCCGTTGCGATCAAAACGCCGTACCAGCGAATTACCAAAGGACCTATTCTCAAAATTTCAGGTCCTGGAGACGTAAATACAGCAAAATATACCGAAAGGAAATTGCCTGACATAAGCGTTAGGAGAGAGATAGCCACAGTGGATAGTATCGCACCCTATGCTGATGCTGCGCTGCCCAAAAATTTTAATCTGCGATCTTCACTCTCCCAGTAATGATCTCAACCCTAATCCTGTGCTTGAGATTGTTCTAGTAACGATCGCCAACCCGGTTGCCATAATCGCCGATTTTTTAAAACCTGAGCATTTACCCATAACCGGACGCTCTCATCGCAGGCAGCGACCAATTCAGCAAACACCAAAGCACCCTCATTCTGGCGATTGACCACTTGGAAATGTCGCCAACCCAAGGTTGAGGATTGGGCGGTCCATTTTGACCCTAGCAAATGGGGTAATTTCTGCTTGTTCACAATCAAAGGTGTTATTGGCTGCGATCTCCGTCTTTACAATAAGGCGATCGCGTCAACATTACGAGGGGACAGGCGTGGGAATGCCTAGGGTTGAAAGCAGCCGCTCAATATCACAATGCATTTCAATCATTTCTTGAATACAGTCAATCTTAACTCTTTCATGGACTTGAGCCTGCTGAAACGCTTTCTCGACAATTTCAACCGTCGTTAAGGTATCCGAGTCTACCAGGAGCACCGGAATCTCTAGATCCTTGGCTCGATTCAAAACTAAGGTATTGGGTGGAAAATGTCCGGTCAAAATCAAGCAATGGGTTGATGATTCCAAGGCGGCCAACTGTAAATCGGTGCGATCGCTGCCAGTCACCACCGCCATATTTCGAGCTTGGCGAAAATACTTGAGGGCTGAATTAACATTCATCGCGCCAATGGTTAATTCCTCCACCATCAGATCCAGAAACTCATGGCAACAGAGAACCTCAGCGTGCAGTCGCTGGACTAACTCAGCCACGCTCACACTGCGCAGCAAATCATTGCTGGGCAACACCCCTAAAACCGGAATGTGCTGCGCTTCTAGGAACGATTGCACCGTTTCCTGGAGCAGATTCTGTTGACTGGCATCCACATCATTTAAGACAACCCCAATTAAGCGATCGCCCAGGAGCGCTTGAGCACCCAGCAAAGCATCAAGAACAGCCAGCTTATGGAAACGACTAACTAAAAGAATTTTGGCATCCACCGCCTCAGCTATTTGACCCAAGGACAGGCCAAACAGCACTCCTTCATGAAGAGCGCCAGGACCTTCTAGCATCACTAGATCAACCCCATCCCCCTGCTCTTGATAGCACTGCAACTGTTCTCCATAGTTGGTTTGCAGATGACCTAGAATTCTTTGCTCAATTCGATGGGAATTCATGGTCAACAGGGTCGGGAATACCTGATCTGCACCAAGGCCAAGGACATTGCCAATAAATTGGGCATCTACATCCAAGCCACTCTCCATCAACTCTTCGGCACAAGTTCCCAAGGGTTTGGCATAGGCCAGTCGATACCCTTTATTAATAAGGGACTGAGCAAGACCCAAAATCGTCGCTGACTTCCCACTGAAGCCCTCAATGGAACCAATCAGCAAATGCTTGGATGCCCTTTGCACGCCTGTCACTCCTTAACCAAGGCCAACCCTAATCATCTAATTTTAAAAGCTTACGATAGAAAGTCTTAGGAAAATCAGCAACTTTCGTGCGTCGGTAGTTGGTAATCACTTCAATGAGAAAACCAATAAACTCAAAATTCGTAATCGTCAGCTCGTAATTTAAATCCGCATCATCATCAAATTGAATCCGACACCGAGTCAGATCCGCAGGTAACTTAGAGACATTCCAAGTCGCTACAAAGGGGATATTGCTGCCCCCCTCAATGCCCCGTTGACCTTCCAAGTTGCTGTTTTGATATAAGGCAATGGCTAAAGGCAGGAGATCCCTTTTCCCACCTTGATAGTAAGGGAGATAAACATTGACATCTCGTTGGGTAGCGGGTTGGATACTGTCTAAAACTTGGGTCATGTAACAACGTCCTCGTTGACCAAATCAATAAACCTCATGGATTCAGTATGGGCAAGTAAGCGGTGATTCTTAACTGTATAACCCTATTTCTTACGCTTGACTCCCCAGCCCCCGACAACGCCGTTGAGATGTCATAATGTCAAGTACAACAAATATATATAAAGATATATATACACTTTATGGTATAGGTGGTGGGGAACACCAATCAATGTCCATCGGTGAGCGTTCATAGCTGGGACAAAAAATTATGGCTCCTTTAGTTGCAAATTACTATTTGACTTACCGTTGTAATGCACGGTGTCATTTCTGTGACATCTGGGCGCTCGATCCCGGCAAAGAAGCCGACTTTGACACCATTGAACATAACCTCAAAGATCTCAAACGTCTAGGGGTTAAGTATGTAGACTTCACAGGGGGAGAACCCTTACTCCGGTCTGATGTTGGCGAGATCTACCAAACGGCCAAGCAGCTTGGTTTTTATACCAGTATGACCACCAATACCATCTTGTATCTGCAGAAAGCGCACCTGATTCAGGGATTGGTAGATTTCTTGAACTTTTCCTTAGATGGTCCTGATGCCGAAACCCATGATCAATCCAGGGGAGTCAAGATCTTTGATAACTTGGTCGAGTCTGTGCAACTGGCTCTGAAGTTAGGGGAATATCCCGTTCTCAACCATACAGTTACGGCTCAAAACTATGACCGTATTCATGAGGTCGCAGAATTAGGACAGCGTTTAGGGGTAAGAGTTTGGTTGAATCCTGCCTTTACAGCTCATGCCAACTATAACCACAAAAAGAATCCGACGCCTGCCATTGTGGCAGCCATTGAGTCGAGTGCCAGAAAATACCGTAATTTAGGCTATAACAAGGCTGCGTTAGAGTTTATTAGAGCAGGGGGTAACGATACCCAAAACCCTAGATGTAAGGCAGTAGATGCTGTGGTTGCGATTTCTCCTAATGATGAATTGCTGCTGCCTTGCTATCATTTTGCCCAAACGGGTGTTCCCATTGCCGGCAAGTTATATGATTTGTATCAAGAGGCGGAGACAGTCGAGGAGTATCGTCAGTCTCAAGGGAAGCTTTCCGTTTGTGAAGGCTGCACCGTTTGGTGCTATCTCATTCCTAGCTTTTTTCAAGGTGTTGATAAATATTGGGTGCTAAACCAAGTCAGTTATGTCGGAGAATTCTTGGCCAGAAAACGATTCTTGCAACATGTCTAAGTCAAAATCCCCCTGGCCTGGTGATCCGAAGATCTCAGATTTATCTGAGTTGGCATTAGATTACCCAGAAGGAGAAGGGCGACGACGCAAGGCGGCTTTAATGTTAGCCCTGATTTGGAGTACTACCATTGCCCTGCATGTATTTTCGGTGGGTTTTTGGGCTGTTTGTTGTCTGACCACCCTTATGAGTATGCATTGGTTGCGGATGATCCGGGCTTCAGCCTTGCCCATTGCTGCACCTTTAGGTTTGGGGTTAGCTGAAGAGGAGTATCCCTTTGTCTCGTTGCTAGTTTCTGCCAAAAATGAAGCAGCGGTGCTGGGTTCGTTAGTGAAAACCCTTTGCCAACTAGACTATCCTGCGGCTCGCTATGAAGTTTGGATCGTGGATGATAACAGTACAGACAAAACACCCGATATTCTGGCGCAATTGACGCAGGAATACCCGCAACTCCATATGCTCAGGCGTTCTGGCAATGTGGGTGGGGGTAAGTCTGGTGCTTTAAATCAAGTTTTACCCTTGACCCAAGGGGATATTATTGGTGTCTTTGATGCCGATGCCCAAGTCTCTTCTGATCTGCTTTGTCGAGTCTTACCGCTGTTTGCGGATGATCATCTAGGGGCTGTTCAAGTCCGTAAGCAGATTGCCAATGCCAACACCAATTTTTGGACTCGTGGCCAGTCCGCTGAAATGGGATTAGATCTCTATCTTCAGCAGCAACGCATTGCGGTGGGAGGGATCGGCGAACTCCGCGGCAATGGACAATTTGTACGGCGGCAAGCCCTAATCAGTTGTGGGGGATGGAATGAGGCGACGATTACGGATGATTTGGACTTGACGTTCCGGTTGCATCTGAATCATTGGGATATTGGCATTTTGCCCGTTCCGGCAGTGCAAGAAGAAGGCGTGACCCGTGCCTTGGCGCTTTGGCATCAACGCAATCGTTGGGCTGAGGGCGGCTATCAGCGGTATTTGGATTACTGGCCTCTGATTATTCGCAATCGTTTGGGACCTCGAAAGACCTTTGATTTATTGGTTTTTGGGTTGGCGCAATATGTCTTGCCTACGGCTGCAGTGCCAGATTTAGTGATGGCTACGGCTCGCAATCAACTGCCTTTGCTGATGCCGATGACGAGTGTGACAATGCTGCTGTCTTTAGTGGGGATGTGGAATGGATTAGAGCGGGTTCGCAGAGCAGATAACCTATCGACGCCAGTGTTTTTGATGTTTTTGCAAACCTTAAGAGGGACACTTTACACCTGTCATTGGTTTTTGGTGATGGCTTGTGTAACGGCTCGTATGTCGATTCGTCCGAAGCGGTTAAAGTGGGTGAAAACCCTGCGTCAGGATGACTATCCAGTTTATCTACCGGAGTAGATGGGGGATTTGCGATCGCACCCCCCTTGGACTCCTTATATCGGCTTAGCTCACTCGCCGCAGATAACCTCTGACTCTTACAGACAAACTCTCAGTAATTGGGTGCGGTGGGTTTATGTTTTGCCGCGATTCTCTTGCACAGAGGCTTCGCCAACGCTTACCCAATGTAAGATTTAATAAACACTATCTCTCATTATCAATGTTTAAAGCTTTTTTGAGTTGTGATATTTGAGTATCTAAGCAGCGTTGCACGATCTCATCTATACCCAAACCAACAATGCCTTGCTTTTGTAACAACGAGTTGCTAGAGCTATCAAAGGTCACTACAGATTTTCCGGCGGCGATCAGGCGTTGGGCAAAGGCTAGGGTTTTGCTGTTAGGGGCAGCGTAGGAAATAAAAATGGTGTGGGTGATCGCCCCAATCAGTTCATTTCGTTTGCCTGCCAGTTCAGCTGTGACACGAGGATAACTGGCGTTAAAAGGCGAGATTAGAAGTAAGCGATTTTCGCCGATCGCCTGTTTTTGCTCTGGGGAGAGGTGAATGTTGTGAAGACTGCGAGCAGGACAGTGGATAATGGGTTGGGTACCACGTAGCAGAATTTTGAGGCAGTCTTGTTCGATGGGGGTGTGAAAACCACTGATAACGGAAATTTCCGTATCTCTCAAGCTCTGAGCGAGGTCATAGGTTTTGAGGATGAGGTCACCGGGACATTGCTTAGAGCAGAAAAGGGCAACGGGACTTTGAGAGAGCAATTCAAGATTGCCAATCGCATTCAGGATTGGTGACGTTTTGAAGACAACGCAGGTTTTGAATGCAGCAGGATAGGCTAGATGATCAGGGGCGATGGTTTGCAGGGTTAAATCGATGTCATGCATGAGAATCCTACTGATAGTCAACTCACTGCAAAACCATCATATTGACGCATGAAAGGTGAGTGATAAGCCAGAACGATATCTTCTCTAGGGATTCCTCGTTCCAATAGATCATTGGCAACCCCCACTTCTGTGCCATCATACTGAATCCAGACTTTGTTGCTTCTCAGATCGATGTGAATTAGAATGCCGTAAACACGGCTTTTTTGCAGCCAGCCCGCCCGCAATATTTGGTAGCGATCGCGTTCTTGATCGAATAAAACTTCCATTTCAATTTCGCCATAGGCAGGTTTGATTTTGCTGTGAGCGAGTAGGGTTTCCTGAATGATTTGGCGGTACTGAATTACTTTATCCATTGAATGATCCTCCTGTCTTCTACGTCATGGGACAGATCTTTTGCCATCAGTCATTCCCTCCTTTATCTCTGCCCATGCGGTATTTGATGTCGTAGTTGATGATGAAGTCGAGTTCTTCGTCGGTGAAGCCATAGTGTTGGGCTAGGACGCGATCATGATATTGCTGCTAGCCGACCCATTTCGACACTGACAGCATCAAAACGGTTATCGCTAGGATATAGGATAAAAGTTCCATGCCAATGGGTTCGCCTGTTGTTTCATCTTTGATTAAAATCACTCCATCACCTAGCTCTGTGGCAATTTGATTTTTGCGGGGTGCTTGCCAAAAGATGGTTAACAGTTCCATTTCTGGTTCGTAGTAGATTTTTACTTGCGCCATAGGGTTTCTCCTTCTTTGATTGCATCAGTTTGGTAAATCATGTTAGGAGGCTATCGCCGCTTGAGCAATCATATACTCAATGGCTTGTGGGTTATCAATTCGCTTGGAAGCCTGAAGAATTTCGATGCCAACGACATTTCGATTAGAGTCAAAGTCCAGGATAATGCCAGGAGTTTCTTCATCACTTTCTTCAATCTCCCCATCCTTGAGCGTAATCCGAATCACATCTACTTCGGGATCATATTTGATTTTCATGGGTTCCTCCAGTGTTTTTTAATTTGACTTGTGCGATAAACCGTTACAACTATTGCCGGATCAAGGGTGATATTGATAAAGATACGAAGTAAATAAAGCTTGTCTGTACCAAAATCAATTTGAGATTGATAAATGGTGATCTCTTCATCTTGTGGAAGGATTTGCTGTGGATTTTTTAAGACAGCTTCTACAAAAGAAATAGGAATTTTTCGTTTTCCCATCTCTTCCAGGGCGTGATTTGAAAACCTAAAGTTCATCAGTCATCACCTCCGTTGTCTCTGCCCATGCGGTATTTGATGTCGTAGTTGATGATGAAGTCGAGTTCTTCGTCGGTGAAGCCGTAGTGTTGGGCTAGGACGCGATCGATTTCGTCAATGATGGGTTTTGACTTTACTGGGAAAATACATTGAATTGAAAGAGTATCATGCTTAAAGCGCATTTTACGTTCTTCTGAGTTCTCATCAATGTCTTGCATGAGTTTCTGAGCTAGTTTAACCAAATTATTACCATCTTTCTCCGTTTCTAAAGTTGAAAGATCAATAGATAAAGAATCTACTTCACGTTTGTTAACATGGCGACAGTCTGAACAGACAGTAATAAACCAATAAAATAAATTTGAATTTAAGCAGCACAGAGCAATTTCTGCTTGTGATCTCGTTGGAAAATTTAATTCTTTAAATTCTGAGGGTGGTCGTCGGTTGCCTTGCCCGTCAAGAACTTTTGGTTCAAAATCAAGAACTTGTAGAAAATATCCTACTTTGCGAGAGTAAAAAATTCTCTCCGAACTTAATTTATTATAGAAACGTTCTAATCTGCTTTTCCGAGAAAGCTTTGCAGAGATATTGAACTCAATTTCCGAGGAAAATTTTGGTACCGTACCTTCTAAGAATGAAATCTCTGTTTTTGCATATCTTAGGCAATCAAATAAAATATCTCTTTCTGAGGCAGACCATTTGTTATAGTGTTTCCCGACCTAATGAGGTACAAATAGAATACTGATTACTATATTTAGTTTACAGAAATGAAACCCGACTCGGTTGACTTAAGGCAAAAGATAATTGATACCTATCTCGCAGGCGGTATTTCTCAACGTCAATTAGCCAAACGATTCCGAGTGGCATTGAGTTTTATTGAGAAATTGCTTAAACAATATCGAGA
>JAAUOM010000157.1 GCA_012034865.1 Acaryochloris sp. CRU_2_0 | reverse complement strand
TGGATACGATCGCAGGCTTGGATCTTGCGATCGTATCACCACACTTCCACCTAATAACCCATACCTAAAACCACCCCTGGCCAGCGCTGGGGGTTTGTTGTTTTGAAGGAGAAAATCATGCCCGTATCCACCCCCTCTCTACAAACCCAAAAATATTGCTGCACTAATCTCATCAGCTACAGCACCGACCCTGCCGATCACCCCCACCTCGAAAAGCTTTCAGCCCTGATCCCCCGACTCAGCCAAGACGAGCTTGCGGGTTTGGCGATCGCGGCTCTCAACGAGGGCTTTGAGCCAAGCTCTATGTTTGTCGATTACGCCATTGAAGTCACTCACAGCTTTGAACGATGCGTTGAACTCCTTCAGAACCTTTCCCTTCCCGGCAAAGTCGCCTTGGTTCGCTGCCTTGCTGAACTGCTGGCGATATCCCTCGGTATCGCCTCCATCTCTAGCACACCCATCTCACCCAGCCTGCCTCCCGTGCCAGCGCCGCATCCAGAGAATGCTTGGTGCATGTTGTCGTTGGAAGATGCGATCTCATTTGTCAAAGATGAACGAATGGATCCCGCAATCTTGTTGTGCATCTTCTCAGTGCCATCTATCAAGGCCGTAGCTCCAGAGTTACTGGTGCAGGCATTGGAGCAATTTGCTGATCTCAAAGGAGTTCTAGAAAAATGCAAGTCTTAATCGCCACGGTCAAATTTCCCGCTAAAGAATTTGATACTCAGTACGGTCCTAGGCTGAACGCCAGAATCACTCTTCCTGATGGCGAGGAAACCAAACTATGGGGTTCACCTGGTGATGCCGCTCTGCAATCCCTCCGCAAGGGTCAATCCATCCAAATCATTAAGGATGCCAAGGGCAAATACAGCCTGGTTGAGCAAGCCCCAGCACTTGGTCAGTCCTTGGTAGCTGAGGCTCATCCGATGGATACCGGGGAGCTGGCCGGGGAGGTCAAGAGTGTGATCGCCAGCTATATCACCAATCGGGCTGATCTCTATGCCTTCTGCTTCAAGCAGGCATCCAGGGCACTAGGTGAAGTTGGAGCGAGTGAAGAGACGATGAAGTGTGCGGCCAGCACCTTGTTTATCTCGGCTCAGAAGAAATTTGGGATTTGATTAAAGAGGATGTCAACCATGTTTATTTATCAAGTTCCCTGTATTAGTCTCCAGCACCTAACAGAAGCGGATCTGAGCCGCTTGCACGATCCCCAGCGCGATCCGAGCGAAGTAGCTTGCATGATTGATCCGAATGATCCTCAAAATGGCATGTTCGTATGGATAGATGAGGTTGATTCGGGTGCCCCTTCAGATCCCCCAGCAGGCTATTCCGCAAACTTCAACGCTCTTTGGCATTGGGCGCAGGGAAATGGTTTTACTTGGATTCGGTTGGCTGTGTGTGGGGATGAGATTGAAGGATTAGCAGTGCCGAAAGGAGGATGAAAATGCCAGAAAACCTGTTAGACCAAATCTTCCAAGCCCTCCAAGCCACTTCCTTGGTGGTGTCCTTTGATGGCGATCACAAAAGCTCCTCGTTATTTGTTGGCAATGGTGAAAGCCAGATAATCATTAGCTCTGCGGATGTGGAGCCATACGAGGGAGAGGATTAGAGGTATGCCCATCTACTCTGCCAGCTATTTTGAGCGCCAGAATCATCACGGGTTGCTGATCTCCATTTCGCGATCGCAGCCCCAATCATTTCAGGTCGATTCCAGATTGCCTTTCTTGGCCCCATCCCAAGCCCTACTTGAGGACTGGAAGAAAACCCAGCTCACAGAAGCTGGGTACACCCTAAGATATCGCCAACAACTCCAAGAGGCTTGGCCCCAAGTGAGTTCCTGGCTAGCGTCCCTCTCCCTAGAAGTAAACTGCACCCTGCTTTGCTGGGAGAAGAAGGGAGAGTTTTGCCATCGAAACCTAGCGATGTCGATGATCCGCAAGCATCGCCCCGATTGCTATGGTGGCCGCGATATGCCAGTCATTCCTGGGTTGGGATGCCCAAAGTGTCAGTCGATTCTGATCCCAGGTGTAGACCAAAGCTACTGCCTGCGCTGTCGTGAATGGAGGATCACGCCGACATCGGCCTAAGACTTAATTAAGGAGTGAATTATGCAGTTGATAGCCTCAACCGAGATTTTTGAGCTGCGGGAAGTGGATTGCGATTGCACCTGTTTTGAGCAATGCAAGGCAGGTATTAAGGGTGCGATCGCCGTCACCTACATGGAATTTTGAAAACCCACAGTGAATAGAAGGGGCGACCCACGACCAAGCACGTCGCCCCAGCGATTGCAGAAACAATCAAGGAGAAATTTACCATGTTTAAGAAAAATCCGTGCGGCCTGTTTTGGTGCCGTGCGTCAAGCGCTGCTGCGATTGCGGAGACAGGAAAGTTGCAATTGCATCCCAAGCTGTCGTCAACCAAGCTACAGGCCAGGTTCATTTCTGGTGGTTCTGTCAAGCATGTGCCCAGTGGCAGGGAATTCAGCCAAAGCTAGAACTGCTCAGGAAAATTAATGCGGTCAAGCAGGAGTCTGCCCACACATGCAGTATCCATGAAATGACTTTGCAGGAATACCTAAGCACCAAACCCAAGGTGACTCGCTTGTTTCATCACTACAGTCACGATGAACGCTATGTCCGTGCGGGTTCTCACAGATTGGGACATAGACAGCGTAATGCAGTTGGGCATTACGTCTACACCATTCCAGCTAGGCCAGAGGTTTGCTTTAGAAGCCCCTCTCAAGCGAGACGAGCAGCACATTGCAAGGCAGTTGAATTTGCCCTGGAACAGAAATTACAGGTTCCTCAAAAGGTGTTGAGGGATTACCCCTGGTTGCAAACGAAGCAAGTGTATCAGGAGAAAATCTCATGAACAATTTAATGTATTCGCCAGACACCTTACCAGTAAGGTGGGTTGGCACGATCAGGGGACAAGATGGCACTTCTCTGAAGGTATTCGCAACTCCTCATCAAAAAAATGTCCTTATGTTTCCTGTAAACCTAGAGGGCGGACTGGGACAGATTTTCACTTCAGTCAAAATTACTGACCTTCGCCGTGCCGTCCGGCTGAGACTGTGCTGTTAGGGGTAGGAACATGCAAGATCTTTTTATCAAAGCAGGGGGTGGCCTCTACCTCCCTGAGCAAACTGCTTTTCAACAACGGCAGTCTGGCTTATTGCTTCCCAAACGAAAATATGATCAGCCCATTGCCATTGACTTATTTTGCGGCTGTGGTGGGTTCGGCCTGGGGATGATCGAAGGTGGTTTCCAGGTGGTGGCTGCTGTTGATCAAGATCCCGCTGCTGCACTGACCTATCTCACTAACTTGGGAGCCTACCCAGTGAATATCCAGTTTGTGGACGACATTGATAGGGAAAAATTCACCAAGGTACTGGAGCGAGAATTCCACTGTGATCAAGATGGCGGAAATTCCAAGGTATTTTATCTGGCCAGAATCGTCCCCCTGATCGCCCTGGTGTTGAGCATTTTTGGCTAGGAGATATCCGCAAACTCACAGGCCAGCAAATTCTGGATGCTATTGGAGTTACAGCAGGGGAAGTTGATTGTGTGTGTGGTGGCCCACCCTGCCAAGGATTTTCTCGAATCGGGAAGCGTGAAGTCCTCGACCCTCGCAATAGCTTGGTGTTTGAGTTTGCCCGGATGATCCTGGAAATCCAACCCAAGACCTTTGTGATGGAGAATGTTCCAGGCATTCTGAGCATGGTTACTCCTGAAGGTGTCCCCGTGATAGACGCCTTTTGCCGGGTGATCGCAGATGGGGGGTTCTCCACTTACGATGCTCTGCGGCGCTCCTTACACCAGCAGGCAGAAGCGTTTGGAGGGATTTATCAACCCAATAGTCCTAAGAAACGCAATCGCAAGCAAAAAGATTGTGATCCGCAGTTGTCGTTATTTGGCTGAAGAAGCAACCATGTATACATCTACTGACCAGCGCGGCCAAGCCAAGCTAGCGATCGCCCTCGAACTCATCCCGAATACCCCACCTCTGCCCGTGGGTGCATTCTCCCTAATTGTCGCTGATCCTCCTTGGAGTTACCGCCTGCGGGAAACCGACCAAACCCACCGGGGACGGTGCCCCTACCCAGCGATGGCGGATGAGGAAATTCTGGCGATGCCTGTGAGTGCGATCGCTGCACAGGATTCCTACCTATTATTGTGGACAACCAATAACCATCTGCCATTGGCTTTTGAGGTGATGGAGTCGTGGGGTTTCGAGTACAAGTCCCTCCACACCTGGCTCAAGGTCACAAAAGCGGGAGACAAAATCCGATATGGCGTCGGGCACTATGGCCGCAATTGCACCGAGCATGTGTTGGTAGGTCGCCGGGGTAAGGCACCAACCTTCACCGCGCTGAGCCTAACCGATATTCCCACAGCATTCCAGTCTCCTGTTGGTAAGCACTCCCAGAAACCGGAAATCTTCTATGAGATGGCGAATCGGCTGGGGAATGCGCTTGGTGGCCAGCGGGTTGAGCTGTTCTCTCGGTGCCATCGTCCGGGCTGGGTGAGCTGGGGGGCGGAAGTATAGGAATTGAATAGGGAAAAATCATGAAAATCATTACAATATGGCAACCGTGGGCAACCCTCATAGCCCTTGGTTTGAAGCAATACGAGACCCGCTCATGGGGTACAGACTATCGAGGTGGGCTGGCGATCCACGCCGCCAAACGACAGATCGATCCTGATGGCAAGTACGCCATTAGCCAAGCCTTTGAGCTGACTGGTGGGAAGGTGCCCCGTCTTCGGCGACATTATCCGCTGGGTTGCATTGTTGCGATCTCAGATTTGACAGATTGCAAACGAATGACCCCCCTGTTGATTGGCGAACAAACTCCTCTGGAGTTGGCCTTGGGGTACTGGCAATCAGGGCGCTTTGCATGGCAACTAGAGAATATTGTTGCACTGCCAGAACCGATCCCCTATCGCGGTAGCCAAGGACTCTGTGATGTCCGGCCTGATGCATTAGAAATTTTGATGGAGTTGAGTCATGAGCAAAATTGAATGGACAGATCACACCTTTAATCCCTGGATCGGCTGCTCACACTACAGTCCCGGCTGTGCAAATTGTTATGCTGAGACTCTGATGGACAAACGATATCATCGCGTGAAGTGGGGAGAGAAGGGAACGCGATCGCGCACTTCTGAAGCCAACTGGAAGCAACCCCATCGATGGAATCGCAAAGCCGCTGAACGAGGGGTCACTGAAACGGTCTTTTGCGCGTCCCTGGCCGATGTGTTTGAGGATCGGGATGAACTGATTGATTGGCGCTTGGATCTGTTTGATACCGTCATCGACAAAACCCCCAACCTAATCTGGCTGCTGCTAACCAAGCGGGTGGATGTCGCGGCTCAATTTTTACGGTTTAGACCCGTCCCCTCTAATGTCTGGTTGGGGCATAGCATCTGCACCCAGCAGGAAGCGGATACCATTATTCCCAAGTTGGCAAAGCTGCGGAAGAGGGTTGGCGGTATTTTCCTGAGTTGCGAACCGCTGCTTGAACCCTTGAATCTAGGAATTGCAAGCCTAGCATCAATGGCGATAACCGGGCGGCGGTATTACCAACCCTCTGGAGGGGTTGCATTTTGGAAAGAGCGCTGGAACGAAAAACTAGAAGTGATTCCGCCTCCAGTCGATTGGATCATCGGCGGTGCTGAGTCTGGTTCTGGCGCTCGGCCCTGTGATGTCGCCTGGATTCGCTCAATTCGTGACCAGTGCAGAGCAAGTCCAGATGAGGTTGCCCACTGCTCCCATCACCAGCAAGAGACCCTCGACGTGCAGATAATCTCGTTCGAGAATATCGTAAATTCTTTTTCGACGAACTTGAGCTTGATCCACGCGATTTCATTTATGCTTCTGAAAGTAACCCGTTTGATGTTTACCGTCGGCTCCGATCTGCGGTTGAGCACTATAAAAACGCTTTAGAAACAATTGACGGTTGCCGCATTGCATTCTCTGCACTATCATCAAAACTTATGTCATTAGGTGTTCTGCTTGCAGCTTATGAAACCAAGATCATGGATCCGCATCTTGTTGGTGTTGCACACGCTGACTCACATGGATATCGAATGTGTGAAGTGATTCCAGACAGTGAACTATTCGGGCTGTGGATTGCGGGAGAATGTTATGACTAAACTTCAACAACTGTCTAAGAAATTTTCTCCTATTGCCATTGGTACGGGTTTATTGGCTTTAGATGTCGTTTTTTCCGATAGATTAAATGACCCTTTAGGTTTGTGGGCTGGCGGTACATTTGGCAATGTTATGGTTGCACTCTCTTATCTAGGTTGGGACTCTTATCCTATAGCCCGATTGAAAATGATAGAACCGCTGAGTACATCTTGAATGACTTGAAGAATTGTAATGTCTACACTGATTATATTGTTCAAGAATCGACTGGAACATCGCCAATCATAATTGAAAACATTCACCATGACCAAAATGGTCAAGAAAAACATAGCTTTTCCTTTCGATGTCCATGCTGTAAACAACGTCTTCCATCATATCGTCCTATACCTGCTAAACTTGCTACTTCACTTGTAGAGAGTCTACCTCAACCACAGGTCTTTTTCTTTGATAGAGTCTCGCGCGCAGCTCTGGATCTTGCAAAATATTATGTTGAAGAAGGAGGAGTAGTTTTCTTTGAGCCAATAAGTATCGGTAATCCAGAGCATTTTCAAGAAGCACTTGAGATTTCACATATTGTTAAATATTCTCAAGATCGATTATCGGAAAAAGACATTATTCCCAGAATCGATAAAACTATTTTAGTCATTGAAACTATGGGCGATTTAGGATTGAGATATTTGAATCGATGTGGGCAACCTTCGAGCCAGAAGTGGGTAACTCTCAGACCCTTTCATGTTCGACAAGTCCGAGATTCTGCTGGGTCAGGGGACTGGTGTACAGCAGGACTGATTCATATGCTTGCTTCTCAAGGATTAGCTGGATTTCAAAATTTGCAGCCTGCGGAGCTTACCAATGCAATGCAGTTTTCGCAAGCTTTAGGAGCATGGAACTGTATGTATGAAGGTGCAAGAGGTGGAATGTATAAAGTAAATAAATCAGATTTTCATAAGATAATTGATAGTGTCACCCATGGATTAGATGTGAAAGATGTTGTTTTGAATAGTTTAGTCGTAGAATTAAAAAAATTGGCCTTGAACAAAAGTGTTTGTTTCTCGTGTAATTCTAGCAAAAAGCGAATCAGCGAACCCTGCTTAATTTAGAATTTGACATGCTCAAAATCCCAAAATCATAGAATGATTGCTTAGTGGTGCAGAAGAGTCGTCAAGCTCTTGGCATGGTGCCGATTGAGAAGCTGTATGAGGTGACAAAGAGAGGGCACAATGAGAAGCTAATTTTTTCAACAAAAAGCGATGGCTATGCACTCTCCTCTGTTATATCGTCCACTGGAAAGCCAACTGACCCCTCTTCTATCACTTTAGGTAGAGGAAAGTTGAGACGACGATTTCTTATTGGAGCCACAGTCTATTAACAGGTCACCAAATCACAAAAAACCCCAGATTTTGGCTAAATCCATTTGGGATCTGGTCGAAGATTTGAGAGAGTTGGAGCCATGCGTTTTCAAAGAAAAGTTGGCTGAACTCTTCCACCAGCTTGAAGATCCTTCAGCAGACAACCAGGTTGCTTTACAGCAGTTTCAGGCTGCTGTTAGGGGGGCAACTTCAGCCACTGATCACAAAGCAGTTAGCAGATCACAGGAGCAAAGTAATGATTTGCCCTGAATGCGCTGGCACTGGCTTCATCCGCATCCCCAGTACTCCCGACTCCTGGGAAACCAGCCAAAACCCCTTCGCCAATGAGCGAGAGATCATATGAACCATGAAAACTTTGACCCTGATACATATCAGCAATTGCCTGATTCAGACAAACTGAAGCTCATTGAACAAATTGCCAAAAGCCTCAAGGAGCAAATCGATGAAAAGGATCGCGGTATTGAAGATTTGCAAGGCCAAATTGAAGACCTAGAGTTTGAGATTGAAGGCCTAGAGTTCGACTTGGAGAGCCTCAGAGATCAGCAAAAACCATTTCGGGACGAAAGAAAGCGGCTGCGGACTGCCTTGGAGCTTAAACTTCCCTCTCCAGAACAGCCCCCGCGCCGCTCACCCCCTCCTTCCATTGCAGGCAAGGGGAAGACCTTGGGCGATATCGTCAGCCCGATTGTCCCTGAAGAGGATTGGGAGTGTTTGAAGTGAATAGAACAACTAAAAACTTTCTATACTACTCCTCACTCACCCTTCTGATTGCCTGTTTCCCTCTCTGCTTCGCCTCGCTAACCGTCAGCAAAGCATTCGAGAGTGGCAATTGTGATTGGTTGCCTGGATGTGAGGATAGGCAACGGCTCGAAGCCGTTTTCTACTGGCTAGCACCTGGGTTTGTCTTGGGAGCAGCGGTAGGGTTTGCAGGTGTAGCACACCTGCCACTACCCGAACACGCAGGCGACTTTAATCATCGCGGCAAGAGGTATCAATCCAAGCATCAATATGATGAAGCGATCGCCAATTACAATACAGCAATCAAACTCAAGCCCTTGGCAGAGTACTACAACAAT
>JAAUOM010000035.1 GCA_012034865.1 Acaryochloris sp. CRU_2_0 | reverse complement strand
TTGTTTGCCATTATGGATGCGACCGTTTTTAACGATGGCTTGAGTACCACAGCTAGGACAAGTTAACTTGGACATGGGGGATCCTGGAAAGTTGAATCACCCCTATCCTTACATCTGGTGGACTACCCTTGTCTGAATTCATGCCTACTTGCACCGAGTCGAAGGGGATTTGAGTAACGCCAGATATTGGTATCGACGCGCAAGCAAAGTCCTGCCTGATCAGACCTTGGCGCAAGAATTCAGGGATTTGCAGCAGCGGGTAAATTCTGCGTGGATCCATATTGATGCAGAGATGGGGATTCCAGCGGCAGCAGCCTGTATGCAAGAGTTTGTGGCTCAATGTCCGATTGCCATCCTGAATATGGCAGGTTCTCGCCAATCGGAAGAACCTCAGGTGGGAGAGTTCCTGAGCCAAGTCATGGACAGAGCCTTTGGCTCTAGCGCTGACCAGAATTGACCCACTCTGCTACATTTTTGGTCAGGATCTAGAATCAGGGCGGACGATGGGACTCGAACCCACGAGTGGTGGAACCACAATCCACTGCCTTAACCTCTTGGCTACGCCCGCCATTGCGTCTTTGAATATAGCATTTAGACCTCTGGTTGATCCAGAGGTCTTTCTAGCTTGCGCTCAGGGGTGAGCGCAAGCTGCCCCTGACGGACTCCTAGGATTTAGTCAATTCTTAAATCTTTTTCCAGGCGCAGATCGAGATCCCGATCAGGATAGACCACGATTAAATCCCCCCGTTGGTTGCTGCCACGGTCAATATCATCATCGCGATCATCGCGTCTGCGATCGCCCAAAATTGTGGACAAAATATCTTTAGCCGCGTCAGACGTGGTGGTGCGTCGAGAGGCAATCTGTCGATTAGGGTAAACAATTTCTGAAGAAGCATCCAGATCATAGCGACGGCCATTGGGCAACGTCAGGCGCTCCGCTTCAAACTGGGTGCCACCATCACGGGGACGCAGACGACCTTCAATGCGGCTATTGCGAGGGATGATCACCCGGTCAGTATCATCGCCACGAATATTTTCATCAACGTAGAGAGTGAGGGTCATGTTGTCGTTTTTGCGAATCACTAAGCGATCGCGATTTTTAGCGGTGGTGCGAATCGTTTGGCCTTGGTAGAGACGACCTTTGCTAAACCGCCAGTCATCATTACCCCGATCCTCATCTTGATCATCCCAGTCATCCTCGCCGCGATCTGAGCGGTCATTAGAGCGACAAAAATAGCCAGAGTTTTGACGTTTACAGTCATAGCCCCACTGCTCGGCGGCTTCTGGAAAAGATCGGGGTCGTCGGCGATCAGAAAATTGGGCTTGGGCGGCATCAATGCCGATGCCTGAACTGAACAGGATCAAAGAAGCCAAGGTTGTGGGGAGAATTCTAGATTGAGATTTCATAGGTGTCACTGCCTTACAAGGAGTTTAGAGAGATTCAACAACCGACCGATACTCTCTTTGACGCCCCTAAAATCTAAATAGTTTCTCCGCCGTTCGCTGCTATTCTACGCTTAGGGAGGTGGGTTCCTCCACGGCTGAGGTCTGTCGATAATAGCTAGCGACGATGGCCACCATGAACCACCACAGGGTATTGACTTCGGGGCGATACCAAACCGTATCCACGAATCCATGAATCAGTAAACCGATAATGGTTGCGATCGCCCCCATCAACCACCACACCTCTTGATTTTGCAACCTTCGTAGCTTTTGCAGTTGAACCCAACCTTGCTGAAAGATCAGTGCAATTAACCACATCAGACAGGCAAACCCCACTGCCCCTGTCTCTACTAAGGTTTCCAGATAAATAGAATAGGAACTGAGGGCGTTAAAATTTGGCTTTTGGTGCAAGGGATAAATTTTATTAAACGCAGCGTTACCAGGACCAATCCCTAGCAGAGGTCGTTTGCGAATCATTCCCTGCACAGCTTCCCAAACATTGATGCGGAAATTGTTACTACTATCAGCCCGACCAGAAAACATACTTAAAACGCGATTGCGCAACGGGGCAACCAACAAAATACCCAAAAACACCACCCCAAAAATAGTACCGATGGTGAGGGGAAAAATCCAAACCTGCCAAAATCGAGGTAAATAGGGCAACAGCCAATAAAGGGTCATCATTGCCATCACGAAAAGGGCAAGTACCAAACCAATCCAAGCCCCACGACACCCAGTCCAATACATGCAAGCGCAGTGGATCACCAGCATGGTTGCTGCCAACAGTTTTGCCCCCCAACGTTGCCAAGCCACCAGCGCACAGAGACTGAAAATCAGCGCAGGCAGAATATAGGCAGCCAACAAATTGGGATTACCTAGATAGCTGTACACCCGTACTTCTTCAGCAGTGGTAGAAGTAGGATCAACCCAGGTGGCCAAAGCCGCTGCGCCAAACATTTTCTGCCGTACCCCGTAGATGGACACAATCAGGGCGATGTGCAAATAGACTGTAATCAACCCAGATCGCCAGCGTGGAGACCGGATGACCCGCTCAGTCAGTGCAAAGACAAATAGATAGAGGGTCATTTTTGCCAACCCCGATAGGGCTGCCATTCTCACCGGGGATAAAACCGTGGCCATTACAGTAATGCCCCAGAATAAAGACACCAGCAAATAAATGGGGGAAAAACGACTGGTTTTGAGATCATCCGATAGGGTCAGCAACAGCCAGAAGCCACCACAGGCAACCGCCAGGAACCCGGTCAAGGTATTCGGCACAAAGGGAGCCAGAACAAAGATGGCTGTCAACAGTACGGCTCCAATTTCCTGATGCCATTGCAGAAGCCAACTCCCCTGACGCCATTCCCGTAGAAACCCCAGCGATCGCCAAAGTAAACTCCCCTGACGCCATTGACGGGTATTGACGGTGGTCAGAGTAAGATTTTGCCAAATTGTATTCATAGGCTTTACTGTGTTAGACCATTCTCCAAAGCAAAGCGTACCAGTTCGGTTCGGCTATTGGTACCTGTTTTACTAAATAACCTGCTCACATATTTTTCAACGTTGCGGACGCTGGTTTGTAAACGACGGGCGATCTCTTTATTCATCAGCCCTTCAGCGACGAGATCCAAGACACTCTGTTCGCGCGGGGTAAAATCAATTTTGATGGTGGGGGTAGTAGGAGTGGGCAGGGAGTTCCGACTCATCAGTAAGGCTCGGATTTCGGCAACTTGGTTGGCTAAGTCGGCAATATCGGTGGTAGCTGTGGCATCTTTGGTTTCTTTGCGAGCCAAAAGATTGGTGACAATGGCCACCAGCTCATCAGGATCAAAGGGCTTGGAAAGATAGGCATCCACACCCGCGTTATAACCCTCAATCCGATCCTTGGTCATGCCTCTGGCTGTTAAAAACACGATCGGTAAGCGACTGAACCGTGGATCGGCACGCAGATGCGCCAGAAATTGATACCCATCCACTTCTGGCATCATGATATCGGAAATCACCAAATCTGGGATGTGCTGTTGCAAGGCATCCCAGCCTACTTTGGCATTACTAGCGACATCGACTGTAAAACCGCTGTCTTCTAGATAGGCTTGCACAGCTTCTCGCAGTCCTGGCTCATCATCCACCAATAGTAAATGCCCGCTCATATCTTCATCACTGAGAATAACTAACTAGCTTCAGTTTACCGCCCGAATCTGTCAGTATGGTGGGTGGATCTAAGTAGATATAAGTTAAAGGTACATTCATGCACTTAGAGTTTGTCCCTGTAGAAGAGTTTTACTTTGCCATCACCCTCTGTGTGCGCACCCTGACAGACATTGAAAATACCGAATTGGTAGTCCAGATGCAGGAAAAATTGGCAGTGACCTATGGGCAATCTTCTACGGTAGCAGCGGCGCAGCAAAACACATTTAACTATGTATTTCGAGTTAATGACGTAGACTGCGTCCCAGCGGATGATCTGATTGTATCCATCGCAGATTGGAATGGAGCCTTGCGCTTAAGTAGTGACTATGGCTGGATCTTGGATGAGAACCGCAAACCCAAACGTACCGAGAAATTCCCCCAGCGAGATGAGTTTCTCCAACAGCTTAAAACCCATCTGCAAGAGAACTTTCAGGTTGCATTGAATGAGCTAACTCTGCTCTAAGCATTAGACTACTGAACTCTTGCACCAAAGCGTTATGCCCTGCACTCAGCCCTCCCAGACCCCCAATTCCGGGGGAACAAAGACTCAAATTCCCTCAGAATCAGGGAATTTAGAGGTTTTAGAGTCCAAAATACATTCGGTTGGTTCAAAATCTCAGGCTATAGCAGGTCAGACGGCGTCTGGTATCACCCTCACCGCTCATCAACAGACGGCACTGGATCAACTCCATGCCTTTTTAGACAGTCCAGAACGGATGTTTGTGTTGGCAGGGTATGCAGGTACGGGCAAAACCACCTTACTGCAAGCTTTTATCTCACAGTTGCAAGATCGAGGGGATCGTCGGGTCGTTGTCTTTAGTGCCTTCACCAATAAGGCTACCAAAGTTCTCAACCAAATGGTGTCGGCGTGGGGACTGGACGTGGACTGTCTCACCTGTTGTCAATTACTGGGCTTGCGTCCTCAGATTGACCCAGAAACGGGAGAACAGGAATTTATCCCTGACCCAGATCAGGAAAATTCCTTTGGCAAATTTGCCCTGGTAGTCATTGATGAATGTTCGATGATCAACCGGAATCTCTGGGAGCTATTGCAGACCGAGCTTTATGCTTATCACTTAACGACGCAAATTCTGTTTGTGGGCGATTCTGCCCAGCTTCCCCCCATTAATGAAGTAGCCTCCCAAACTTTTCTGAGTATTGCCAACAAAGTGCTCCTAACGGAAGTAGTTCGCTATGGCAGCTCCATTGGCAGGTTAGCAGAATCGGTTCGCTGTAATTTGGACTCCTATTGCCTGCCCACCTTTCGGACTGACCTCAGCCCTGATATGACCGAAGGAACTGTGGTTTTGCGGGAAGCGGAGTGGAGGCAACAGTTACTACGAGCCTTTACCTGTGAAAACAGCCAAGCCGATCCAGATTATGTTCGAGCTTTAGCCTACACGAACCAACGGGTCACTGCCCTCAACCGTCGGATTCGGGATGCCATTTTCGGCTCAGAGGCTTGCCGATTTGTTCCTGGTGAACGCTTGATTGCCACGAGTCCTGTGTTCCGGCGGGAGGACGAAATTCTGATGCAGACCTCTGCTGAATGTTGGGTAGCAGATGCCTATGAAGATGAAGCATCGGGCTGGCGGGTCTGGCGATTGCTAGTGGAGACCGATGCCAATTTGGACATTGATGTTACGGTATTGCACGAATCTGAACAGCAGCGATTCCAACGGGAACTGCAACGTTTGGCGGAGTACAAGCAATGGCAGGATTTTTGGCGACTCAAACAGCAGCGGTTTGCTAACTTGAACTATAGTTATGCCCTCACAATTCACAAATCCCAGGGGTCAACGTTTGCGAATGTGTTTGTGGATCTGCCGAATCTGATGCGTGATGACCTCCGGTCGGCCTTTGGCCATCGCAACCTCAAAGAACGCAATCAACTCCTCTATGTGGCCGTCACCAGAGCCGCCAAACGGTTATTTATCTGCCAAGCCCACTAAACTTACAAGTCCAAATGGAGTTTAGACTAAGAACTGCTGGAGAATTTTGAACCGAAAGTACGGGAAAGAGGATTTTTGAAGGGACAAAGATGACTACCACCTCCTCAATTTCGTGTAACTTTAAGAATGACTATGTGTTGCAACTATTAGAATTCAGGATAACTGTAGGATTTATGCCACTGTTTGCGACTGGTAAAAAATTCATCCGCACGGTAGAACAATCGGGTGCTGTGGGCGTTTATGTCCCGTCTGAAGGGGGCTTTGAAGGCCGCTATAAGCGCCGTCTACGGGCGGCGGGTTATTTGACTCGGTTTGTATCTGCACCAGGCATGGGTGATTTAGCCTCCTATTTTACTGAGGTGCATGGCGTCCGGCCTCCGCACCTGGGAAAGAACGAGATTCGTACCTATTTCTTGCCGCCCTATGTGACCTATCACTTGCAGAATCTGCCGCCTCAAGCGAAGGGACTGGCGCTGTGGCTTTATGATGGTAAACGACTCGATCGACAAGAGCTGGCTTATTTGGATGCCATCACCTCAGCGGAACCTCGGCTGAAGGTGGTGATTGAGTTGGGTGGAGCCCGTGCTTTTGAATGGCAACCGTTGCAACAAATTGTCGCTGCTGCCTAGGATCATCAACCCGAACCTCATCATTTCTGATTAAACTGAAAGGGTGACTGATTACGTATCTCCTGTCCAATCCTTACAGGAAGGACATTGGTTTAAGTTAATTTGTGGGGCTAGTTACCAGCATTTACCCGTGGTTCGCAACCTGGTTCTAGCCTATACCCTGGCGGGCGCAGATTGTATTGATGTAGCGGCGGATCCGGCGGTGATCACTGCTGCTCAAGGGGCGATCGCAACCGCAAGTCACCTCCAGCCCTCTGAGAATGCCCATAGGCCGCTGTTAATGGTCAGCCTCAATGATGGTGAAGATCCACATTTTCGCAAAGCAATCCTCAATCCTCAGCAGTGTCCAGCGGCTTGTTCTCAACCCTGTGTGACGGTTTGCCCAGCAGAGGCGATCGCATTCCTCAACCCGCAAACGGGTGGGGTCATTGCAGACCGTTGCTATGGCTGTGGTCGCTGTTTACCCGTCTGCCCGGTTCAACAGATTACGACAATTTCCCATACCGCCCAACCAGACCTGGTGGGACCGTTCATCCAGGCGGGGATTGTTCAGGCTTTGGAAATTCATACTCAAGTGGGTCGCATTCGTGAGTTTCGTCATCTCTGGCAAACCCTAGAGCCTTTTATTCCCCACTTACAAGTCTTGGCCATCAGTTGTCCCGATGGAGAGGGGCTGTTGGCCTATCTTGCTGATCTGTATGCGTTCATATCCCCCCTTCCCTGTCCCTTGATCTGGCAAACCGATGGCCGTCCCATGAGTGGAGACTTGGGGGACGGGGTCACCCGCGCCACGGTTAAGCTTGCAGAAAAAGTTCTGCAAGCCCATTTACCGGGCTATGTCCAACTGGCAGGCGGCACAAATCGGCATACTCTTGCTAAACTCAAAGCCAAAGGGTTACTACATCCGCGTTTGATGGCAAACCGTTCCTCCCTTGATTTAAGATTCCCTCGTCCCTACGTGGCGGGTATTGCCTATGGCAGCTTTGCGCGCCAATTACTGTCAGCAGTACAAGCTGAGCTAGAAATGCGCGCTGCTTACAAGTTGGAAGATCACCCCCCATTGCTGCAAACAGCCGTTGCCCTGGCCTCTTCGTTGATCGACCCCCTTAAACCCCATCGCCTCATTTCCCATCGGCAGTTTGTTACTACAGAACGGGGTCGAGATTCACCTGCCATCCCTGCTCTAGAGCAATCAGGGGGAGTGCTTTAGGGTTAGATCGCCACTAGTTTTTTATTCATGATTACTGCATTCTCCATTTTTACCTATGGTTGAACAAGCACTAGGAGACCGCCCCCTCATTACCGATAATCTTGATGAGCTTCTCAAGATCTTGCCAGAAAGATTGCGATCGCAAATCAATACTCACCCTCAGTGCCATCAACTTATTGAGGTAGTGATGGATTTGGGTCGTCAGCCAGAGGCTCGTTTCCCTGAGCAAGCAGACTATATCTCCCCAGACCCGATTAGTCGTGAGGATTTAGACTACTGTATCGAACGCGTCAGCCATTTTAGTGGTGATAATCGGGCAGGCATTGAGCGAACCTTGCACCGGATTAGTGCCATGCGCAACCGTCAAGGGGAGATTATTGGCCTCACCTGCCGGGTGGGACGGGCCGTTCTGGGGACGACAGAAATTATCCGAGACTTGGTGGAAAGTGGTCGTTCTATTCTCATGCTGGGGCGACCAGGGGTGGGCAAAACCACCGCTCTGCGAGAAATTGCTCGGGTGTTAGCCGATGATTTTCTCAAACGAGTGGTGATCATTGACACCTCTAATGAAATTGCTGGGGATGGGGATATTCCTCACCCGGCCATTGGTCGGGCGCGGCGGATGCAGGTGGCTCGTCCAGAACTTCAGCATCAGGTAATGATTGAAGCGGTGGAAAATCATATGCCAGAAGTGATTGTGATTGACGAAATTGGCACTGAACTGGAAGCTGCCGCCGCCCGTACCATTGCTGAGCGAGGCGTACAACTGATTGGCACTGCCCACGGTAACCGCATTGAGAATTTGATGAAGAATCCCACCCTATCGGATTTAGTGGGAGGGATTCAGTCTGTCACCCTGGGGGATGATGAAGCCCGCCGACGGGGTAGCCAAAAGAGCATTCTGGAGCGCAAAGCCCCTCCCACCTTTGATATTGCTGTGGAAATGTTAGAGCGAACCCGCTGGATTGTCCATGAAGAGGTTGCTAATACCATCGATAGTTTACTCAGAGGTCGTCCCCCCCATCCCCAGGTGCGCACGATCAGTGAGAAGGGCAAAGTCACGATTACCCATGAACTCTCCCCGACGCCTAATCTAGAACCAACGCCGATTGCCTCAGCTCCTAGCGGTTGGCGCTCTTCAGGCCGGATGCAGCCTGTGCCTGCACCTGCTGTTTCTACCCCAGCTCAGTCCGATCGCAATGAGTTTCAACGGTTGCTGGATACCTCGTTACAGCAGCCAGATCCCTACGGGAATCTCCTCCATTACACCGCCGGCCCCAATGGCGAGGATCTGCCTTTACAGGTTTATCCCTATGCAGTCAGTCGCTCCCAGCTCGATCAGGTGATTACCACCTTGAATCTGCCCATTGTCCTCACCAAGGATATTGATCATGCCGATGTCATTTTGGCAGTGCGATCGCACCTGAAACATCACTCTAAACTTCGCCACCTGGCAAAATCTCGGCAAGTGCCAATTCACACGATCCAATCCAGCACAATTCCTCAAATTGCCAGAGGGTTGCACCGCTTGGTGAATATGGATGATCCTAGTACCCCCGAATTAGTCGATCTAACGCTGCTGACGGGGAGTAGTAGTGATGACGAAATGGAAGCCTTAGAAGAAGCCAGACTCGCCGTGGAACAAATTGTCATTCCTAAACGCCAGCCCGTGGAGCTGCTGCCTCGCTCTGCGAGTATCCGCAAAATGCAGCATGAATTGATTGAACACTATCGTCTCCAATCCCGCAGTTTTGGGGAAGACCCCAACCGCCGCCTCCGCATTTATCCAGCCTGATCTGGGGGATGGCGATCTGCGCTGATCCAAATCCCAGCCATCCTCACCCTCAAAGGGTAAGATCCTGAAGCTGGCTATTATGGAGACATCGCAGATTCCCCATGTACTTCTATTTAGACACTGCCAAGGTAGATCAATGGGAGCATTGGCTTACCAAGGGTCTATTCTATGGCGTTACCACTAATCCCATTTTGCTGGAACAAGCCCAAGTTCCTTGTTCGCTAGCCCAACTGCAACAGTTGGCAACCCAAGCCTTTCAACTGGGTGCCCAAGAAATTCACCTACAAACCTGGGGTACAGAAGTTGCAGAATTGGTGGCGAGAGGCCAAGCCATTGCAGCTATAGATCAGCGAGCAGTCGTTAAAGTCCCCATTACCCTAGCAGGGACAGAAGCAGCCACTCAACTCCTGACCCAAGGCATTCGCGTCACGCTCACAGGCGTCTACGCCATCCATCAAGTCCTGATCGCTGCCGCTATCAAAGCCAATTTTGCCGCCCCTTACCTAGGTCGGATCACCGCTTTAGGTGAAAATGGTCCCCAACAACTGGCTACCATGCAGCAAATTCTCGATAGGACTCATAGTTCTACAAAACTTCTCGTTGCCAGTATTCGTAATATCGAAGAAATGACCTATTTGGCAACACAAGGGCTAGATACATTTACCCTATCTCCTTCTATTGCTGATGAACTCTTTGCCGTGGAAGTCACGCAAAAAGCAGCCTTAGCCTTCGAAGATGCAGCAAACCGGATGCGTTAAGTTGCCCTACGGTGTACACACAAGTCTTGATAAACCCCAAAGACATTGCACTCGCCCCCCCGACCCCCCAATTCTGGGGGGAGAAAGCCGAAATTTTGGCCGTTTCCCCCCAGAATTGGGGGCTAGGGGGGCTAATACAAGATTGAACGCGTAGAACTAGAGATGTGTAGACACCGTAGGTTAATCTGACGGAGGAACCAAAGCTTCAAGCGTAATGGGCAATTTCACAATAAACGTAGTCCCCTGATTGACAAAACTCTCAAAAGAAAGGGTTCCTTTGTGTAATTCAACCGATTTCTTGACAATAGCTAATCCTAGTCCAGTACCCTGAATTTGACCAACATTAGTCGCTCGATGAAAGGATTCAAATAAACGCTGCTGATCCACTTCTGGAATACCAATCCCTTGGTCTTGAACTCGGAATACAGCCTCTTCGTCAGAGAGTACCAACTCAAAGTGAATTGTAGACTGTTCTGGAGAGTATTTAATAGCATTAGACAACAAATTGCTTAGTATTTGTTTTAAGATTTTTTCATCCGCATAGGGGTGAAGATGATGACCACTGCATACAAATTCAATATGCTGATTTGGCTTAGTATTTAACTCAAGCTCTTCCACTAGAGCATGGCAAAAACTCTCTAAGTCAATTAGTACTGGATTAAAGTTAATTTTCTCTTGATCGGCCTTGCTCAGAACCAGAACATCTTCTAAAAGACCTGTCATGTGCTTGACATTCTTTTGAATCCGATCTAAGTAAGTATGCTGCTTAGTGGCATCCCAATTTTGACCATAGTGCTTAATCAGTTCGGTTGTACCTAAAATTGAAGTCAAGGGTGTCCGAAATTCATGAGAGGTCATTGAAATAAACCGAGATTTTAACTCATTGATTTCTCTTTCAGCTTGTTCATTTGCTTGCGATCGCTTTAAGTCTTCATACAGACAAGCATTCTGAAGGGAAATAGCTGCTTGGGCACATAGCAAATTCAAAACTTCTAAATGATCCTCACGGAATGCATCATAAGCAAGATTATTTTCTAAATAAACCATACCAGTCAAGTTCCCTTGACTCAGCATGGGTAAACACAGCAAGGATTTAACTTGGTGTTGTTGAATATAAGCATCACTAGAAAAGTTTGAATCCATCGCTGCGTTACCCAAAACAACAGGCTGTTGAGTACGGTCTACAAAATAAATCACTGATCTAGGGACTTGATCACTCAATGCCAATGGAATAGACTGACGAACAGATTTAAGTTGATTTGTTATAGAAGCCTCAATAGTAAAGTTTTGATCTCGCAGAAGAATTAAAACAACAGCTTGAGCGCCAGCACTTTGCATTAAAACTGTCAATAATTTATTTAATAATTGATCTAAAATAATCTCTTCAGAAATAGCTTGAGAAGCTTTCAGAACAGAAACCAAGTCCAAATTGATTTGGTTGGTTTTTGTAACAGAACTTTCCCTTATTTGAGTCAGATCAGTAGGTTGTGAAGATCTTTGTAAATCCAGAAAAACTTCTGGATATCTTTCTTCCAATTGCTTTACCTTACTAATTGCACCCCATCTAACATATCCATAATAAGCATCAGCTAAATACATCTGGCCAATTTTCTCATTACCCCATTCAAAATAAAATTCAGCAGCACGTTCGTTAGCAATAGCTTCCTCTTGAATATATCCCGATTTGGCAGCAGATTTAACAGCAAGATCATACCATTTCATAGCTTGATCTTTTCTGCCAAGAACTCGCGCTTTTTCTGCCTCTACCAACTGATATTTATGAAGAAAGTTATCAGGACAGCTATTAGCCCATCTTTTCATTTTTAATTGCTGTATATTTACTCTTTTTAGTGCTTTCTGTTTTTGCAATTTAGAGCAATTTAAACAAGATTTAAGCAAAGAGATCGAAGAATAAAAATTACTTAATGCAATATATATAATACCTGGAACACTAGCTGAAAGATCAATAATAAAATTTGAAAAATATATAACCTTATCAAATTCATTAAATAATAAAGCCAAAAAAGATTTAGCACAATAAAAAGCAATATCTACTAAGTCATTCTTATGATTAATAATTTCACTATAAAAATATTGTTCACTAAAATAGTCGCCAGATAAGATTAGCCGATCTTTCGACTCTTCAAGCAGATTACACACTACTTGCTTCCAAATATTAGCGTGATATAATTGAAACTCTTGTTTAGATTTATTCAAAAATCTAATATATTTATTATACTTGTTGATAACAGAATCTAAATCTTCTCCATCCAGAAAAGCATAAATACAGAGGAAAGATGTACAATGCCCTACATATTCTGTATCTCCTATTTCTAACCCGCTACTTACACCTTCAATAAGCATTAATACTGATTCTTTTAAATGATCTTTCCAGGGTCTATTAAAAACATTGAAGACCATATAAACTTTAGATTTAAATTGTACTGCATTCAGCTTTTCTAATAAATCTATAGCTAGTAAGCTATATTCATATCCAGCATCAAAATTATTTAATGCACCACACTGTAGTGTTCCAAAACTGTTATAGGCAAAAATCGAGTATGGTGAATTGCCATGTTTCAGTGATATTTCAACCATCTTCGAAATTGCTATAGGAAATAGCTCAGGGCTTGCCACAAAAGTTGCAGGTATAACAGCCATTAAAATTCTCATTGCCACAAGCTGATCTTGATCTATCATTATTGGCAAACTAGATAAATCTGAAATAGATTTTCTTCCTTTTGCTAAGCTAACTCTAAAAATACCTAATAGAATATCTATTTTTTGGGCTTTTTAGAAATACTAATATCTAATTTTTTTAAAACTTCTAATGCAATCTCAATAGCTTTAAGTGGTTGATTTTGAATAAAGTGGAAAGAAATTTGAACCTCATATGCTTTAATTATATCTTTTGGGGATTTAGCAAAAGCTAATACAGCTTTTAGAAATTTATTAGCTAGTTCAAAATTAGCATTAATATATGCGATTTCTAGAGCTAATAAATAAGCTTCTAAAGTAAATTCATATTGATTAGTCCAACTTGTCTCTGGCAGCAAATCAATACATTGATAAAAATATTTCTCAGCTATTTCATAAGCTGTTGCTTCTTTCGCTTTTTTCCCAGCAGTAAGATTTAAAAATGCTAACTCACTAATTTTTTCTTGTTTATTTAATAAAGAAGCACCTATATTCATCTGATTAACGATGTTAAATATATTGTCATCTAAATTATTTTTTAGAAATATTTTTAGAAATAGTTCACCGATTTTTAAATGGATTTTTTTACGTTCACTCTCTGGTATTAATGAATATGAAGCGTTTTGAATTCGATCATGAAAGAACTGATAAATACTGATGTCATTCAGAGATAAACTAGATGTATTTTCTTCTAAATCTAATTGATAATCTTCTTTTATAGGAATTATAAAATTTTTTTGAATCGCAGGAAGAAGTACTGAGGCTAACTCTTGTTCTTGCTTTTTAGAAACTACTGATAAATTTTTAAGGCTAAATTGATTACCAAAACATGAAGCAAGTGCTAAAACTTCTTGAGTATTCTCTGGTAATTTCTTTAAGTTTCTAATAATTAAATCTACAATAGTAAAATCAAAAATTTTAGTCTGATAAATTTTTCAATATCCCATTGCCAAAGATATTTTCTATAATTAAAACTAATGTAATTTTCTTGATGTAGCATTTGCAGAAGCTGATTTATAAAAAATGGATTTCCGGCTGTTTTATTAAAGATCAAGTCAACAAGCTCATCTGTTATCTGAGTTTTTATGCATAACGTTTCGTTGACTAATTGCCGTACAGAATTCAATGAAAGTGAATTTAAAAAAATACTATTTATAGTTATACCTTGATTATTTATAGAGTCCAACATTTTTGTAAAAGGGTGCAAAGCATTTACTTCATTATCCCGATAAGCACCAATTAGTAGTAAATGTTGGTTACTTGAGTTACTAATTAAATATTCAATTAGGTTAAGTGATGCTAAATCTGCCCATTGCAAATCATCTAAGAAAACTACAAGCGGATGTTCAGGTTGCATAAACACTTGAACAAAAGATTTAAAAACTTGATTAAAGCGATTTTTGGCTTCTGTAGGTTCAATTTCAAGGACAGGTGCTTGAGGTCCAATCACTAACTCTAATTCAGGAATAGTATCAATAATAATCTGGCCATTATTACCTAAGAAGGATAAAAAACGATTTTTCCAATAGTTAATTTCTTCAGAATTTTTAGTCAGTATTTTCTGTAAAAGCTTTCTAAACGCTTGTACGATTGCAAAATACGGTATGTTTTTTTGTAACTGTTCAAACTTTCCCTGTGTGAAATAACCTTTTTTACTAAATGTTGATTTATATACTTCGTTGATAATAGAAGTTTTTCCAATACCAGAATAGCCACTGATTAACATCAACTCAGCTCTTCCATTACTAGCGCGATCAAATGCAGAAAGCAATTTTGCAATTTCATCAGAGCGGCCATAAAGTTTTTGGGGAATTAGGAACTGGCTATTATGATCTAATGTCCCTAAAGGGAAGCTTAAAATTTCTCCTTTACTTGTATATTGCTTTAAGCATTGCTCAAGATCTGACTTTAAGCCTAAAGCAGTTCGATAGCGATTTTCAGCATTTTTTTCGATTAACTTCATGACAATATCAGAAATAACAGTCTGAATCTTTGAGTTAAGTTGGCTAGGAGAAGGAGGACGCTGAGAAATATGACAGTGAATCAGTTCTAACGGATCTAATGTTTGAAATGGAAGATGACCTACTAATAGCTCATAAAAAGTTATTCCTAAAGAGTAAAGATCGGATCGATAATCAAGCAAACGATTTATTCTTCCTGTTTGCTCTGGAGACATGTAAGCTGGAGTCCCTTCTAGCAAATTTACTTGCTGATAGCTTTCTGTTTGCAAACAAGATGCCATACTGAAGTCAGTGATTTTAACTTGTCTAGTTTTAGAGTTAATTAGTATATTAAAAGGGTTGATATCTTTATGAATAATTTTATTTTGGTGTAAATCACTGAGGGTTTGTGAGAGTTGTATAGCTATTTCTAGAAATTCAGTTAGAGGAATAGAACCAGTCTTTGAAAAGTTTTTGAGGGGTATACCATTAAAATCTTCTTGAACAATTGCAATATTTTTTTCATGAATTTCTAAACCGTAGACTTGTATGATTCCAGGAATATTAAGTTGGTAGCTAATTTGATATTCACATTTCAAACGATTAATGTCTGGGATAGAAGGATACTCCGCCTGAAGCGTCTTAAGGATGACGGATTTCTGATCGTTCTCTCTTATCGCACGATAGACTAGAGTTTTTCCTCCAGCGTATATTTTTTCGTTGTTCAGATACCCAGGAAATTTTTTCATCTAGACTACCCTAGCCTCATCATTTGCAAGCGATTCAGTTTCAGAGTCCTCTTCACGGACGGTAGGTTCAGAGTATAAGTTTATAGATCAAGATTCTAATGTATGCAGCACAGCTTGGTAGTATAGAAAACTTTTTGTGTATTGCATAAGGCGACTATTTGATTCTAAATCAGACCTTGAAATGTTGATTTGACGTTGGCTAGGAGTCTTATTCTCGACAAGTATCGATTTACGAGAATTAACGCTGTAAGGATTTTGAGAGTTTTCTGCACCACCAAGGTAGCACAGCATAAATAGACTACTTCCTTCGCGATTGTAGCTTCCATAGTAAGGAACGTAAATTTAATAAACTGCACTTCTTCCCCTCATCCCCAGCCTCTCTCCCAAGCTTGGCAGAGGGGAGCCGGACAACTTATCCATCCCTATCTCCCCTTGCCAGAAGATACTTTGAGGCAAAAACCCAGAATTGTATTGACATCTTTTACTCTTAGAGGCTTCAGCCAAGTTTCCAAATATTCTCTTAACTGAGCAGTGCCCGTCTTGGTAGTCAGTACATTTGCGTAACAAGAATAATTTAGATGTTCAGCACTTCCGTAAAAATACGGAAAATATATGTTTTTTGTTACTATCTTTAATAGCATCAGTATATTTGCGTAGCAAGAGTAATTTAGATTTTGGGTACTTCCGTAAAAGTACGGATGATATATATTTTCTACTATCATAATTTTTGTATATTAGCTTTTCTAAGAAATCAAATTACTGAACACTTTTCATTTAGAGATATTTTCTAATTAACATCAGTATTGTTCTTTCTTGAATCGCGCTATAGTTCACAAAGTTAAAATTTTTCCTTGCCTCTGAGAAATAAGAGCTTGGATAATTGAGGAGTTTTCATTTATAGGTATTAGAGATTACTTCTAATGCTTTCACATAAATTAAAGCAGGTTATACTCATCTGTTCTAGTTTGATCAGTTTGTGTGCATTTTACAGTATTTATATATTTGGGAGAGTTGCATCAATGAAGGATATTCTTGGGTATATCGATCAAAAGAAACATGAATTTGCTGAATTACCTTTCTTTGATTTTCTTCAAGACAAGACAGTTGCCCCTCAGGTAAGACTTTCTTTTGGTCCATGTGCAGCTCCATTTATTATGAGTTTTGGTGAACTCAATAAATGCATCCTCAGAGATGAATCATCTGATGATCAACTCCAGCAGTTAATCAATAAGCATACCCATGAAGATGATCATCATTGGGTTTGGTTTTTAGGCGATCTTCGCAAATTAGGACTGGATGAATCAATGCGGTTTACAGATGTCCTCAGATTTGTGTGGGGGAAAGATACACAAAGAACTAGAGACTTATGTCGTAAACTGATCGCGTATGCATCTCAAGCTACCCCTATCCAAAAATTGATTATTATCGAAGTAATTGAGGCAACAGCACAAATTGCAGCTTCTCATATCGCTCCAGTTGCCAAGGAACTAGAATCCTTTACCAAGAAAACTTATCGTTACTTTGGTGACCAGCATCTTTCAGCAGAGTCAGGCCACGCAGCAGATTCTCCTGAATCAGAACTCTTTATTCAAAATCTTGAGTTGTCTGATGTTGAAATAACTGAAGCTTATAAAGTTATTGATGAGGTTTCAATGTCTTTACGGAATTTACGAATGAGTTATTGATGTATGCAAAGACGCAAAGTAATCCGTATTGGTCTAAAAGTTCACGTACTGATTATGAGTATTTAATTATTGGTGCTGGACCTGCAGGATTGCAATTAGGCTACTATCTAGAAAAATCTAAGCGAGATTACCTGATTTTAGAAGCTGGTAATTCTCCTGGAACTTTCTTTAAGGAATTTCCTAGACATCGTAAGTTGATTTCAATCAATAAGCGTTACACTGGTTATGATGATCCTGAGATCAATCTACGTTGGGATTGGAATTCACTGTTAAGCGATAGTGAAGAAATGTCATTTAAGCATTATAGCAAGCAATATTTTCCAGATGCTGACAAACTGGTTGATTATCTTGGAGACTTTGCCAATCACTTTGATTTAAATATTAGATATGACGTCAAGGTTACTAAAATTGCCAAAGATCAAAAATTCATGATAATTGATGAAAAGGGTAAGGTCTATTCCTGTAAACATTTAATTATAGCTACAGGCTGTACTAAGCTTTATATCCCTGATATCCCTGGCATTGAATTGGCTGAAAAATATACAAAGGTATCAGTCAGTCCCGATGATTTTGAAAATCAACGCGTATTAATCGTTGGAAAAGGTAATTCTGCTTTTGAGACTGCTGATAATCTGATTGATAGTGCTGCTATGATTCATGTTTGTAGTCCTCATTCCATATCCATGGCTTGGAAAACTAGGTATGTTGGCCATCTAAGAGCTGTAAATAACAATTTTTAGATACATACCAGTTAAAATCTCAGAACCTGATACTTGATGCTCATATTGAGAACATCAGACAAAATGATGATGGTAAATATACAGTTTCTGTGTCTTACACTCATGCAAATGGTGAAGTAGAAGATCTTGAGTATGATCGCATTATTGTATGTACTGGCTTCCGTTTTGATGACAGTATTTTTGATGACTCTTGTAAACCCAATCTAACGATTAATAATCGTTTCCCTTCCCAAACAAGCTCGTGGGAATCAACTAATATTCAAGATCTGTTTTTTGCTGGTATCTTAATGCATATGAGAGATTTCAAGAAAAAGCAGTCAGGGTTTATTCATGGTTTCCGCTATAATATTAAAGCCCTGCATCAAATTTTTGAGTGTAGATTCCATCAAAAAACCTGGCAACACTCATCACTAGTACTCAATCCTGAAACTCTGACTGATGCTATTCTCAGCCGTGCAAACCAAAGTTCTGCATTATGGCAGCAAACTGGTTTTCTAAGTGATGTCATTATTATTTCTGAACAAGAGAAGCAAGGAAAGTATTTTGAAGAAGTTCCAACGGACTATCTTTTAGATAGTGAATTAGGAAAGCACAGTCATTACTACACTATCTCCTTAGAATTTGGCCATAAATATTTAGAGGCTTTCCCTGATCCTTTTGCAATAGAACGAGTTCATAAAGATGACATAGAGAACGCCGAACAAAGCCCTAGTCTCCATCCTATTATCCGTCGTTATTGCCGAGGTAAATTAGTCGCAGAGCATCATGTGATTGAGGATATTGCCAGTGAATGGACAGAAGAGGTGCATGTACAACCCCTGTTAAAGTTCATGACTGAGCAGTTAGCTCAACCTCAATCCATTGGTAGTCGCTTACTCCAGGCTGGACTCTTGACTTCTGAACAACTTGAAACTGCTTTAGCAGAACAAGAGTTAGCAGTGTCCGCTCGTTTAGAGGAAATCTTAAAGAATCGAGGTTGGGTCAAAGAACGGACTATTCAGTTCATGCTGGATAAGGTTATTAATAAGCCAGTAGATGATCCAAGATACCTGAAAGGATATTCAGTTCTTGGTGCTTATTTAGTGGATGCAGATTTAGTCACTCAAGGGCAGGTTGATCAGGCTTTACAAGAGCAAAAAATGAGTGGCCAACGTGTTGGAGAAATCTTGGCGGATCATGGCTGGGTTCCCCAAGAAACCATTGAGTATATTATGGAGTATGTTGTTATGCCAGAGCGTAACTCTAAGTCTAAAGTTGCTGTTCTGAATTAGGTGAATTGAACTAACAGCCTCTTTCGAGGCATTGGCTCTCCTTTAATGCTCATTAGAGGAGAGCCTTTTACTTGCCTGAGAACCGACATTCACAGTTGCTAACCCATCAAAACAGTCTTGGCAGACCACTAGATATGGTTTTAGCGACGGCGTTCTTGGAGTTTGCGGTAAACAGCTTTGATATCTACCTGATGATGAGCCAAGGCGACCAAGGTGTGATAAATCAAATCAGCCACTTCCCCGGCAATCTCCTCTGGGTTGTCATCCTTGCAGGCCATGACCACTTCTGCGGACTCTTCTCCAATTTTTTGAGGATTTTGTTATCCCCTGCTGCTAACAATTGGCAGGTATAAGAGCTGGAGGAGGGATGGGCTTGGCGATCGCAAATCACCGCAAACACCTGAGAGATTGTATCCGCAGGTGGTGGAATAATCTGACCATCAACCTGATGAAAACAACTGCGCTCCCCCCTATGGCAAGCAATATCACCGACTTGCTCTACCCCAATCAAAAGGGCATCACTATCACAGTCATATCGCAGGGATTTTACGTGCTGCACATGCCCTGAAGTTTCTCCCTTAGGCCAGAGCTGCTGTCGGGAGCGGCTCCAAAACCATGTCCGTCCCGTCGCCAATGTTTTTTGTAATGACTCCCGATTCATCCAAGCCATCATCAAGACGGTTCCATCCAAATAGTCTTGAACAATCGCGGGAACCAAACCTTGAGAATCGTACTGGATTTGGTCAACCGGAATAGAAACTGTATCAAAAGAGGACATCACAGCAGGACAAAGACAACAACTGCTTAGATTATCCCTTGGGTCGGATCGATGCCGCCATACGAGACAGTCCTATCATGATGGATCGGCAACCACAATATTTATTTTTGTAAAAAAGAGACGTTTTCTCTAAAAACTGTTATATTTGATACAGAAAATAAATCGTTCATCCCCTTAACACATTTTAAGATCCTTTGATCGGGAGGGGACGGAAGTAGGGCATTGGCTCGAAGGAACGCGCCTCAAATCTAAATGAACTCACTACTACGATTTACGATCGGAGGCGAATCATGAAACTTAAATACCGTGGTGTCGATTACGAATACACCCCCCCTCAAGTCAATGCGCAACTGACGGATCAGGTTGGCCAATATCGAGGCTTGGAATGGAGATTTAGAAACCCTCAGAAAACTCCAGTATTACAGCCCACCTTAGATTTGGTGTATCGGGGAATTGCTTATCAAACGGGTCAAACCGAGTCTATTCCAGCTCCTGCTTATACACCGCCCCTTACCGTTCCTGTTACCCATATTGCGGAACTCAAAATCCAAAATATGGCTCGCTCATTGATGATGTCCCATCACAAGTGGATCAAAAACCGTCAGCAAAGCCTTTTGAGTCGGGTGGCCACAGAAGTTGGGTTGGGCACTGAAGCAGCCCATTATTGGAATCATATTCAGGGCAAAGTTCATCCCAGTTTTCGCAACGATTATGATCGCTCTGGTGCTGCCCTTAGCTAAGCTCAAATAGGTCTTAGGCTAGCGGGCAATTGATATCCTTATCTTGAGCATCACCTCCAAGAGAGTTACTCAGCAATACACAGATTCAGTCATGTAATTGCATTTGCACAGGTGCAACCAAGTGATTGGCATCTTATTGATGATGTTAAGTCTCCAAATTGGGGGTGATTTTTTCCATCAAAGCCCATGACAATTTCTACCCGATTAAAATAGGGCGTGCCATAATTAATTTCTATATAGAAAATAAAACGCTGTGATCAAAACAACTCAAATTTTGTTGCTGATCTTTTAAGCTACTATTGCTGATCCAAATCTTTAGTTATTGTGCCCTCAACCCCTACCCCCCAACTCTTCATCCCTGCAAATTCATCTCTCTCCCACCAAGAGTTGGCGGAAAGTGGATTTTGGACGCCTTCAGTCTCAATGGTTCGCTTTTCCCCTTACCCTGCGCAAGGATACTATCGAACCTTGGTAGGGAATTCCTTGTGGATCCTCGGGCGTGATCAGGGTTGTTCGATTACTTTTAACGATGTCACCCTTTCTCGACAGCATGCCCTCATTTTTACAACCCCCATGCAAGAGTTTTATCTGAGTGACCTAGGCAGCTTAAATGGTTCCTTTATCAATGAACAACGCGTTTTGCATCCCACTTGCCTCCAACATGGCGATCAGTTAATGGTGGGACGGATTAACTTGGAGTTTCATTTATCCTCTGTTCTGGAACCCTTTGATCCCAGCGTTACCCAAAAACTTGTGCTTATGGTTCAACCCTCAGCTACCCAAGGTAAGCTGTGGCAAGAGTTGTTAATCTATCAGGGGGTAACAGTGATCTGGGAAAAACTGAACTCCAGTGAAGCTTTAAGGAACTGCTTAGATAACTTTGCACTGAATGAAAGTCGCTTGCCAGATTTGCTGTTGGTGGAATCGCAAACCTTAGAACCTAACCCCTATGAATTTTGCCGTTGGTGCCAGAGTGCTTATCCTGGGCTGAAAACTGTCCTCACCTGTAGAGGGCGAACAGAGGTGTTACCGAATGAACTCAAATGGGCGAAGATTCAAGGTGCCACTGAATTATTACCTGGTTTTCGAGAAGATAATATGTTGACTCGTGTGGTTGATATGGTAACGCAGGTTAACATCGTTCTCAAGCTTCTGGACAGTCCGGAACTTAAACAAACCACTGTAGCAACGGATTTTATCTCTTTACTCAAAGACCTCAAAAACTAATCCTTGCCGCTTTGTCCCTGAAGATAGTCCATTATGGCATCAATGCAGCAACCCTTTAAAACTTCCAAAAAGATTATGTTTCAAGGGTTTTGCCTTTTACCTTTTGCCTTTTTACTTCCGCGTAGTGGTAATAGGCTCCTTTAGTGGAGATCAATCCACCTAAAGGAGAGGCTGTAAACGGCTAACAATATCTTCTGGCGGTAAAACCCCTTCAATGCGTTCAATGGGCTTACCTTCTTTGAATAAGACTAAGGTAGGCAGAGCGTGAATATTGTACTCAGAAGCCAGAGCTGGATATCGCTCGGTGTCAATTTTAACTACCTGTATTTGATCCTTCATTAAAGCGCTGACTTGGTCTAGGATGGGCACCAACATCCGGCAGGGGCCACACCAAGTTGCATAAAAATCAACCAAGAGAGGTTTATCGGACTCCGATAATAATTCTGTGAAATTCTTGAATTGTTTTTTCGTGGCCATATCGGGTGCTTACCTATGGATATTGCTGAAATGATCCTAGAGCTAGATTTGGCCAATCCGCAGCAATAATTTTATTGTTTTCATGTTTAGCAAGACTGCAGACTGAAGATAGGGGTGAACTGCTGACTCAGGGTTAATCGGTTTTTTAAGCGTTACAATATAACGCCTAAAGGAGATCCTCACTACCAGGCCTCGACATTGCGAGGGGTTGTGCGTTCCAGGGGGCGACCACAGGTAACAACAGCAGACCTGGTAGAGCAAAGACGAGAGTTAGCAAAAAGAACCCAGGCCAACCCGTTAACTTTGCGAGTTCCCCAGCCGGGGCAGAGAGAATATCACGGCTGATGGCGATTACACTGGAGAAGAGCGCAAACTGAGTCGTCGTAAAGCTATGGCTACAAAGACTCATTAGATAGGCCACGGTCACAACCGTCACTAAGCCTGCACAAAAATTCTCAATATTAATGGCGATGGTTAAAAGGGTGTAATCCTTGCCTGTGATGGCTAGGGCATAATAGCCCAAATTACTGAGTAGTTGGAGGGCACCAAAGATCCAGAGGCTGCGATTGATGCCAATACTGGTGAGAATTGCGCCCCCGACTAAGACGCCAACTGTGGTGGCAATAAACCCCATTCCCCCTTGAAAAGCTGCAATTTCAGTTTTGCTAAAGGCAATCTCGCGCAGAAATAAGTTACCTGTGATGCCCACCAGGGAGTCCCCCAGTTTGTAGAGTAAAATAAACACGAGAATCAAAGTACCTTGAGTGGAACCAAAGCGCTGAAAGAAATCCTGAAAAGGTAAGATAATAGCATCTTGTAGGGTTTGAGGAGGACGATTTTCTCCTTGAGTGAGGCGAGGCTTAGGAGGAACCACTACCGCTATGATGATCCACAACAGTAATACTCCTGCTACCACCCAATACAATACTGGTAAGGAAAGATGCCCTCGAATGACTCCCCATAACAGACTGATAACCAGAGCTGCGATCGCCAACAAGAAAAACCCATCTTTAAAAGACAGGGGGGAGGAGGTTTGGCCATTTTCGCCTAAGGTTGTCTCTCTGGGTGCCCATAGGGTTGCCCAAATACCTATACCCATCAAAGCTGCCATTAACAAGTAGACAGTATTCCAGGGAATGTAATCTGCGAGGGCTAGGGCCAGAAAACTAGTTACTAACAGGGCGATCCGATAGCCCAGTACCCATACAGAGGCTCCGGTTTCGAGTTCAGAGGGTTCTAAAATATCCGTGCGGTAGGCATCTCCTACAATGTCTTGGGTTGCGCTGAGAAAGGTCAAGATCAAGGATGTCACAGCCAGTAATTGCAACACTTGTGCATTTTGGGCAGGCTGTTGCAAGGCCATCGCTATGATCACCAACACTAGCCCCACCTGGGTTAGCAGTAACCACCCTCTTCGAGGGCCGAGAAACGGAGGGATAAAGCGATCTAACAGGGGAGACCAGAGAAATTTCAAAGAATAGGGCAAACTGGCTAGACTAAATAAAGTAATTGCACCCAAATCAACTTTGGCGTCTTGCATCCACAACTGCAAGGTACGACTGGTTAAGAACAACGGTAGACCCGAAGCAAACCCCAGTAACATTAAAGACCCCATCTTTTGGCTTTGGAAAAGCTGTTGCAGCAATTGAGTGGTTTTCACCGTGGCAAAAACTCCTAAAGATTGGAATCATTATATGCAGCAGCGGTCTTTATTGCAGCACTCTGTCTAAATACGATGGGTGTGACTCATATTGCACTTAAGAGGGCTTGCCTGAAGGCTACTGCGTCTTTAAGGTGGATGTTTGGATATCAACTAATGCTAGATCAATGACTTCTGCTAACCGTCTTGGAATAGCCGCATTCCGTTGCAGAATTGGCACAGCATTGGTTTGCAACACCACCAGGAATGGATCTTGCCCAGTGAAATTGCGGGGGTAGGTGCAGGTCAGCATGTAGTAAAAGGAGGCCGCTAGTGCCCAGACATCGACTTCTGGCTTGGCATATTTGAAGTTAATGACTTGCTGGCGCGGCATGAAATGTGGCGTGCCAGCGATGGTGCCTGTCATGGTTTGACCGCTTAAACCTGCCAGGTCAAATGCTTTGGCTAAGCCGTAGTCACCGATTTTAACGACTTGTTTACCATCCACTGTTGTCAGGAAGAGGTTCGCAGGCTTGAGATCGCGGTGCACCAAGCCTTGGCCTGGGTTGAAGCTACCATCCTTTTGCTTGACGTTGGGAACGCTGGCATTATGGGTATAGGTTAGACCTTCCAGAACTTGGAGAGCGATCGCTAGGGCTCCATCAACTGATAGGGGTTGACGTCGTTTTTGCATCAGATCCGCTACACTACCCCCATTACAGTAGTCCAACGTGAAGAAGAAGAGGCTATCGGAGTAGCCATAATCGTTTAGTTTGACAAGTTGGGATGCTCTAATACTTTCGTATTCTCAACTTCACGCAAAAACATGTCTACATAGTTCTGGTTGTGAGCAACTTGGGGCAACAATACTTTAAGAGCAACTTTCTCACCTGTTTTGTCGTGACGAGCGAGGTAGACCGCACCGAACCCACCCTGACCAAGCTACTTCAAGATGGTGTAACCCTGAATTGCAAGCAGGCTAGGCTTTTCGGCATTCGGTGACTGAACTATACGCTGGACTTGTTCGAGCAGCTCTCGCGGGTTACTAGCCAGGACAGAGGACGCTGGCAGAGTTGCTTCATTGTCGCCAGGTTCTTCAACATCTACTCGAAAAACGGTATTCCCTAACCTGATTTCATCACCAGGTTTCAGATCATGCTCTGGGAAGTACATCTGATCACGTTGCTCTGGCGTAGTTTCAGGATGCCGTCGGCCAATTAACTGACCATTGATATAGGTGCCGTTGAGACTACCAAAGTCGCGGATGCGAATGGCGGGTGGGTTGATATCGAGGAGGCAATGATAGCGAGAAACGGTGCGGTGGTGTTGATCATCGGGCAGGTGGGGGGTGCAGTCTTGGGCGCGATCCATAATACAGGTATTGCGGGTCTCAAAGATGAAGCCCTGTCCTTGGAGACTTCCAGCGATAATAGTGAGGGTGATTTTGGCTGACATATATGAGAATGATGGGTCAATTTTTCCAGTGCATCTAAGCTTAAGAATAAGGACTGGCACTAGATTAGTAAATTGGAAAAGGATTGACAGGTGCGATCGCACCTGTCACAACAAAATTCCGTGCGATCTCTCCAATCAGCTTTTAATGAACGGTCTGGCAAAACTGCTGCCCTGTACGCCAGAAACGCTATGGCTGCGGATTTTAGGGAAGGGGGTAACCCGACAACAAGCTATTGCTGAGCTGACTTCGATGCCGCGAGAGGATTCACAGCGTTCTACAACGCTGGCGCTTTTAGCGAATTGGCGGAGTTTGTAAATTAGTTTGTGTCAGCACTTAAAAAGCTACATAGGAAACCTCCCTTCAAATTCAATGGCAAAACGATTTAAGGCTGCTGACACAAACTAATTTACAGTCCCCGAACACCCAATCTCGTCCCCATAATTCCCGACTAAAGGGATGGCAATTTTCTAAACCCACTGGCCCGATCGTTGCTTTACGAATGTGAGCAATCACGTTCGTCGATTGGATGGGATAGTGGCGAATCAGCTCAGCAATTGGGGAGGCAATAGAAGGCTTGTCATCCAAAAATACACGGCAGCCTAATCCTTCAAAAAAAGCAATCCCCCATCCATCTTTATGGTCATCTGTTTTACCCCCTCGCGCGCAAAATCCCTCAAAGGAGAAGCAAATATCCGTGGGAACATTACAGTTCATTCCTAATAACTGACACATTCTGGCACATTAGCGATCTCAGCTATGTTGACTGGCTTATGGATAATATTGTCCTACAGGCAGCAGGCATCCAGAAAGTGATGTTTTCCCCACCGGATTAGCCATTCTTCGATCACGGCGGTATTAGAGGCCACGATCGCCAATGTCGCTGTCGGCTCATAGGGTCTTCAAGTCACTATCAGAATCGGCACTGATCGGTTAAGAAGTGATGTACTTAAACCCTCTGGAGAATAGGAGTTCGAGTATTGTAATAGGCCGCTGAAGATAGCCCATTGCCAGTGCTGGTGTCTGGTTTTTCTCCAATCCCCAGTGAGGTCTGACCTAATTATGAATCAACCGCTGCTAATCCATTCAACGCGAGGGGTTCCTTGAGACCCTTTGACTTTGATGGCTACTTCTAAGCCTTCTCGCCAGACTTTACGATAGGGGTAAGTGTCGGTCGTTTCACAAGAGGGCAGATACACACTAGCTAATGTCCATAATACTTTGCCATAGCGTCGCTCACCGTCTGTAAACCATCGAATCCATTCACTCGGACTCGCCCAATCCCAGGCTGTTTTGACCCCGCTCTCAAATAAAGACGCATTTTTAAGTCCGGCTTGGGCATCCACCCAATAGCGACTGGTTCGTTCGATAAAGTGAATCGTCCAGCCCTCAGACATTTCGGGGGGGAAGGTTCTCTCCGATGCGAGTGTAAACTTCATCCCCTTCTAGGGTCACTGCACTCCCGCTTGGTGCAGGGGGAGACCAATTCGTAAGCTGGGTTGATAGCCGTTTCTCCCAGGTGATGATGCTTGCGGCTGATTTTTCTAGTACTCTGCCGGTAGCCCTGATGCCCAATCCTTCACTTCTGGCTTTCATTGCCATTGAGATCACTTCTGGGGCAGTTCACAGTCTTGCCATTGGGGTACCGCTTCGTTCATTGAACCGTCGTCCACATTCATTGCAACCATTGTAACGGTAGGTCTGAATGATTTGCCCAGATGCTCGGTCTTTCCCATTCTTAACGACGCGCTCACTCTCGCAATACACACATTATCATTGCTCTAAAACCTACTCTAGGAAAACATTATAGCAATCACACTTTAATTGATCAGTGCCCACTGTTCCAGTCGTTATCCTGAGTCGACGTTCTTCTGACCGGTGGCAATAAAAGTTTGATGAGCTTGTCCCCTTGCGATATTAATACAGTTTTTAATGCCACCAGGAAGCATAGCACTATCTCATACCAATTCTTAGAGAGAATGCACTAAATTAAATACCTAAAATGCTTATAATGCAAGGATATTTGTAATGCGCACTCATCAAGAATTGGTATCACAAGGATCTTCATCAGTGAACGGCATCCTTATGGATGTCAAATGTTGTCAAATTTCGTAAAGGCATCGCCAAGGCTGAAGCAGATCAATCCACAAAAGAATTGGAAAAATAGACCCCGTATTCTTGGGAGTTACTGGTGTCAATTAAGACCTGCACCAAGTAGGCACCATCTCAATAGTCTGCATATAAGAGCGATCGCATCTTTTTCCCTCGCTCTCGTAGGTCTGATAGGGCTGAATCAGCAAAAATTCGGCTTGATATCTGCAGATACCATTGATCTTTACTTAAGGGATATTGCTGTTGAAGGGTCTTTAAGTCTGACGGAGATATCGTAAATTCAGCTTTATAGCTTGGATTCAAACCCTGATAACAGTATTCCTGTAAATTTCTAGTGCTAGGGGGCAAATTCACTTTTAAGTTAGGACTAAATCCCTCACAGCTCGTCTGGGCAGAGAGACTCCTGCAACTGCTAATCACGACGGTCAAACCATGCCACAGGAGAATGAATATCCAGATTTTGCGGTAAGGGATACGCTTTTCGGCCACTAGCAGCACTGCTTAATGTTAGAAGTCGAGGTGGAGTTGTCCCCTGAACCTACCACAATGCGCGGATGGGCGGCTGAGCGGGTTCTTCATTGGTGGTTGTAGATGGAGCTGCCTCACTCTCACCCGCAGGCGCTGGATAGGCTGGGGCGGGCGCAACTTCGGCTGGGGTTGCAGGTGGAGTTCCCTCTATGACTGGTGCTGCGGTAGGAGCAGGCACTGTCTCTGTTTTGGGAGGTGAGACTTGGTTGGTCGTACCAGGGGTAACCGGGGTGGGTGCTGGCGCAGCAGGAGCTGTCGGGGTGGGTGTGACCTCATCCGTCGTCGCTGGTGCTGGGTCTGTTTGGGGTGCATCCTGCGCCCAAGTTAGCTTGGGAGAAAGGGCGCTCAACCCAGCTAAACACAGTAGGGTTGCTGAGGACAGTACCCATCTTTGATTGCTGAAAGCTTTATTAGTCATTGATCCTGAACCTCAATCAATAAGGAACATTTATTGTTAAGTGTTGACGAAGATCTAATTAAAAAGTTTCACAAAGGCGAAACTAAACCCCATCCAAGTTGAGAACTGGAGTTTTCGAGATCAATTTTCTAAACTAGGATAAGTGCCCAATTCATAGAAAGCGTATCAATTCATTCTTGATCCATATCGACTAAGGCACCATTGAAAACTGGGCAAAGCTGTGGGCTGCGATCGCAGTTTCATCTTTATTCTGCCAACTCGGTGGCTCCAGGGTTTGCACTTCACCATCACTCCCTTTTTGTTGTTGGCCATCAGCTATTGCGGGTTGGGCGAGTTGAGGCTCTGAAGAAATAGAATTCAGTGTGTCTTGAGGGGGATGATTGAGCGCTGGCCTTAGAGTGGTTGATGCAGACTTTTGTGTCAATGAGGTGGATTTTGGCGCAGATTGAGCCGTCTTAGACTTGAGTTGCTCTGGGGTAAGGATATCTAACGTAACTTTCACCTTCTGGCTAAAGCATCTAAGAAACGTATTTTCGACTTCTGCTACTTTGGGCTGAGCTATTTTTAATAGAGATTTACGAATGCCAATCCGAACCTCTCGACCTTGCCAAGAGAGCAGTTGTCCATGTTCTCTGAAAAGAGCCTGACCAGCAGGATTAAGCTTATCCAGTACTTGTCGCCAAACTTCTTCTAGATCGAAGGATTCTGGAGATGGAGCAGGCTCTTGCGGTACAGATTCAGCCTTTTGTGGCAACGGTAAAGGGCTGGGGCTGTGCTTTTGGGCAGAGGATGCGTTGACACTTACAGATTCCCCCATTGAATCGAGCTGAGAGTGGGTGCAGATAACACCATCCATTGTTATTTTCTCAGTCTGATCATCAACAACTGACTCTGCCAAAGGTTGTTTGGGCGTTTGAATTTCTGTTGTTTTAATCGTCAATTCCTGAGGCTTAGCATTAGAGACATCTACAGCAACTACAGACTCTAGATCTTTAGCGATGATCTCAGTAGCGGGCGTTGCCAGAATTTGAGGGGTCGGTTCCAACGCAGAGGTGGGAGGCTGGCGTTGAACGGGTCGGGGGGCTAGCTGTGATAGGGTTGCGCCAGGTAATAGTCCTAAAAGAGTCACTTCTAACCACAGGCGAGGCTGGGTAGAATTTTTGATCTGTGCCTCACAACTGCGTAAATGTTGTTGCCCAGCCAAAATTTGCTCTAGGGCAAAGTGTTGAGCCATCTGAGTAAGCGCTGCCCAAGTTGACGCCGTCACGGCCACCAAATCACGACGTTGGGGGGCTGTCTTGGCAATTAATAAATCCCGATAAAACCCCGCTAAATTCTGTAAAACCCCTAAGGGTTCACGGCCTCGGTTGAGTAACGTCTGGGTCTGCTCTACGATAAGGGCTGGCTGTCCCGCCACAATGGCTTGCAAAAGCGCTAATAAGGCTTGTTCCGGCACAACACCCACTAAGTCCCAAACTTGGGTGTTATCTATTTCCCCCGTGAGTAAACTCAGTTGATCGAGGAGGCTCTCGGCATCCCGTAATCCCCCTTGAGCTATTTGAGCGATCAGTTCAATGGCTGTGGGGGTAATGGCGATATTTTCCACTTCAGCAATATGAGCTAGATGTTGCACCATTGCTGCTAAAGCAATTCGCCGAAAGTCAAAGCGCTGGCAACGAGAAATAATCGTAGGTAGAACCCGCTGGGGATCAGTAGTAGCCAGGATAAAAACGATGCGATCGGGGGGTTCTTCTAAGGTCTTTAGCAGGGCATTAAAGGCTGCTGTACTCAGCATATGTACTTCATCTAAGCAGTAGATTTTGAAGCGACATTGCACGGGGGCAAATTGTGCCTTTTCAATGAGGTCTCGAATATTGTCAACTCCGGTATTACTGGCTGCATCAATTTCAATCACATCCAGGGAGTTGCCCTTCGTTACTTCCTGACAGACATTGCAAGTTCCACAGGGCATCGGTGTCGGTTTTTCACTGCTCAGACAATTTAAGGATTTAGCGAGAATCCTAGCACTGGAGGTTTTCCCCGTACCTCTAGGTCCAGTGAAGAGGTAAGCAGGCGCAATACGTTGTGAACAGATGGCATTGGTTAAGGTAGTGGCGATCGCATCTTGACCCACTAAATCCGCAAAGACTTGAGGACGATATTTATGATGAAGGGGTTCATAAGCCACAATTGACCCTACTCCGAGACTGGGCAACACACTTCTACTCTAGAGGATGTCCTTGCGATTTACCTTACCTGCAAGGACATCCTCTAGCTCTTTGCCAGCTCCATATTGTCTAAGTACAAGGGATCGATCGACGATTCACTATAGGATTATTACGGGTTCCCTTTTGCCTTTATCCCTAATTTTTGCCTTCATAAGCATCGACCGATTGATTGAACCTTTTAATACCGGATTTGTAAGGTCACCGATGCTTGAACCGCTTGCTCCCCACCCACAACGGGAGTTGTGGCATCAGCTTCAGCGGACAGAACTTTCGCCTGTACAGGGATCGGCGGCGGAGGAGGGGTGTTGGCTCCAATTTGGATACTAACAACATCTTGGGGAGAAAGGTTGAGGGCAGCTAAAACCACTTTGGCTTGGTCTTGGGCATCTTTAGTGGCTTTGACTAACGCTTGTTTTTGAGCGGCTGAGATCGCTTCCTCTGCCGCAACAAACGAAACACTATCAATGCGAGAGGCTCCAGCCTTGACGGCATCATCTAGTAATGAACCTGCTTTACCCGTGTCGATGCGAAAACTGACAATATTGCTGCCCCGATACCCAATCAGCTCCTGTTTGCCATTGTTGTAGTTGTACTCTGGGTTGAGGGTGATCCCCGAAGTCTCTAATCTCCCGACATTGCGAGACTTAAGCAGAGAAACCACCGCAGCCGAACGACGGGCAGCCTCTTGTTGAACCACCTCAGCAGTCTTACCCTGAACATCCACCCCCAAACGCACCTCAGCTTGGGTGGTTTGAACATTTTCTACCCCTTGCCCGGTCACAGTGAGGACACGATACTGTACCTCTGAATTCGGTAGCGGACGAGGTTGAGCCAATACAGGGAATGCTGCTCCCATAAACAGGGTTAACCCCAACACCCCAACACAGGTGGTAACCAAAGACCCTCGACAAACAAAGCGATCGCATTTCATAAGGATTTGATGTTGAAAGAACGAAAATGGAATATTGGCATGGCCAACCGTGATGGGCTGCTTACCATTCAACAGAGACATTGCGGATAGTTTTGACCCACCTCAGTTATTTGTCTTCAACCCAGTCGTTCGAGTTCCATCACCCTTGATCAAGGCTCTGGCAACCCACGCCCTAAGTTTACAGGTTCCAAAAGTCGAGCAATGTCTCACTCAGGGCTTCGAGTTGTTTGAGGGGCAAGGCTTTGAGCAATCTTTTGGGCGATCGCAACCCCTAATAGAGAAGTAGAATTTTGCAATTCCCCCTTGTGGGAAAGCCATAAAATATATACTTTTGTAAATTAAGGGTTAATCTATCCTTTTCTAACAGCTATTGATGCAAGCAAGGAGTAACCGTGTACATTGTCCAGATTGCCTCTGAATGTGCCCCTGTGATCAAAGCAGGTGGGCTGGGGGATGTCGTTTATGGCCTCAGTCGGGAACTCGATTTACGGGGTCATTGCATTGAACTCATTCTGCCAATGTACGACTGCATGCGCTACGACCATATTTGGGGTCTGCATGAAGCCTATCGGGATCTATGGGTGCCTTGGTATGGGGGAGGTATTCATTGCAACGTCTTTTGTGGGTGGGTGCATGGCCAACTCTGCTTTTTTATTCAGCCTAATTCTGCTGACAATTTCTTTAATCGGGGCTATTACTACGGGAACACCGATGATCAAATGCGCTTCGCTTTTTTCAGTAAAGCTGCCCTAGAGTTTTTGCTGAAATCGAATAAACGACCCGATATATTACATTGCCATGATTGGCAAACGGGGCTGGTTCCTGTGCTGTTGTATGAGATGTATCAATACCACGGCATGGAGCGGCAACGCGTTGTTTACACCATTCATAACTTCAAGCATCAAGGCATTGCGGGTGTTGATATTCTCTGGGCTACGGGGCTAAATCAAGAGGCTTATTATTTCCAGTACGATCGCTTACGTGATAATTTCAATACCTTTGCCCTCAACTTCATGAAGGGCGGGATTGTCTACGCCAATTATGTGAATACCGTCTCCCCTCACCATGCCTGGGAAGCCCGCTACGAGGACGTCGGGTATGGGTTGGGACACACCCTAGAACTTCACCATCACAAGTTTGGGGGAATTCTTAACGGCATTGATTACAACATCTGGAACCCAGAGATCGATTCTTATATCCCTCACCCCTATTCCCTCCAAGATTTGAGTGGTAAAGCCCTCAATAAAAAAGCCCTGCGCAGCCGCTTGCTCCTACGGGATGTAGACAAACCCCTGATTGCCTTTATTGGCCGCCTGGATACCCAAAAAGGAATGCATTTGGTGCATCATGCCATTTATCATGCCCTCAATCACAAGGCTCAATTTGTCTTACTCGGATCTGCCACTGAACCAGGCATTAATGCTTGGTTCTGGCATGAAAAGCAATTTCTCAACAGCAATCCAGACTGCCATTTAGAACTGGGGTTTAACGAAGAGCTGGCTCATCTGATTTACGCTGGAGCCAATCTAATTGTGGTTCCCAGTAACTACGAACCTTGTGGCTTAACCCAGGTCATTGGTCTCCAGTATGGAACAGTGCCCATTGTCCGGGGTGTCGGTGGCCTAGTGAATACGGTCTTTGATCGAGATTATGATCCAGAAAAACCCCCCGAAAAACGCAATGGCTACGTCTTTTACCAAACGGACAATCAGGCTCTAGAATCGGCAATGAATCGCGCCATTGACCTTTGGTATAACCATCCCAAGGAATTCCAAAATCTGATAATGCAGGGGATGGCCTATGATTATTCCTGGAATCACCCTGCTCAGCAATACCTGGGGGTCTATGAAATGGTTCGTTATTAGGAAATCCCTAGGATCTAATCTAAAAGTCTCATAGACGATTTGATTTTTTAGGTGTCAAAGGGTAGTGGATTACCTCTTTCACCGATAAGGGTGCTGTTACCAGACTTTCAACAGGGTTAAGACAAACCACAACTTCTTCAATATAGGAACTAAGATAGCTGAGCAATCCGTAAACAAAGATCGTCAAGCCCAACATCTCCAATCCCTCTTCAAAGTGGACACTGATGGCATAGGGCAGTGCTTCGTGGCCAGATGATGCTGCGATGGGACCGCTGATCATCTCAAACCCAATTGCACCAGCGATGTAAGTAATGCCACTCAGCCAAAATAATCGCCGGGTCTTTCTGGGAAGGTGGGCTAGAAAGCGTAAATAAACCATCACAAAGAGGGCAACCAAGGGGATAGCAACCACCACCCAGGCAAAGTGGAAAAAACCACCCGTGTTCAGGGCTGATCTCAATGGAGAGATGAGCTTCTCGTGTATTGAGATGGTTTCATCAATGGATAGAAGGGTGAAGATTAATGCCAACCCTTGCCAATGGCGAACATACCGCGGGCGGTTTTGGATTTTAAAAAGGCGATCGCAGCCAACAAAACCGCACACAGAAGCAACAAAGATGCCGAGTACCAAGTCACCACACTTTTCTCAGCATCAACATAAAACAACCACAAGCCAGAACTTCGAGCTTGGCGGAATCCCAAGTACCGATAGAGATAGCTGATAAAACTAAGGACAAGCAAGCCCAAAAGGGTCAACAGTTGAAACCGGAGGACTTGTTTAGGGATGGAATCTAACTGGAGATTAAGGTTCATGGATTTTTTAACCATTACTTAACCTAACGTTAAACGCTCCTTCATTAAAATAGCAACTGTCTTGATCACAAAGGAAAAGTCATCTGGGTCTGAATTGAGGGTTGGGTGAGAGTGCCCCGTAGACAAGGTTACTCAATCTAAAAGAATCAATGGTTCCTATAAGCTTTGCGGATTATTGACTTTTGAGGCTGTTATTATAAGGGGTTGTTGGCTGAACCCACCTGCCTCGCTGTTCACTACGACTAACCAATGACCCTACCTACTGTGATCTTTCTAGATGCTGTTGGCACGCTGTTTGGAGTCCGGGGAACCGTAGGGGAGATTTATAGCCAGTTTGCTGAACAAGCTGGGGTCAAGGTTAATTCCCAGTCCTTGAATCAGGCGTTTATCGATAGCTTCTTGGCAGCCCCTAAAGCAGCTTTTCCGGGTGTGGCTCCGCCAGATTTACCCAGACATGAGTTTGTGTGGTGGCAAGGAATTGCCCAGCAAGCCTTTGCTGAAGTTGGGGTCTTGAATTTGTTTGCAGATTTCGATTCATTCTTTCAGCGGTTATTTGATCACTTTGCCACACCAGAACCTTGGTTGGTTTATCCTGAGGTTCCCCAAGTGTTAAACCAATGGCGACAGCAAGGGATCAGACTGGGAGTGATTTCTAACTTTGACAGTCGCCTGTACGCGGTTCTCAAGGCACTTGAACTTCAGGATTATTTTGAATCGGTGACGATTTCTACGGAAGTGGGGGCGGCTAAACCCCAGGCTCAAATGTTTGCGGCAGCGGTTGCCAAACATCAAATTCCAGTCCATACAGCTTGGCATATCGGGGATAGCTGGCAGGATGACTATGAAGGGGCTGAAAATGCTGGTTTAAAGGGAATTTGGTTGAATCGAGAAGGCAAAGCTCTCCCCGCCACCACCCAGACAGAAATTGCTGATTTATCAGGGTTGTCGCTGACTGCGTAGCGCTAACAGCAGGCCGAGGAATAAAGAGGGAGTGAACACAACCCCTAAAACCAGACTAGCCGTAGCAGAAATGGGTAAAAAGGGGCCAAGCTGCTTAATCGCAATCGATAGCAGGCTGGAGAGGCCAAAGACTTTGAGTAAAAAACCCCAACTAGAGGGGGAAGATTGGGGGGGTGAGGGTTCGATTGGCGTCATGATCCCTTTTTTCCTGACAATAGAGGGGGTAATAAACTACTCAAAAAGCCTGCCTTCTTCACTGTACAGTGAAGAGCAGAGTACAGATATTTTCTTTGCTGACGATGAGTCAGATTTTGCTAGTTGATGATGAGGTTGAACTCACCGATCCCCTTAGCCGTTTGTTAAAGCGTGAGGGCTATGAGGTGGATGTGGCCAATGATGGGGAAGCGGCTTTACGAGCGGTACGGTACCAAGCTGAACAAGGTCAATTTTATAATTTGTTGATTTTGGATTGGATGTTACCCAAGCAATCAGGGGTGGAAGTGTGTCAGGTGTTGCGATCGCAAAATATCCTCACACCTGTGCTATTTCTGACGGCCAAAGATACCCTAGATGATCGCGTCCAAGGTCTGGATGCGGGCGCAGATGATTACTTAGTCAAACCTTTTGAACTCAGAGAATTGCTAGCAAGAGTACGAGCGCTACTGCGTCGCAGTGAGCAGCTCACTCACCCCCCAAACACACCGGGATGGGACAGCGAACTACCTACCCCTCCACAAAGACTACGGGTAGAAGGCTTAGAACTGGAGTTAGATAGTCAGATTGCCTACTGTAACGGTCATACCATTACCCTGTCGGAGAAAGAGAGCCAGTTGCTGGCCTATTTAATGCAACATCCGCACCAACTTCTAACCCATGACCAGATTTATCAGCACCTCTGGCCAAGGGGAGAACAACCCAGTAGTAACGTCTTAGCTGCCCAAATCCGTTTATTACGTCGCAAGATCGCGGCTAGGGAGTCTACACCACTCATCCATACAATTTACGGTAAAGGCTATTGGTTTGGCTCCGTCACAGAAGCACCTCAGTAATCCTGAGAACCTTAACCAAACATAGCTTCACCAGGAAATCTATGTTTCCAAAATAAAAAAGCTCTTGAGAGTCTTGCCGTGTTTCGACCTCAAGAGCTTTTCATCTGAATCACTCCTCACTGGATATAGAATATCCCGATGGCTGCCCAACCTATTCTCAAAAGTGACACTTTTTTGAGTGTCACTTTACGGGTCTATACTCC
>JAAUOM010000034.1 GCA_012034865.1 Acaryochloris sp. CRU_2_0 | reverse complement strand
CCCAGTTTCGTAGCTTCGATGGCGGCATAACGACGACGATCCTTCTCGTTCAAAGACTTATAAAGCCGTTGCATTTGTTGTTCAATGGCGTAGGGGTACGGATTCATCTAAAAACAAATAAAGGAAGGATTCTCAGGCTATCACGCTTCATTATATTCTGGATCTTATTTAAGCCACGATCCTTAGTATTGCCCGTCCCACGCAAGAACGGCATGAAAATGCTGGGACTTCTGCTGGGAATTTTATGAAGCCATCAACTATGGTATCTTCCCAAAGCATTGGGGCTTCACTCTATTATTCAGGAACGGCAAGCTCGGAAACGATTCTGGACTGGTATCTCTATGTGATAGAGAAGCAGACAGCGAGTGACATTACCTTTACATATTCTTTACCCATCGCCACAGAATCCTCGCAGGCTACCATCAATGAACTTAAGAAATTAAGTGGATTAACCTGGGAGCAGCTTGCAAAAATCTTCAATGTCTCGCGTCGCAGTCTTCACTTCTGGGCTAGCGGAAAACCAATTTCTCCTTTTAATGAAGAACATCTCCGCCGTCTTTTAGCAACCATTCGCTATATAAACCGAGGCAGTGCAGATATCAATAGAAGCGCTTTACTAGAACCTCGACATGGTTCCATGATCCCGCTTGATCTGCTCGTTGCTGGAAAGTATGAAGAAGTAAAGCAGTTGCTGGGTGCAGGGAAGGCCGTTGAAGAGACAAAGTTGAAACCTTTATCCTCTGAAGCTGCTGATGCTCACTGTCCTCAATTGCCAGAAGATTTGGTTGGGGCACTTCATGAACCTGTCCATCGAGAGGTTAGGAGATCGCGCTCTGCAAAAACTACGAGGAGTCGGAAGGGTGGCGGTAGCCAGTGAGTCTGAAGATCAGTTTCAGCAGCTAGATGCAGCTCTTAAGGAATGGAGTCAAGGAGATTGTGTACTCAGTGAGCAATGATTTGTGTATCGGTTCTATGCTCCGTGCCCTTTGACAGATATTTCAAGAGATTACGTTGAGTGATGACAGCGATCTTGTGGAGTCCGAGGTTATGGGATTTGCAGTTGTGACGCAGACCTGTGACATTGTCCGTTCCTGTACCTCTCGACCATTTATTGAAGTGGTACCGCTAGTGGAAGTAGATGAACGCAAGTTGCACGATATTCAACGGGGACGGCGACCGCAGTATGCATTTATTCCAGCCCTTGCAAAGAAATATTTGGTTGCAGACCTAGATCGGGTCATGACGCTGGAAAAAGCTGTGGCTATGCGATGGGAGCGGATACCGGGTTGTTCAACGGATGGGGAGAGAAGAGCGCTAGGACTGGCTCTTGCCCGTAAGCGAATTCGTTTTGCGTTTCCTGATGATTTTACTCAATTTTCTAAAAAGTTTCAGAGCCGTTTGCAAGAAAAGCATGATAAGTCAAGTGATGAAGGGGATTCGCTTCGAGCGTTGCGCGAAATTCGTGTGCGTGCATCTCCTTCATGGGAGGCGCTTGAGATTGAGCTGATGTTTTGGTTTATTCGCAATGAAAATGAACCTAACTTTAAGGGATTTGGATGGCATGGGCTACTGGAAAAATGGCTAGATTTGGTTCAAGAATCGGGACGATTTCACTCAGTTGAGGGGCAGGTCACTACGATGGAAGATCTTTCAACAAAGGATTACATCGAGAGCGATCCATTAGATTTAGATCATCTTTCAAACTCTAGTTAGCTTGTACTTCCTAAGGAGCAGGACGTTTACGCCATCAGTAAAATCAAATATAGGGTGGGTTAGAAGTAGCACAACTCGTGCAGGCGCTGGGTTCCGAGCTGAGCTAAGTTTTACTTTTCTAGTTTCTAGATTTTAGCTATCTTGATTGTATCTCACTCCCCACAGCCTTCCTTACGGATTCAATAATTTTGCATTGCGTAAACGAGTGAGAAGTCCTAGTCGCTTGCATTCTGCTCTGTCAGACGCTTGGCGTTCTTTTTGTGCCCTCGTTTCTTGTTTATTTTGGGCGATCGCCATCAATTCCGCCAAGGTTCGTCCAGGCTCTGTACCTCCTGGAGTCTGTGCTTGACCATAACGCTCTCGCAAGTGCAGCAGTAACTCAGCTTATCCCTCCTCTAGGGCTGTCAGGCTGATGGCAAAGCCACTATCAATGCCGTAATTATCTACCTCTGCCTGCCAGGCTTCTAATTCTTGTTGCCATTGCTTGCGATCGCTTTCTGAGAACTCAGCACTCAGAATTGCTTCAGCCAAAGATGCATCCAGAACTTCAAAAAAATTCCGCTCTCGCCGCTAGAACCCTCTAAATTCATCCAATCCTGCACATAGGCTCGGACTACAGCACCCATCATAATCAATGCATTATTGCCATCTCCTTGCTCAATCAATGAGTCAGATTTTTGGAGAATTTTCTCAATTGCCTCTATTGCAGGGGCATCATCCCATTGTCCTGAATACCGAGCAATGATTCGTGTAACCTGCTGTTCAATGGGTTTTGGATCAATAGATATATGACGGGAAGTTTTCTGTGATTTTGTGGTTTTGGGCTGAGTCAATTGGATGATTTTCTGCTCGATCGCATCCATCCATTCAGGTTGCTCTAGAGCCAGGTTTTCCACGACCGCTTGGAGTTGTTCGCAGTTCAGAAAAGCCAGCAATTCAGTCAGTTCAGGACGTTGCTCAATGCGATCGGGCTGATGCAGACACGTCAGGAGGGTTGCAATAATGTGTTTACACCATCCTTCAAAATCATAGGGACAGGTGCAGTACACACGGGTGATGCCGCCTTTGTCAAAACTAATGCTGATGCGGTAAGGATCGAATTCGCTGCCCTCAACCTTGGCAGACAACTGATTGCCTCGTTGAATGAGCGACGTTACTGAGCCGCTTTGGTAATAATCCTGACCTCGCTCTAAAGATTTACCGGTTGTATGGCGACGAATGGAGGCTTTGCTTAATTTGGGGATCATCGATTCACTCCTGAATCAATCTTAGCCATAGGTCTCATAGGCCATATTGTAAACCGAAGATAGGTTAGCGATCGCTGAACCCTTAACTGAAAAAGCCTCAAGAGATTTTTTATAATATGCTTTCATTTAGGGAACTTATTGTTATGCTAAGTATTGGGAGCGTTTTTCTAAGGTGTGCAGTGTGAGTGAGATCAAACAGCAGCATGAGAGTGATCGCGCTGAAAACCTTGCGTGAGTTTTGGGAACGCCCAGAATACGCAGACTCACAAGGGCAGCTAGAAGCTTGGTACCGAGAGGCAAGGAAAGCACGGTGGTCAGACCCAATGGAGATTAAGACTCAGTATCGAGCTGCCAGCATTCTTAAGGGGGGACGAGTTGTGTTTAATATCGCTGGGAATAAATATCGCTTAGTGGTCGGGATTAACTACCCGACGAAGACTGTTTTTATCAAATTTATTGGCACGCACAAGCAGTACGACCAAATTGATGCAGAGACAATATGAACAGCACTGCCATTAAACCAATCCGAACGGGCGCAGACTATGAAACTGCCTTACAACGCATTGATTCGCTGATGGAGGCAGAAGCGGAGACACCAGAAGCTGATGAGCTGGAAGTGTTGGCGACGCTAGTGGAACTTTATGAGGAGGAGCATTTTCCGATTGGCTGGCCGAACCCGATTGAGGCAATTCGGTTTCGGATGGAGCAAGCGGGTTTGTCGGCACGGGATTTGGTGCCGCTGTTGGGCAGTCGGGCAAAAGTATCTGAGGTGTTGTCGGGGAAGCGGTTTTTAACCCTACAAATGATCCGAGCGCTGCACGAACATTTGGGAATTCCGGCGGATGTGTTGCTGCGGCAACCGGGGGCATCGCTGCCAGAGATTCCAATGAATTTGGAATGGTCGCGGTTTCCGTTAGCGGCGATGGCCAAGCTGGGTTGGATTGAATCAGGGCAGAACCTCAAAGAGCAGGCGGAGGAGATCGTTCGAGATTTGATGCATCGAGCGGGTGGACCCGATGTATTGCCTGAGGGACTCTACCGCAAGAATGACGGTGCCCGCCACAATGCCAAAATGGATGCTTATGCTCTCAAAGCTTGGTGTTATCAGTTACTGGCTGAGGCAAGGGTGACTAATCTACCCAGTGCTTATCGGCAGGGAGCGATTACGCAAGATTTTGCTCGGAATTTAGTGCGTTTGAGTGCGTTGCACGCGGGGCCAAGGTTAGCGAAGGAGTTTCTGGCGAATGATGGGATTCACCTGATTTATTTGCCTCATTTACCACGGACTCATTTAGATGGCGCTGCGCTGATGCGACCGGATGGAACACCTGTGATTGGGTTGACGTTGCGATATGACCGTTTGGATAATTTCTGGTTTTGCCTCTGTCATGAGTTAGCTCATGTTGCCCTGCACTTACAGCAGGGGATGGATAAAGCGTTTTTTGATGATTTGAGTCTGGGGGATATAGAAGGGATTGAAACCGATGATCAGGAGGCTGAAGCTGACCGATGGGCGCAGGAGGCGTTGATTCCGGCTGAGGCTTGGGCTGCAAGTTCGGTGAAGGAGCAGGCAACGGCAGGGGCGGTGGTTGAGCTGGCACGGGAGTTGGGGGTTCATCCTGCGATCGTGGCTGGGCGGGTGAGGAAGGAGTTACATAATTATCGATTGTTGACACACTACGTAGGGAATGGCGAGGTTAGAAAATTTTTGAACAGGAATGAATTTGTCCATGCCTGAACCTGGAAGCTCTAAAGCCAAAGTCTACATTGAAACATCCGTGATTAGCTATTTGACGGCTTGGCCTAGCCGAGACATCGTAATTGCTGGCCACCAGCAGACGACAAGAGATTGGTGGCAAGAACAGAGTCAGCGGTTTCAATTGATTGCTTCGCAGTTGGTGATTCAAGAAGCCAGTGCTGGAGATACGATTGCAGCCCAAGAACGACTTGAGGTTCTAGACAATATCGAATTACTGGAGGTCAGAGAAGATGCTGTGAATCTTGCCCAAGTTTTGATTGAGTCTGGATCTTTACCACGAAAAGCCGCTGAGGATGCACTCCATATCGCTATTGCTGTGACCAACGGAGTAGAGTACTTGTTAACCTAGAATTGTAAACATATCGCTAATGCATCAATGCGAAGCAGTATTGAGCGAATCTGTAGAGCGGTAGGCCATGAACCGACCATCATCTGTACCCCTGAAGAACTATTAGAGTAGAGCAATGAAAGAAGATCCAATTGTTGAAGAAGTCCGGCAATATCGAGAACAACATGCAGCGCAGTTTAATTACGATCTACAGGCTATATACCAAGATTTGAAAGAGTAGGAGCACAGAAGTAAACGAACATTTGCATCTTATTCCTCAAGGCGCTTAGAGGCTGAGAAGGTCTCTAACATTATCCCCTAACGTTAAATATATCTGTCGCTTATTGATCAATTCGCAAATTTCAAGAACAATGCCAATTATTGATTTATACTCGAAACGGAAAAAACGTATCGAAAAAGGCAATCAGCCTGAGATATATCAATACGATGAATAACCTTTAGCCTTTCGGCGACAGGTTATTCATATTTGGGTTAATACGATAGGCGACTATCGAAGAATTAGGCTTGCATATCATTTTTGGCAACAGATTCATGATTTAATAGCTAGAGAGCTTGGTGTATTTAAGCTTAGCCCAAGTATATTCAACGAAGAAAATTATTTTGAGCAATGTAAGGAGTTTTTGCTTAGTAAAGATACTCCTACAGAGAATCTACTCGATCTAATTGAACTAACATTTCAAATTGTAGATGTAGTTATTCGTCAAAAGCTGGAAAACCCACGCAGCTCTGATGAGGTGCTTTTGCAGAGGTCTGTGTCACTACAGCCAGATGAAGCGATTGATGAGCTAAATCATCGCTTCCGCGAACATGAGATTGGGTACCAGTTTAAAGATGGTCAGATTATTCGTGTTGACTCAAAAATTATTCATACTGAAGTTGTTGTCCCTACACTTGGTTTATTGTCAGATCCCAATTTTGCAGATCCTGAGGAAGAATTTCACAGTGCTCATGAACACTATCGACGCCAAGAGTATAAAGATACCATTGTTGACGCCTTAAATTCTTTTGAAAGCACTATCAAGTCAATATGCGATGTGCGTAGCTGGAAGTACTCAAAAAAGCAACAGCACAAAAACTGATCGAGGTTATTTTCATAAAAGAGCTAATACCAAAATACCTCCAAAATCATTTTTCAGGTTTGAGATCTGTGCTTGAAGCAGGTGTGCTCACTGTACGCAATAAAACATCTGGTCACGGTCAAGGCGCTACACCAGTTGATGTTCCTGAGCATTTAGCTGCATACGTGCTTCATCTTACTACCTCAAATATTGTGATGTTGGTTGAAGCACACAAGAATCATCCATTAATTGATCATGCAAAATAAGGAGATACTCACTGATGGCTGTTGTACATCGATACAAAAGACCTGAGCATGACCATTCCCTCATTGGGTTGTGGCACATCTACGAAATGGATATGTGGGATGAAGACTACTTCAACATGGAAACCCAAGCCTACATTGAAATTACCCCTACCAATGGTGGCAAATTCCAGTTTGGGTTAGTTACAGGTTCGATCGATGGCTACCTAGAAGACAACAATGGCAAAGAGCGTTTCGCTTTTACTTGGGATGGGTCTGACGAAATGGATGAAGCTAGCGGGAGCGGATGGCTGCAACTGAACAGCAAAGATGAAGTCGATGGTTTGATCAATTTGCATGAGGGCGATGGCCTAAGGCCATCGCCCTCATTTCAAAACCATCTTCGCCCGTCAGACCCCAAGGAATATTCTGGTGTCGTCCACTAGGGCAATCTACTCATTTGGGGCAAAGCTGTCTGTTGGTTAGAAAGACCCACCAAGCCAGCACTCAATTCCCATAACCGTTTAGCCTTAGCATCATCAAGGGATTCCTTCGACATCTCTTGTTCAAAAGATGGACGCCCTTCTTTTTGGCGATTGCCCCAACTCCAGTAAACCCCTGATTTACCAAACAAGGGGTCAGAAACGACCTGAGCCACTCGCGTCCCAGCGGTTTCTTCCGTCACAAAACCACCCGTGATCAACCGCTGAAATTTGGGAAATAGAAACCTAAACAAGGGAAAATGATCTCGAAATAAACCCGTAGTCGCTACACAGCCCGGATAAAGGGCACTAAACGTAATACTCGTAGACTCATGAAACCGACGATGCAACTCGCGCATGGTTAACATATTACAAAGCTTGCTATCTTTATAGGCTTTACCGGGCTTGAACTTCTGACCATTCACCATCGCCACAGGTGCTTTAAAACCCGCTTCTAACCCCCGCATATCTCCTAAATCAGGGGGCGCAGGAATAGGAATTTTACCGCCAAGTTCCTTCGGGTTTGCGGTCACAGTCCCCAGAATGATCAATCGGCGTTGGTTATAGGGCGATCGCATTAAATCTTCCAGCAGCAGATTGCACAACAAAAAATGGCCTAGATGATTGGTTCCTACATTCAACTCATATCCCTCTGCGGTGTGTAGGGGTTTTTTGAGTAAGGGCATATAAATTGCAGCATTGCAGACCAGGGCATCCAAAGAGCGACCCATTTCTCGAAAGGTCTTGACGAAGCGATGGATGCTTTCCAAGCAAGCCAGATCCAGATGAATCACGGAATAGCTGTTGCGGGGAATGCCCACAGACTGGGCAGCGGTTTCCGCTTTGAGGAAGTTGCGACAAGCCAGAATCACATGCCATTGACCCGTCAGCGCTAATGCCTTGGCTGCATATAATCCGACCCCAGAAGAGGCACCGGTAATTACCACGGTTTGCTTTTGATGTTGTTCCATGTTCTACAAGGCTGCTTAAACTTTATTGACTTAAATTCACTAATCTTCAGATTTACACACCAACAAATCTTTCGGGCAAATCTGCAATAAACCTTAAGGAATAAGCTCTCAAAGCCTCTCATTTGGTTCCAGTAATTTGCTTATTGTCACTATTTTTATTCTGGATTAAAAAGTTTTGAATACTTTTCAGAAATTACAGTCTCTGAAAGCAGTTCCAATTCCATGCACAATCATAATCCCAAGGATTTGTTTCGGGAGTTTAGAGATGTACAGATAAACCCTATCTAAGTTGAGACCAGTCGTTTTCTGAAATTGCCTGCAATTCTTGTATATCAACGTTTATAGCAGTTTTTGGCGAAGAGCAGGCCAAAGTCCTCTCCCCGGAGGGGTGCCCAAAGGGCGGGGTGGGTTGGATGGGATGCAACGTCGCACCAACCCACCCCTGCCTCTCCCATGAGGGGAAGTCTTGAAAGGTACACCTGCTCTATAGAGTCTAGGCGGCATAGAGATAAAACTACAGCTTTCAACATGGACGGGGTTTAGCAAAGATGGAAATTGAGTAGCTATAAAAACTGTGATCAAAGCAACAGATTTCTAAGCTAAATCTAAACTAATATAGTATAATTGTACTATAATTAGAGCGTTTCTTGTAAAACCTTAGATTAAGAGGCATCTAAAAACTTATGAGTAGTTTATCTAGAATAGATAGCGAAGTGTCCTTTCGTAAATTAATAAACATAAAAATCAAGTGGAAATTATTGCGTTCACTTAGGCGTTATGGTCCATCGTCCATTTTGTATCTACTAGGACTGTTTTTTGGAATTATTTCTTTTCTATTGAGAATATCAATATTAGATGTCGGGCTATTTATCAAGGCAATATTATTTATCTTTTTTATATTTTCTTTTTCTATTTTTCTGAAATTTTTCAAATATAAACATTTTTTACTGAAGATAGCCAGAGGTATACGATTCAATATTTATAAAAATTTAAACAAATGGAATTCCTTGAATAGACAATTGAAATTCATTCGTTTAGTAATTTTAATTGTCTATTTTGCTTTGTTTTACATTATCATTAAAATGATTTTAAAAGATTTTAATTTATCGTATTTTATAATATTATTTATGTACTCTTCTTTAATATTATTCTCAATCGGCTTTATATTGGAAGCTATCAAGGTAGGTAAACTTTACTGGAATCAATCTATTATAAAGAATATTTTGAGGCTATTTGGAATTATTGCAACTACTTTGGCATTAGTTGTTTCTAGGCATTCCATAAACTTAATAACAAAAATAGATTCATCTCATTTCCCTATAGCCATATCTATCTTTACTTTTTTATTGACTCCATTCGCATGGATGTTTTTAGTTATTATGTTTCTTTTTTTGTTTTATACGATTATTAGCATACTAATGCCTTTTAGGTTAACAGTTATGCAATTCAAATTCGTTATAGAATTTATTTTGTTAATTAGAAATCATAGAATATTTTGTTTCTTGTTTTGGATGAATAAAATGAATTGCGCTAGTTCAAGGACAAACTTTCTATTGATTTGGCCTGCTAGAGCGGCAGGAGCAATCACTATTGGATATTATTCAGTCCAGCTCATTGTTTTAATCGCTAGTAATTCGTTTTTATATCAACAACAAATATATACATTCATTTCTAAAGGTATTGTATACAGCAGTTATCACTCGATCAGTAGCGAATGCAAAAATCATATAAGGGGAGAGTGGATTGCTTTAATTGGTGATAATAAAGCTAGTATTGCAAAAATAAATAATTTAGGATCCTTTGATTTTGAAATAAGAAGCTGCGAATGATTGAACGTTTTTTGTTTGTGTTTTTTGTCCATATCAAATGTTGAAATTTTGAGCAGAAAATTATGAAGACTGACCTCCTCGATCAACTGAAAGCCCCCTTTCCGGCAGCAGACCACCAAGATCGTGTTCTGCCGGGGGGCGGCAAATGGTTTTTTATCCCTTGGCAACGGATTCGCAAACGGCTGAATGAGGTTTGTCCTGATTGGTCTGTTTCCTATAGTGATCCGGTTATTGTCGGCGAATATGTGGTGGTGCGTTGTCAGCTCACGATTGAGGGTTTAAGCCGGGAAGGAGTGGGCAACGATAAAGCCTATCCTGACAAACAAACCTATGGTACCCCCATTGAGCGAGCCATTGCCGATGCGTTTAAGAATGCGGCTGAACAATTCGGGGTCGGTGCCTATCTTGACAATCAAGAGTTCGTGATCAAACACATGCAAAACAAGGTGATGGTCGCGCCTACGCCTATTCTGATATCCGCCAGCAGATTCGGACTCAGAATCACTCTAGAACCCTCACCCAGAAAGCAGGTTAAAGAGCGATCGCTGTTCAAACCTCAGCTACAGCGTAGGCTGGCAGTTGAGGTTCCTGGATGTCTTTGAGCTTAGGTAAAGCCTCATCCTTTGATGATAAAGTTGGCTGCTCTAGGAGCCAATCGATGGCGAGATCTGGATCATTCCAAGCCACACCGTAATCATCGTCGGGATAATAGAAATCCGTGCATTTATACAAAAAATCCGCTGTCTCGCTCAACACGCAAAATCCGTGAGCAAATCCAGGGGGAATGTACAGTTGCTTTTTATTCTCAGCGGATAGACGCTCACCAAACCATTGCCCAAACCACGGCGATCCCTTGCGAATATCCACCGCCACATCAAATACTTCCCCTGATACCACCCGAACCAACTTGCCTTGTGGGTGTTGGAGCTGATAATGCAGCCCTCTTAAAGTACCTTGCTGAGAATAAGAATGGTTATCCTGCACAAAATCAATTTCGATTCCCGCTGCCCGATAACGCTGCTGATGATAGGTTTCCAAGAAAAATCCTCGTGGATCTGAAAAGACACGAGGTTCAAACACTAATACACCGGGTAAGGGCGTTTCATAGATGTTCATAGTAGCTGTGTGCCCTCCTCAACGACCCTGCGCAGATATTGTCCATAGCTATTCTTTTGCAAATCATGGCTTAATTGCAATACTTGCTCTGCTGAGATATAACCCATGCGATAGGCAACTTCTTCCACACAGGCAATTTTCAAGCCCTGGCGTTGCTCCATCGTTTCTACAAAGGCAGCCGCTTGCAGTAAACTTTCATGGGTGCCTGTATCTAACCAAGCAACGCCACGACCCAACTTTTCCACCCGCAGTTGGCCTTGACGCAGATAGGTGGTGTTGACATCTGTGATCTCTAATTCTCCTCTAGGGGAGGGCTGCAACTGGTGGGCAATGTCAATGACTTGGTTATCGTAAAAATATAAGCCCGTTACCGCATAATTGGATTTGGGTTTTTGGGGTTTTTCTTCAATATCGGTAATTTGACCTTGTTCATCAAAGACCACTACCCCATATTGTTCGGGGTTATTCACCCAATAGCCAAAGACAACACTACCAGCGGTGAGTTGTTTCGCCTGCTGCAATTTTTCTGAAAGCGACTCCCCATAAAAATATTATCGCCAAGGATGAGGGCAACGGAGTCTTGACCCAAAAAGTCTTTGCCAATAATAAACGCTTGGGCTAATCCTTGGGGCTGGGGTTGCTCTGCATAGGACAGATTCAAACCCAGATGCTCACCATCTTTGAATAACCGCTGAAATAGTGGTAAATCTTGGGGTGTAGAAATAATCAAAATGTCACGAATCCCCGCCAACATTAGGGTCGAAAGCGGATAATAAATCATCGGTTTATCGTAGACAGGCATCAGTTGTTTGGATAGAACTCTCGTAATGGGGTACAACCGAGTGCCTGATCCGCCAGCTAGAATAATTCCTTTCATGAGGGATTGCTCAGGATGACTATAGAGTGGGGTGCTTGTTGGTTGAGGGTGCCCACCCAGGGATGACAGGATGACATCCTGATCATGAACTTTCTCCTGTCCTCAGACCTAGGCGTTGACGTTCATATCGATGAGCGCTCACTTGCTGGCACCAGGTTTGATTTGCAAGATACCACTGTACAGTCTTTCTCAAGCCAGCCTCGATCGCAACCTGGGGGATCCATCCCAGCTCTTGCTGGATTTTGGCAAAATCAATGGCATACCTGCGATCGTGCCCAGGACGATCTTGGACAAAGGCAATTAAGTGAGCGTGGGGAGCAAATTTCGACTCTGGTACGAGTTCATCTAATAGGGTACAAATTTGATTCACCAGCCAAATATTTGTTCTTTCAGCTCCGCCGCCGATATTGTAGGTTTCACCGGGCTGGCCTTGGACTAGCACTTGATCGATAGCCCAACAGTGATCTTCGACGAATAGCCAGTCACGAATATTCTCCCCATCCCCATAGACGGGTAGGAGTTTCCCCTCTAGCGCATTCAAAATCATTAAAGGAATCAATTTTTCGGGGAACTGATAGGGTCCATAGTTATTGGAGCAGTTCGTGATTAAGGTCGGTAGCGAGTAAGTATGAAAATAGGAACGCACCAGATGATCTGAACTGGCTTTCGACGCGGAATAAGGACTATTGGGGGCATAGGCCGTTGTTTCAGAAAAAGGCGGATCTTCAGGGCTTAAAGTGCCAAACACTTCATCGGTGGACACATGCAGAAAACGAAAGCACTCTTTTTCTCTGGAATTGAGCTGTTGCCAATAGGTGCGGGTCGCTTCTAATAGATGAAAGGTGCCGACAACATTGGTCTGAATAAACGCTTCAGGGCCATCAATGGAGCGATCTACATGGGTCTCAGCGGCAAAGTTGAGAATGGCATGAGGGCGATAGGTTTCCAGAAGGTTAGTGACACAGGCGCGATCGCCAATATCCCCTTGCACAAAAATATGTTGCGGGTCTGATTGCACAGAAGACAAAGTCGCCAGATTGCCCGCGTAGGTCAGTTTGTCTAAGTTTACAATTAAGTCTGTTTGGGCTTGCCGCTGTTGCAGAACAAAGTTAGCGCCAATAAAACCAGCACCACCCGTAACCAGGATAGTCATAATTATCTAGTCATTTGATGTTATCAGTTGCAGGAGTGCTACAAGACCTCGAAATAGAGGGGTAACGGATCTATTTTATTTTAAGGTCTTGGGGATGGTAATAGATATAACTGGCTTAAAATCTAAGAATCTGCTGGGGCGCGATCGCACCTGCCGGAAGAAACTTGAGGCATTCCTTCACAAGGTTTTCGGCAACGCCCGCCAGGTTTTTCCACAAACCGTTGAATATCACGCTGCTTCAGAGGGTTGGGGCTGGTGGAATCCTTGCAGGGTCGCATCAGTGATCAAGCAAACTTCCACTTGCATACCATCAGGATCGCTGAACCAGAGACAGCGCATCGGGCCAATGTCAGCGATCTCACCGTCACTAACATTGCGCTCTAAGAGTCGATGACGGATAACCTCGAAGGATGAGACCGTCAACACACTCAGCGCGATGTGATCGAGGTGTCCGCGTTGAAATATCTCCGGCAGGGCTGAACTATAGACATTATCCGGTAACTCGGCAGCGTGCAATAGTGATGTTGATCCAGCCCGCAGAATCGCATGGCAAAAGTTGGGGGTTGTTTCTTGGAAAACTATCGACATATCAAAGATATGGGTGTAGAAATCGATGAAGCGATCGAGATCGGCGGTGACTACGGCGACATGGTTGATACCGGATACGAGATTCATGGAATAGCTCCTGTTGATAAGGTTTTATGCGGGAAGGTTTGATGCAGTTAAAACTCAATTTCAACGATCAGATTCTTTTCCTGGTCTTGCAGGGGATCTAGAGTCACTGGAGAGGATGTTGTATAGGTATACGGTGGAATAGATGCAACGGTTTTTCCAATTCCCAAAACCGTTTGTGGGCAAGCCATCCCGTTCAGAAAGATACACAAGCCTGTTCATCGGTTCGCAGAACGGATTCCTGTTGAAACCTCGATTGATATGCCTGACGGATCTGTTCAATTTTCTGGTGACTGTGGCGTGCTTGACGAATAGGATAGAGCAGGATTAACAGCTTGGCTGGTTCCTGGACAATCTGGCCGCTTGCAGTTTTAAACTGGCCATACCCAGAGAGCAAAGTTAATCCGTCGGGAAAGTGAGGGGTGACTTCCTGGGTCAAAAAATGCTGAAATTCTATTTCAGTGACCTGAGAACCTTCTGGTTTCCGCAAGCCAAAAAAGAGTTCTGTTTTAGCAAATATCCGGCTAGAAGACCTAGAAGACATTGTTGAGCACAAGGATTGAGATGGGGTTGCAGTCTCAGTCGCTGGCTGTTTGGCAACCAGACCCATTTGCTCAGGAGGATAGACGGTAGCAAGTCCCAACACTGTAAAACCCGTAAGGATAATGGGTTGTGACCAAGGATAAGTGGGTTTGAGGCTCATGATCTTTGCTCGAAATTTTGATATATAGGTACAGGTGTGGGAGCCTATCGCCTTGCGCTTGAGTGCATCCTATGGGATCGCCAATTTGCTTTAGAACTCAATCTGTTGGGCTGTCCCGGATAGACACAGTGTCATATAGGTCTGCGATTGCCCCCTGTGGATGCGCGATCGCCGATTAAAAATTGCGATCGTCTGCACTGAAGTTTCTCTGGTGTCTGGGGTGAGGTTCACAGTAGGAATGAGTAACGTCAGGCTCTCAAAATCGCTGAGAGCCAATTTGTCACTGAGGCTAACGGTCACCATCTGCCCCAGTTGACTGTCTTCGCTGAGAATCTCTGAGCCACTGAAGCTTAGGGTTTGCCCCCGGTTGGTGTAGGTCAACTGCAGGGTTCCAGTGATACTGCTGGAGAGTAAAATCTCGGTGTTATAGCCTTGCAGGTTCAGTACATTCGGTGAGATGGAGACGGATGAAGATGTATTCATGGTTCTTGACCTATGGGTAAACGTATCTGGCTAGAATGACCCGTACTGATACCCCCAGAACCCTGTTGACTAGCTGTAGGCAACAGATGTGGCTGGCAGATGCCAATTTGCGGATTCAAGTTGCTCAACTGCGAACCTGCAATCACCAGATTGGAGCGTTGGACGGTCCCTGCTATCTGTGCTTGGGTTAAGGCGTTACCCGTCATCAGGTGCATTGTGCTAGCAGCAACAGCACCAGCAAAAATTCCCCTAACTGCAACCAAAATTTGGATACGAGAGAAACGACAAAGCATGGTGTGACATCCTTAAATGTTTGTTGTATGACTGGCTCAAGCTGGGATTTGAAGATGTTGCGCTCAAGTCGCAATGGATGGCTGAAGAATTCATTGCGGATCACACAAACAAGACCGTGATCCTGGGGTATGGGACTAGGCGATCGCAACCCTGAACCACTCTCATGGGTTGCAACAAAGGGGAGGAAGCGACAAAAACCCCCCACCGCCTAGCTCATACTGGAATTGGCACCGTCTAAATCTCTGACGTCGCTCTGCTTCGAGATTTAGCAAGGGGATACAGCGATACGATTCCCAGCCGTTGCCTTGGTGGGATTGAGACAGTCACTTGTCCGGAGACAGAGACAGTTTCCTCAATCCCGTTGAGTCAGATGCTGTGATTTCACCTTCTTGAAAAAAGATCAATCAACTGACAACCTAGGAGACTCAACCTTAGAATTGAAGAATGTTCTACGCCCTAGAACTTCAACTCTGAAACAATCATAGGATGGCTCTCTGTCTGCCACAGCCTCAAAAGGTAAGAAAAAGTATGAACTCTAAAATCAAAGTATGAACTCTAAAATCGTCGAATTCTCATAGAAAGGCTTTCACAGATCTCGCAAATAAAGATAATCATCTGCACAGTGGGTGCAAATTGAAATAAATGGTCATGCTGGCTGTGCTGTAGTAGCGTTAAAAGGGAGAGTTTGTAGAAGCTTTGGAGTAATGCCATTAGTCAGAATCCTTTGACAGAATTGCTCCCATTGTCCTGCCGCCCACTGACAGCGCCCATGCAAAATTATTTCTGCATTCTCTGGCAACCAGAATTTACCATTCCCCTTTAATCGCAGATTGACAACTTGTCGAATTAAACTTTCAATCGCTCCACTGCCAATGGGAAGTTTCATCGCTTTAAGCTGCGGATAGTCAAAGCGTTGGGGCTAGTCACTAAAGTAGCAGAGTTTGGACTGTGCTTGTGCTTTCTTTTTCTGGTGTGGGATTATCGACGAGTTGTTGCATTTGTGTCGCCAAAGCATAGTATGACTTGTGTCTGAGGGTTGAACGAGCTTTTTGAAACCATGCTTTGGCTTGTTTGTGCTTACGGATGACGAATTGGGAAAACTTCCGTAAATTCTCAGCAGCATGATAGAAATCGACCAACTCGATAATCTGCTCACTACAGAGTCCCAAACGCTTCAACAGCGCTGGAATCCTCTGCCAGATCCAAGGGGCACCCTCTGCAACTAATAAAATGAGACTCGCATGAACCACACCCAATTTGACCAAATACATCTCCAATAGAGCTATGAAGCCTTCCACATCGGCAAAGGTTCCATCATTGGTGATAGGCATCTGTAGGGTGTTCATGCGGTTGCCTTCATCATCGAGGGCATACAAGGTGAACAATTTGGGTTCTCGCCAGTCTCCGTAATAGCCTCGCTTGCCATTGGCTTTGCGCTTGCCTTTTTGTTGCGTCGCAAGCGGGTTCGTCCGCCATCAATATTCAATCCCACTCGTTGACCTCGTAAGGTGTCTCCTACGGCGAGATGACCTTGTTCGAGGTCACTCATCCATTGTTCAGTTAATGCCACTCCCGCTCGACCAAAGCAATAGGTCAATCGCTCAATGCGTTGTTCACTCAACCCAATTCCCCATTCGTGCAACTGTTTGCAAGCCACTGCAAAAGAAGAACTCATCATCCCGAAGCTCGCAACAGTTGACCAGACCATTGGAGTGACCCTTTCTTCCATCCCTAACCACCGCAGGAATGGGTAGAATCCCTGTCCTCTCTTCTTTCCTCTTTGGCCTGGTTTAACTGGCTTGTGTTTCCCTTTCGTGACGTTGAACGAACCCCGTCTCAATACATAATCAACGCTCAGGCTCATCTCTACATTCCCTATGGTTTTTACCCTCACCTGCTTTTTCCCTTGGCTTTGGCTGCCAAATCCTCTGGATGACTTGGTTCGTTTATTGGCCTGTTGTTGAGCCAGAGGCTCTTGGCTCAATGTGATTAGCAGTAATGCAATACATTGTCCTGCTAATTCCAGGCTTGTATGCCGAATCTCTTGTTCTCGCTCCTGGAGTCTCTTTCCATCCCAATCTCTCAATTCTTCACAATCTCAACAACGTCTGGATTTTGTTTTTGAAGATTTCAATCGCTTTCTCAAGGTCTAGAATTGCGGATATAGTCATAGTAAGGGTAGGGTGTCCGGTGTGTAAGGCTTTAGTAATCTCACATTACTTGACTCCTGCCCGCTTTTTAACCTACTGGATGGCTTGCTGCTTGACCAGCTTTTTCAATTTGCACCCGTTGACTCTCATTCCTGTTGTGAATTGATCGCATAGGAACTTCACCCCCTTGATCAGGATGCATTGAAATGAATTAAGGCGTATGCTGAAAAGTAAAGATGCACACATTTCTTTCCTATGGGCATCGAGTACTCCATCCATATTCCCAGTGACTTTATCAGCACAAATGTTTGCCAATTACTGCCTGAGTGGTTAGTTCCCGTGCTGTCGGTCTTAATTGTGTTGCAACACTGTCCGGTATTCCTGGGCGAGAAAACAACAGAAACCGAATTTCATAAACAACAATTACGGGCACAATTTGTGCAACTTGGCAGACGCATTGTTTTGAGATTAAACCAACTCAATTATCCGGCTGAAATTTTCGATCCCCGCACGGGCTTTCCCCTCCTGTCGCAACCGGGTTCCCTGCGGCTCGACGATGTTGCAGTCATTCAAGCCAGCTTAGGCTATCCCCTCACTGAATCCGGAGGCTGTTGGATAATCGATCATCCCACCTGGGGACAAGCCGTCTTTCCTTCCGTCTTACTCTCGGCGGCTGAACCCCGTATTACCCAAGCTGTCGTGGAAGAAGTATGGTCTACCTACCCTTGCTGACCCAGCAATTGCAGACGATATAAGCTAGCATAGATGCCATCTTGAGCCAAAAGCTGATCATGGCTACCCGACTCCACCAATTGCCCACGATTGAGAACTAAAATTCGATCCACGTTGCGAATCGTAGATAGTCGGTGGGCAATGATGATCGCAGTTCGTCCCACCAAGAGGCGTTCTAGGGCTTCTTGAATCACAGCCTCTGTCCCCACATCCAAACTGGCAGTGGCCTCATCCAGAACTAAAATGCGAGGATTGCGAATGGCCGCCCTCGCAAAGGCCAAGAGCTGCTTTTGTCCACCAGAGAGATTGTTGCCCCGCTCTCGCAAAATCGTATGGTAACTATTAGGTAGATCCTCAATAAACTGAGCCACATTCATTTGCTCAGCAGCAGCCTGAACCGCTTCTAGGGAATAGTCCTCTCCCAAGGTGATATTACTTTTAACATCCCCCGCAAACAAAAAGCCATCTTGAAGGATGACTCCCACATGCCGTCGTAATTCTGCTTGTGGCAAATCCCGCACATCGACACCATCGACGAGAATCTGTCCTTCTGAAGCTTCATATAAACGACAGAGCAAGCGAATAATGGAGCTTTTTCCTGCCCCAGTGGGCCCCACAATTGCCACTTTTTCACCGGGACGAATACAGAAGTCTAGATGCTTAAGCACCCAATCTTGTTCCTTATAGGCAAAGGAAACTTGGGCAAACCGCACCTCACCCAAGGGTTGCTGGTCTGAGTGTATCGGTAAGATCCGGGGATGTTCTGGATCTCGGATTTCAATGGGCTGACTGAGCAAATCATTGATCCGTTCTACTGCCGTAAATCCAGCTTGAATCGCTGTAAATTTTTCTGCCAATTGCTGAAGTGGGAAAAATAACCGCTGGGAATAGAGAATGAACGTCGAGAGGGTGCCAAAGGTGATGGCTTCGCCGAGGACCTGGATGCCCCCCATCCAGAGTACCCCAGCCACGGCAATAAAAGCAATCCACTCTAAGGTTGCCGATACTGCTGAGTCGTAGAAAATAGTGTGGTCAATTTCCCGCACATAGCGCTGGTTGATCTGGCGAAAGAGTTCTGCATTATAGGACTCCCGTCGAAACAATTGGACAATACCAATGCCCATCATATTTTCTTGCAGATTGGAGTTGAGGGCAGATAACTCCTCGCGGGCTTTGTAATTGGCTCGTCGGTAGCGATGTTGAAAGTAAATAATTAAGCTTGTAATTGGCAGTAACAGCAGCAACAGCATCAAGGCCAGTTGCCACTGCTGCCAAAACATGAAAAGGACAATCACCAAAATCGAGAATAAATCACTGAAAATCCCCACAGCCCCCGTTGAGAAAACATCCCCCAAGGCTTCAACATCATTGGTCAAGCGAGTAATGAGTTGCCCCACAGGGGTGCGATCAAAAAACCGTACCGCTAAGGACAACACATGGGCAAATAAGTCATTGCGAATATCGGCGGTAATTTCCTGCCCCACTTTCTGGACGAGAAAGCCCTGTACTCCCTGCAATCCAAACCGGAGAATCACTGTGAGTAGCAGCAAAATGGTCAGCAGATTAATCGTCTCTGGCAGGGTTAATCCCTGTAACCAGCCAGCTAGACGGTTAATCAGTCCAGCCAGCCAAGGGAATGAACTGAAAATCCTAAAAAAACCAGCAACTGCATCATAGAGACGCGATTCATTGCGAATTTCCGAGATGGCTTGACCCACCAGAACAGGTTGCAAAGCACCGGCAACCGAGAGAGGAATCAACAGACAAAAGACGGCTAGCAGTTGACGGCGATAGCGACGGGCATAGGGAACAACCCGCAAGAATAGTCGCCAATCTCCCGATGGGGGGCGGCGCGATCGCAGGGGCGGGGGGGAAGTCTCAGTAGAAGTCATATGTCACAGTGTAGGATGCAATGCTACGGCCTTGCACATCTAGGCTGATTCTTAGCCAATTTTAGGGAGCCTTAACCTGCAAACGCGGTTTAATTGCTACCTTACAAACAAGGGCAACCGTCAATAGCTTGGGACAGTATTGCTATGGAGAGGAAAAGACGATTGTGAGAGTGGCTATCTTTAGCAGTAAAAGCTATGATCGGCAGTTTCTGAATACTGCCAATGCTGATCATCACCATGAACTCGTGTTCTTTGAGCCACGTTTAACGGCTGCGACTGCCCCTCTGGCAGCAGGTTTCCCAGTGGTTTGTGTATTCATCAATGATTGCCTAGATGCTGAAGCTTTAGAAAAACTGGCAGCTCAGGGCACACGTCTACTGGCATTGCGTTCAGCCGGTTTTAATCATGTAGATGTGGCAAAAGCAACGGATCTCGGTCTCACCGTGGTGCGAGTACCAGACTATTCTCCCTATGCTGTGGCTGAGCATGCTGTGGGTATGATTTTGATGCTAAATCGCAAGCTTTACCGCGCCTATAACCGAGTTCGAGACGATAATTTTTCCCTAGAAGGGCTATTAGGATTTGATCTGCATGGCTGTGCCGTTGGCATTGTCGGCACGGGTAAAATTGGTCAATGTTTTGCTCAAATCATGAAAGGCTTTGGCTGTCAGTTATTGGCTTATGATCCCTATCCCAACCCTGCCTGTATTGAGTTAGGGGTAACCTATGTGGATCTCACAGATTTGTTATCCCAGAGTAAAATCGCTTCCTTGCATTGTCCCTTAACATCTGCAACCCACCACTTAATCAATGCAACGACCTTAGCAACTTTGCAACCAGGAGCCATGTTAATTAATACCAGCCGAGGCGGTTTGATTGATACCCCTGCGGTGATTGCAGCCATCAAATCGGGGCAAGTGGGGTATCTGGGGATTGACGTCTATGAGCAAGAGGAAAATTTATTTTTGAAGACCTCTCCGATACGGTGATTCAAGATGATCACTTTCAACTGTTGCAGTCCTTTCCCAATGTGCTGATTACGGCGCATCAGGCTTTTTTTACCCGCAATGCTTTAGAGAGTATTGCGACGACGACCCTGAGCAATATTACGGATTTTGCAGAGGGACGTCCTTGTCTCAATCAAGTCAAACTAACCTAGACCGGGTTATCCTGATCAACGGTTATCTCAACAGGTCTGTAGGGATCAATGAGCGCGACCAAGATTCCATTATTCACTAATGCCTACCTTTTATGAGTATCAATACCGTTTATACCCAACCTTTCTCCGATCAAAAGCCGGGAACCTCTGGACTGCGAAAGCAAGTGACCATCTTTCAGCAATTTCATTATTTAGAAAATTTTATCCAATCTATCTTCGATAGTTTAGACCACTATCAAGGCCAGATATTGGTGGTAGGGGGTGATGGGCGTTTTTATAATCGGCAGGCGATTCAAATCATTTTAAAAATGGCGGTGGCCAATGGCTTTGGCAAAGTCTTGGTGGGGCAAAAGGGAATTCTCTCCACCCCTGCTGTTTCCTGTGTGATTCGTAAATATCAAGCCTATGGCGGCATTGTTTTGTCGGCTAGCCATAATCCGGGCGGACCACAGGGCGATTTTGGCATCAAGTACAATATCGGCAATGGAGGTCCCGCGCCGGAAAAGGTAACTGAGGCCATTTTTGCCCGTAGTCAAGTTATTGATGCCTATCGGATCATCGAGGCAGAAGATGTCAACTTAGATCAATTGGGAATCTACCAACTCGGAGAGATGACGGTGGAGATCATTGATCCTGTGCAGGACTATGCCCAGTTAATGGAGTCGTTATTTGACTTTGATCGGATTCGCCAGCTTTTGACTTCGGGGTCTTTTGGGGTGGTGATCGATTCTATGCACGCAGTTACAGGTCCCTATGCCCATGCCTTATTTGAAGATCGCTTAGGGGCACCAGCAGGGAGTGTCCAAAATGGTCAACCCCTAGAAGATTTTGGGGGGGGCATCCCGATCCCAATTTGGTCTATGCTCATGATTTAGTGGCGCGTTTATTTGCAGAGGATGCCCCCAATTTTGGGGCAGCGTCGGATGGGGATGGCGATCGCAACATGATTTTGGGACAGCGATTTTTTGTCACCCCCAGTGATAGTCTGGCCATCCTGACGGCCAACGCCAAGCTGGTTCCAGGCTACCAGAGCGGTCTAGCGGGGGTGGCACGCTCCATGCCCACCAGTCAAGCGGTAGATCGAGTGGCGGCTAAGTTAGGTATGGATTGCTATGAAACACCGACGGGATGGAAATTCTTTGGCAATCTTTTGGATGCCGGTAAAGCCACTCTCTGTGGAGAAGAAAGTTTTGGCACTGGCTCCAATCATGTGCGCGAAAAAGATGGGTTGTGGGCGGTGTTGTTCTGGTTGAATATCTTGGCGGTGCGTCAGCAATCCGTAGAAGAGATTGTCAAGGCTCACTGGCAAGAGTATGGCCGCAATTACTATTCTCGCCATGATTATGAAGCCGTTGATGCCGACAAAGCCAACACCTTAATGGAGAATTTGCGGCGTCAGACATCGACCCTCAAGGGTCAAAAAACGGGTTCATACCAAGTCGCCTATGCCGATGACTTTAGTTATACTGACCCAATTGATGACAGTGTTAGTCAGCAACAGGGTCTACGCATCGGTTTTACCGATGGCTCTCGCATTGTCTTTCGGTTATCGGGAACGGGTACTCAAGGCGCAACCTTGAGGATCTATCTAGAAAGCTACGAACCCGATGTTAGTAAACAGGAACTCGATCCGCAGGACGCCCTTGCTCCCTTGATCACCCTCGCTGATGAACTCGCTCAAATTCGAGCCTTGACGGGGAGAGACAAACCGACTGTGATTACTTAAGGTGTGGAGCTTAGGGCTGGTTGAGCCACACCCAACTGAATGGAAAAGGCTTTGGCGGCGTTGTAGAGTACCCGTTTCTCAAACCCCAAGACATTAAGCACTTGCATCTCAATAATCACGGTGGTGCCATCCACTAGGGTGGCTTTGACGTCCAGGTAGGAGTCTTTGATGCGCTGGATGCGGGGTGCCTGATAGGGGTCGAGAATGATTAGGGATTGAATGGTATCTTGTTCGTTGTAAAGAATGCGTTCAGAAAGCTAATCAAGATATCCTGGCTGTGTTTGGAACCAAAGATTTTCTTGAAGGCAAAGTCGGTTTTGGGGTTGATGAAGACCGCAGGCATAGCAGCAGGGCAAGGCTTTTATGCTTCTATTTTACCTGGCAAAATTGCTGACCCAGAGATAATTTAGATAAATTGCCAAAGGGTTCTTGTATAATGGTGGGGCTTTGCCTTCCAGGCTTAGGGCGGGTGGCGAAATGGTAGACGCACCACACTCAAAATGTGGCGACTTCGGTCATGAGAGTTCGAGTCTCTCCCTGCCCATTGTTAATTGATGGTCTCATAGGTGGAATAGCCATCCAAAGCAAGGGAACACTGCCATTGCCTTGCCCGTTTGCTGTAACCCTTGCAGAGATTTTGTTGATTGTCTTTATATGTCTATCCTCCAATCTGCGCTGGCTCCTCATACTTGGCCATTTCCACCCAGTGATTTACCGGAATCTGCCTACCTTGTGGGTGGTTGCGTCCGGGATGCCTTACTGCAGCGGCAGACGGCCTATGTAGACCTGGATTTTGTCTTGCCAGAGGCTGTGGTGGAAACCGCCCAAAGGATCGCCCAGCGTTATCAGGCTGGATTTGTCTTGTTAGATGCCCACCGTCAGATTGCCCGTGTGGTTTTTGCACAGGCAACGGCGGATTTTGCCTTGCAAGTGGGCAGCATTTTAGAAAAAGATCTGCACCGTCGTGACTTTACGATGAATGCAATCGCCTATCACCCCTTCTCCGATACCATCATTGATCCGTTGGCAGGACAAGCAGATATCCAGGCAGGGGTTGTGCGGATGATTGCCACCCAAAATCTGGAAGAAGACCCGCTGCGATTACTGCGAGCTTATCGGCAAGCTGCCCAATTGGGTTTTGTCCTTGACCCCCAGACGCAAGCCAGTATTCGCCAACTTGCTCCCCAATTAGCAACAGTGGCGGCTGAACGGATCAAAGTAGAGTTGAGTTATCTCCTCAGTGATCCGAAAGCAACGCCTTGGGTAGTGCAACTTTGGCAAGACGGGCTGCTCAAGACCGCTTTCCCCCACGCCACACTGGAGCATATAGCTCTTCTACCTGCCCTTGATGAGGCGGCAGCTTTTCTGGCTGAAGAAACTCCTGTTTTAGCTAGGATCTTGCAACAAACTTTGAATGAGCAGGCTCAGGGTAAAGAAGCTGCCCAGCGGACGCTATTGGCAACCACCAAGTTAACTGGGTTGGTCTCGGAGGATCTGACCCTGGCTGAGGCTAACTTACAGCAGATGAAGTTCAGTCAAGCTGAGATCAATGGAGTGATACGAGTATTGAAATGCTGGAAACAGCTATTAACCCTTACTGTAAACAATAGTGTTTCCCGCCGCGATCAATATTATTTGTTTCAACAGGCAGGCTCCACTTTCCCAGCCGCCGTCTTGAGGATGATTGCCAGTCAGCTTGTACCTTCGCCAGCAACCGATCCCCTCCCCCTTACACCCCATTCACTCCTAGAGCGATTGACTCCTTGGATTGCTGAGTACCTCAATCCCCAGAGCCTCATTGCCCATCCTCAACCTCCCCTATCGGGTCGAGTCTTAATTCAGGAGCTAAAACTCTCTCCAGGCCCAGAGATTGGGAAATTGCTCACCCAACTCACCTTGGCTCAAGCAGAGGGTCAAATTTCTACCCCAGCAGAAGCCTTGAGATTCGCCCAAAAAATCCTCAGTTTCTCCAACAGCAAAACGGCGAAGAAGAGCGATAATTAGGAAAATATCTAAAGTTGTTAGCCAGAACGATTTAGTCCTTACCTGCTATTGGAATGACCGCGAAGAAAATGGAATTTCTGCAATAAAACCCATTCAATCCTCTATAAGAGACGGAGAATCATGGCAATGTCCCTTCAGCCAATCCATCGACCCCATCTGCACCCTCAATCCTTATCCCGTAGAGAGCTTGCCTTTCGCCAGCCAGCCGTACAATCGATTGAAGGTATTAACAAGGCAACTTCCAATGAATCCCACTTCCACCAAAATTTCAGTACAATCCCCGTGCAGAAAGCTACTCAAGATCAGGTGCAGCCTGTATCTCAACCCACTCATAGGGGCGGCAAGGAAATTCCTGGATCCCTACGAGCCAAAATGGAAAGAGCTTTTAATACTAGCTTCTCGGATGTCAAAATTCATGAAGGGAATCATGTGGGTTCCTTGGGAGCGATCGCTTACACCCAGGGCAGCCATATCCACTTTGCCCCTGGACAATTTAAACCCCAGACAACATCAGGAGAGGCATTATTGGGACATGAACTTGCCCATGTTGTCCAGCAACGCCAAGGGCGGGTCAAGCCTACAGGCCAAGTCGGTGGATTACCCCTCAACGACAATCCTGCTTTAGAGCAAGAAGCCGATCGCCTAGGACTGAAGGCTGCTCATTTATCCCCTGCACCGGTACAGAAGAAGCCAGAAACGGCTCACCAGAGCTATCCCTATCAAATCGCTACACCCAAATCCAGTGAAGACGGCTATCAAGAAATTGCTGCGCTTTCCAGCGAAACAAAGCAGCCCATCGGGCGCGTCAAAATAAAGGGATCCCCCGTCCAACAGAAAATGGAAATTGCATCCCTCTGGGTCGATCCAGACCATCGACAACAAGGCATTTCCAAATCCTTACTCTCCGCAGCGACCCAAGAAGGTAAAAAGCAAGGCTATCGTCAAGCCCAACTAGGGGTCGATCCAGAAGCACCAGATATGAGTACTGGCACCTTAGAGCGTATTTACACTCGCCAGGGATTCAAAAAAACGGGACTGCTTGGACACAGCAATCCCTTAATGGAGCGCAACCTTTAAGGGGGAAATCCTAAGGAACGTAAATTTAATAAGCTGCAATTCTGTCTCTCACCCTCCAATACCGTTTAGTTAAGTTCACTATTGAGAATCATTTCAAAGGGAACTAAAATTCCGTCAGTGTTGTGGCAGTTTTTATCTCAGGAAAATCCATGACACTGAAGCCACCCGAATACTGATTCAACAAGCCACAGACAAGTAATAAAGTAGTGAGTGAGACCCAAGCAACCAACGTACCCGTTGAGGTTGCAGGTAATTTTGGAGAAGACTGAAGAGGTTTATGTGAATACATGATTTAACTCGCTCTCTTATATCTGTACTTTAGGTTGAGAGTGTCCAGAATGAACTCCGGGTTAACACCTAATTTTTTGTCGCCACCCATAAATCTTCAGGGGAGATCTACTGAGTATCAGAATTTAGGGAAGGAACAAGCCCCGCTTCTGTGAGGAGATCTTGACCTTCTCTGGTTTTGAGCAGCTCGGCTATTTTCTCGCCAATGTGGGGGCGATCATTATCTCGCGGATAGATGACGGCGAGAGGATAAGCCAGGGGATAACGCCCTGATTGAAAGACCTGTGGATTAAGGGTATAGGCTCCCTTTTTACTACACAAATCTGTTGCAGGAGAAATAGGTTGGCCATTTTTGAATTGCAGTGCCTGTACCTCAGCTTGGCCCTGTTGCTTGAGGGCTAAAGGATACACCGAGCATTGACCCACCACTTTGCTAAACGGTGCAAATCCAATTGCGCCGATGTTGCGTAACTCAAAATCGCGGAGGACTGTCCGCATCAAATCCAATTCTGGAAGTGACTTGGACATCAATCCCTCGTTAGTAACGCGTGTTTTGAATACTTCCAGCACTTCTGCATTGTTAGGAGAGTACTGTTGTATCGGCAAAAGAGAACCCTGCAAAGCTTGCCAATTTTCCGGCTGAGTGGTGTAGATTGTTTTGAGTTGCGCCAGGGTCATTTGACCCCCCAGTTGGATCGGTAAACTCTGCTGCCGCTTGGTATAGCTAAACGCCACTACGATCGCCACCCCATCATAAGCAATCACTTGCGATTCTAAATCTTCCGGTAGGGGTTCGAGCAAGGGTGCGATCGCAAATTCAGCGCTGCCTGAACGCACTTTGGAAATGGCCTGAGCCGTTGAAGTCGTTGGTTCCAATTTTAAGTGCAGTTGCGGAAATACCTTTTTAAGCTGCTGCTCAAACGATACACCTGGGCGAATTAAATTTTTTTGCTGGAGGAGATCCTGCCAAATCCCATTCTCCGTTGCAGCATAGGTGAAGGTCCCTGGCGAGATCCCCGTCACCTCTTTGAGACAACATAACAGCGGTTTGGGATGGGGCGATGATTTCCGATGATTAGACAGCAAAAAAATCGCAAGCCATCCTAAAAGACCCAGTAAAAGCAAACTGGTTAATAAAAGGATCCATCTCAGCCTAACTCGTTTTTTGCGAGTGGGTGCAAGCGTTGCTTCCAGGGGTATCGACGGAGTTGGCTCGGCAGCAAAGGCAAATCGATAGAAGTCTTGCAGAGCCGCATCTGCGCTTTCAAAGGGTTGCTCCAACCGTAGTAGTCTCAGGATAAATTGTTTTAACTTCGGATCCACAGCAGGCCAATGCTGACTGATGGCGGGATCGAGGGATTTTCCAGTCTCTTTGGCAATATCCGCTGTCAGTAAGTCAAAGGCAACAGTACCCAGAGCAACCAAATCATCGGTTTGTGAATGAATCTGGGTTTGAACCAGAGAGGGTAGGAATAAAGCTTCCCACACGGTTAGATCACAAAGATAGAGGAAAAAATCTTGATCTGGGGTCAGCCTTTGAGCCTGAGTCACAAATGGGTTCTCTAGATCCATTGGCTGAACCGACATCAGTAAGCTATCCAGACTCAGACTTCCATGCACCAGCCCCGCCGTCATCTGGCCGGAGGGCAAGCGAAAGCGCTGACTATGGAGAAATTTCAGGGATTGCAAAACTTGCTGAAGCACTTGATAGACTTGATTTTCCGAGAAGGCTCCTTGTTGGAGGTATTGTCTGAGGGTGGAGTTGGCAGCCGTTGTTTCTAGAACCAAGTAGCAGCGGCTTGCTCTCACATCAGGGATCGCCTCTAGAATGGTTAACACCCGAAAATCTTGAACTCGACCATCGGCCAGACTCAGGCCAGCAACCTCGACAAAAGTTTGTTGGCGTTCTCGGATTTCGGCGGCACTGAAATGAAGCTGGGGCAGCAAATACTCTTTAATGACGACCCTTTGATTTAGACCCAGCAAGGTAGCCAGATAAAGTCGTCCAAGCCCTCGTTTGCCAAGCCAAGCATCAAGGCGGTAGATGCCATTTTTCCCTTGAATCTCGGCATTGTCTGGCAAAGGGCTGGGAAAGGTACAGACCGGGCAAATTTGAACTTGAGAATCCGTCTGGGCAATCTCCTTCAAAAAGCTACACCCTAAAGGATTCCCTTCTTGGCAACTGTAGCGTCGGTAGGGCGAATCGATCACCTTTAGGCTATCGTGATCGGCGGCATCCTTAACCTTCGGGTTATCCTGATCTGCTGTCTCCTTGAAAATGACATTGCTCATGTTGGATGTGAGCCGTTAGCCCGCCAGCAAAGTTGTCCCTATTATCTGCGATCGCCAACCAGAAAAGATCGTTCTTAAAAGGTTTGAAAAAAGGAAATTCTCTTAATTAATGTTTTATGTCAATGGCTTGAGTTGAAGACAGTTCATCTCCTATAGTCTTTGACAAAAAGTGCTAGAGACGAAAACTCTTAATGCAGAAGGGGGTATTATGTTACATCGAACGCCTTCGGGAGAAATCATTGGATCCACGAAGCCAAAATCTCAGTCTCAGGTGGTCGATCCGACCTGTTGGCCAACCCCTCAATCTGCTGGGGTCTCTCAACCGAAACCCAAAGACTCTGAGTTGTCTAAAAAAGAATCTGAGTCCTATAAATTTGAACTCTTGCCCAGCTTTCCAAGAACTTTAGTGGAATTTAAAAAGTATGATGGCGCTAAAGCACTCACGGCATTTTTATTGATCTTAGCGACGGTCTACTTTTTACTCGGCTTTCTTGGTTTTCTCGTTGACCATACCTCATGGCTGAGGGAGCTGTTCCATAAACCGCCTCTCCCTGGTGTCTCCCCAAAGCCCCAGGGTGGCAGTTCTGGAAAGGAATTGGCGCAACTGCCACCCACATCGCCTCTTATGTTGATCTCGTCTTTCGCCTATTTATCTTTATCTGTGCCTACTGTCTAGCCTGGGCAACCTTTGACCCCAGAAATATTGAAGGGTATGTGATGGGCTTTTTTAATACCTGCCTGGGTGTTGCCTATATGCTAGCCCCAGTGGATGCTATCCCAGATTTCATTCCGGCCTTGGGCAGCTTAGACGATACGTTTGTGGGGATTGGCGTTTGCTTGCTGGGGGTGTCTTCCCTTTATCGCAATAAGTTAAGGGATGTGAAGACCAAAACCATTCTGGAGCTGATTGACGATGGCAATAGCCAGAAGGCATTACAAATGCTCCTCGAAGACAAAGGGATTACGATCAAAGATGAAGAAGAAGCTTAGTTTTGAGGCGTTTGCCGTTCCGTTGCTGTTTTTAAAGCCTCTTGAGCAAGGCTGAGGGTTGGATCTAGCTTCAGTGCTGCTTGCAGGGCTGTAATGGCTTCTGGATAACGTTTCAGGAAAAAAAGCGCCAGACCAAATCCGGTGAAGACATTGGCGTCATTCGGTTTTATTTTTGCTGCTTGTTCATAGGTAATCAGTGCTTCTTCATACCGACGCAATTTCACTAAAATGACGCCCTTGTTATACCAACCCAAAAAGGATGTCGGATTCAATTGCAGCCCGTTATCAATCGAAGTCAGCGCTGTATTCAATTCCCCCAGCTCTAGCAGCACGATCGCGCGATTCACCCAGGCTTCGGAATCTATGGGGTCGAGTCGTAATGCTTCATCGTAGGCTTGTAAGGAATCCTGAGTTTGCCCCATCGCCTTGAAGATAATGCCTCGATTCAGCCATGCTTTTGCATAGTTGGGATTGAGTTGAATCGCCCGCTGCGTTGAATCTAGTGCTGCTTCATATTGCTGTAAGTACCACAAAATTGCACTGCGATCGCTCCAAGCTTCGGTGTAGTTGAGAGCCATCCCCACAGCGCGATTGGCTGAGGCCAGGGCTTCTTCGTATTTTCCTAGGCCAGTCAGGGCTTTCGCCCGCTGATTCCAAGCTTGAGCTGGAAATTTATCCTGCCAATTGCCATCGCCCTGAATGGCTTGATCGCAGGCTGCTAAAGCCTCTTTATACTGTTCGAGTTGGTTGAGCATGGTACATCGACCTGCTTGGGCCAGCGAAAATTTAGGGTTGATTTGCAGGGCGCGATCGTAGGAGGTCAGGGATTCGTTAAACCGAGCTAAATTCTCGAATATAACCCCCTCTGCGGCCCAAGCGAGGGCATTTGCAGGTTCGATGGCCAGGGCTTGGTCATAATCGGCGATCGCCTTGACCCACTGTTGAAGTTGACGGTGAGCCAGTCCCCGATTTATCCAGGCAAAAGCGGCGGTTTTATCCCCCCATTTGCCATTCCCTGCCAAGGCTTGATCGCAAGAGTCAATTGCCGCCTCATTTCGCTGCAATTGCACCAACGCTTGACAGCGATAGGCCAAGGTCAGAGAATCCTTCGGCTCTAGCAATAAGGTTCGATCAAAAGCAATAATCGCCTGCTCATACTCCGTTCTGTGGCTGAGGAGGATCCCCCGTTGTCGCCAAGCCAGAGCGGGGGAAAATCGTCCCCAGTTGCCATCCACCTTCAGGGCAAGGGTACAGGTATCCAAAGCCTCTTCATAGCGTTGTAACCCATAAAAAGCCATACACTGATAGGTAATTGCTAAGGAAGTTTTGGGGTTGAGTTGCAGGGATTTTTCAGCAGCAGCGATCGCATCTGGATATTTCTTCAGGTTGAGGAGAACACCGCTGTAGTCTGCCCAAATCCCTGCATCCTCTCGCTCAAGCGCGATCGCACCTTCACAGGATTTTAAGGCGTCCTCGTAAGCCCCTGCATCGGCTTGCAAGTTACAGAGATTTGACCAGTAGGGAAAATCCTTTAATTTTTCTTGAAAATTCACCTGAGCTAGCAGCATAGGGGCGCTACTCACCCATAACAGTAGTGTCAGGGTTTGAATGCCTAACCAGTTTAAGTGCGGCTGCATAGAGTCCCCCCAGGAATTGGAATACACTATATTTAACTTTAAAGATCGCATTCTCTGTAGGAGTTTTGTAGATGAAATACTCAGCGATCGCAGCTTTATTGACACTCACGTTGCCACAAACAGCGATCGCTGCCGATCCTGCTCACCTTCAACGCCTTAAGGAAACCCATGAATGTGTGGGTTGTAATTTAAGCAACGCAGATTTGAAAGGATCTTATTTGCGCCAAGTCAACTTGATGGGTGCAAATCTGACGGACGCCAATCTCAATGGAGCCGATTTGAGGGGTGCCTTTCTCAACAAAGCCAATCTGACTCGAACTGATTTACGCAATGCCAATTTAGAAGAGGCCAACCTAGAAAATGCCACCTTAGAAGGAGCCTATCTCAAAAACAGTCGTTTGAGCGATCGCACCAAACTGGATCCTAAATGGCATCTGGTTTGGCGATTGGTCAATCAAGGTGTGGGTAGCCCAGAACCGTTTGCCTCTGGATTCCTAGGGCTGAATCTGAATCCATCTGGCCTGAAAAGCATCCATCCAGACACCCTTCATTTCACCCCCTTAGATGCAACAAACCCGATACTCAACAGGTTTACTTTTGAGCCATTCAAACCACTGGTCATCCGATCAGATCATTTCAACTTTGAGACCGTCGCACTCCTTCCCTTAGTATCGCTGCAAGATCAAGCAAGCCCCAATCTGATGTATGTGGATCTTGCAGGGGCAAATCTCAGCGGTGCCGATTTAAGAGACATCAACTTAACCGGTGCAAATTTGTTCAAAGCCACCGTGGAAGGAACCCTCTTGAGCAATGCCAACTTTGCACAAGCCAATTTACAACAGTCGAGTTTTTTTATTAGCGATCTGAGAAACACAACCTTTAACAGTTCCGATCTCACCCAGGCCAGCTTAAGGGCAACCGACCTCAGAGCAGCCCGTCTACAGCAGACCACCCTAAGTCATGTGGACTTACAAAGTGCCTATTTAGAAGGAACCGACTTAAGCCAGACTAATCTGGCTCGTGCCAATTTAGATCGTGCCAATCTTAAAAAGGCGAATCTGAGCCAAACTAACCTCCGCGATGCCAATCTTTTCTCCGCAGATCTGCGCTCAGCCAACCTCAACGAAGCCAATCTCGTTGGCAGTAATCTCAGAGGAGCTGATCTCAGTGGCAGTGAGCTGATCAATACAAGCATTCGCGGCAGTAAATTAACAGGCGCAACCCTCAAAGGCATGAAATTAAAGGGGTCTGATCTCCGCCAGCTAGATTTGCAAAAAGTGGATATGCAGGGGAATGACTTGAGTGATGTCAATCTAAGCGGTAGTAATTTAAGGGGCGCTAACTTGAGCGAGACCAATCTTTCAGGAGCCAACCTGACTGGGGCAAATCTTGAGGAGGCAGATTTAACAAATGCCAATTTAAGGGGCGCTATCTTGGTCAACAGTAATCTGTTTTCTGCAAACTTGAGCAATGCAAATTTGAGCAATGCAGACTTAACTGGAGCCAATTTAATGCAAGCTAACTTCCAATCTGCTACCCTCAGCAATATTAAGTTTCTCAACACCAATCTTTGTAGAGCAACGCTGCCCGATGGCCGTGAATTTCGGTGCTATCGCAGTCCTAAATGATTAGAATAGCTCGATACTGAACACTTACAGATAATGGCAAGATCGGTTAATCCCGTGGGTAACCTACGGTTACAATGACCTTATTTCTTGTGTAAGCAAATGTAGAGTTGTGAGTGCGATTATTTTATAGATCAATCTAGAGATGCACAGATAAAACTCACAGTACAGTTTAGAGACATGAAGTATAGGGAATGGAACTGGTGCAAATGCAGCTAACCTCTGAGCAACCCCAATCCTTACCGATTTTGGGGTTATCCGTTGATATTCTGCCCAACTATCCGCAGTGGCTGGCTACTCAAATTGCTCAGGGGCAAGGAGTCCATGTTGTCACGTTGAATGCTGAAATGACCATGCAAGCGCGGATCAGTCCTGAGTTGGCTGCAGTGATTCAGCAAGCAGAGTTGGTTATCCCGGATGGGGCAGGCGTGGTCATGCATTTTCGTTTGCGAGGACGCAAAATTGATCGCTGCCCCGGTATTGAACTCGCCACATCGCTGTTGCATACCTCTGTCCAACAACAACCGTGGTCTTTCTGTTTCTTTGGTGGGGAACCAGGGGTGACGGAGAAAGCCGCTCATAAATGGCAGCAACAATTGCCCCAGGTGAATATTATTGGCACCCAGCATGGTTACATTGTGGGGGAAGAAATGGACGGCTTTTGTCAGACTTTACAACAGCAACAACCCCAGGTCATTTTTGTGGGCTTGGGTGTTCCTCGCCAAGAATTTTGGATAGCAGAGCATCGGCATCTCTGCCCCCATTCAGTTTGGGTAGGTGTGGGGGGCAGCTTTGATATCTGGGCTGAAACCAAAACCCGTGCCCCAGGGTGGCTCCGCGACAATAACTTGGAATGGGTTTATCGCTTATACCAAGAACCTTGGCGATGGCGGCGTATGCTGGCTCTTCCCCATTTTGCCTGGTGCTCTTTCTTGGATACTTTGAGATAAATGACTATGAACCCAGTAACTTTTTTCCCCGCTATGACTTCGACTTTCCAACGCTTGCACACTCAAGTTGAAACTTCTAGCAATTCCTATACGGTGCAATTGCGGGGAGTTTGTAAGGTCTATCCCCACACTCAATTTAGTCTGTTAGAGATTAACTTAACCCTGAAACAGGGCGATTTCCTGTTTGTGACAGGAACCTCAGGGGCTGGGAAAACTACCCTCATGAAGTTAATGTATGGGGCTGAGCAGGCAGATCGCGGTGAAGTGCGAGTTGCGGGGATGAATGTGGGATTACTCAAGGGCAATCGCTTGTCCCATTTGCGGCGACAATTGGGGGTGGTCTTTCAGGATTACAAGCTGATTCCCCGCTGGACAGTGGCTGAGAATGTGGCCTTTGTGCTGCGATCGCAAGGAATTCCCAAGACCGAAATCGAACGGCGCTTACAGCCAACCTTGAAACTGGTAGGGCTACAGGCACGGGCTGATTGTTTTCCCAGTCAATTATCTGGCGGAGAGCAACAACGAGCCAGTATTGCCCGAGCGATTGTCGGTTCGCCTAAATTGCTGTTGGCTGATGAACCCACCGGCAATCTTGATCAAGACAATGCTTTACATGTTTTAGGGATTCTCAAAAAACTCAATAATTTGGGAATCACCGTCGTGATTACCACCCATGACCTGGGATTGATCCAAGCGGTGCAAGCCCCCGTAGCCCAACTCGATCAGGGCCGTTTAAAAGTGACCCCAGTAGGCCAAACTCTCTAATGCGTGCCCATCCCTTACCGATCCCCGAAAACTTAAAGCTGGTGGCCACCAAGCTCAGCTATCTGCTGCAAGAAACAAGTCGGGGGCTGCGCCGAGGCGGCTGGATGAATTGGGCGGCGATCAGTACAGTGACGGTGCTGCTGTTTTTGCTGGGTATCAGCTTACAAACCTCCTGGCAAGTCAGTGGGTTGCTCAACCAGTTGGGGTCACGCTTTGAAGTAGCTGTCTATCTGCAGCCCGACATCCGGGGTGAGCAATTTCAGTCTACGGTCGCCCAATTTGCCGATGTATCTAGGATTGATGTTATCCCCAAGGATCAGGCTTGGCAGGAACTGCTCACGGATTTAGGGACCACTGATATGGCTGGGGTCACCGAAGGATTAGGCGAAAATCCCCTCGTGGATGCTTTGCAGGTGCAGGCCAAGTCGGTGAGCGCTGTACCAATGTTGGCGACGAAAATAGCCCAATTGCCGGGGGTAGAAAGCGTTCAATATCTAGATGAAGCCCTCCAGCATCTGACCCAGTTGAATCGGGGCTTTAGCCAAGTCAGTTTAGGGGTGGTAGCCTTGCTGACCTTGACTGCGATCGCAGTCATCACCACTACCATTCGCCTCATTGTGGTGGCGCGCAACCAAGAAATCGAAGTCATGAAATTAGTGGGTGCTACCACCAGTTGGATCTATTTACCCTTTATCTTGCAAGGAATTACCTTTGGCTTGGTTGGGGCTGTGATGGCCTGGGGAGCGATCGCTCTCACCCACCAGTTCGTGCGCACCATCTTTGCCCAGCAACCCAACTTTCTGCAAACCTTGGGGGATGGTTTGCGCCTCAATAGTTGGCAGATGTTGGCCTTGCCCCTCATTCTCGTGGGGTTTGGCAGTATCGTTGGCATTATTGGTAGCCTATTCGCAGTACGCCGATTGGCGCTCAAATAGGTCATTAGCGAACATTCCACAGGTTACTCAGCAAATAAGGATTCTGATAATTCTTTGCACAGATCCTTGGCTATCCGTTAGTTTTACCCTCCACAGCTAGTCGTAGCTGGTTTATGTCAAGGCTAGGGAGGTTACCCTCAAGCCTTAACTCTGCTTGTCTAGCAGTTCCTTGATGGTGTAAGCAAATGTGTAAATAGTCTCTAGGTCGGTACAACAGACGCTCAGACCATTCAATGGCCACAATCCCTGGCGGAACCTCAACCCCTTGCCAATAGAGTTCTAAAGACAACTCCTCCACTTGCTGGGAAGATAAACGGTATAAATCCAAGTGATAGAGGGGAACTCGCCCTTCAGGATACTCATTGATCAGGGTAAAGGTGGGGCTGACAATAACACCTGCAATCCCCAGTCCTTGCCCTATCCCTTGAACAAGAGAGGTTTTACCAGACCCAAGCTCACCTTCTAAAAGGAGAACACTACCCGCTGTTAATCTTTCACCCAGGGCTATGCCTAAACGGCAGGTCGCCGCCAAGTCAGCCAAAAAAACGGATGCTGTGGTCACAGTAGATTCATCAGTGCAATCAGGGGTATGCTACAACAAATCGGCTACCATACTTGGGTCGTAAAAAATGAGTGTTGGGTATGGGGTGATACTTAGTTTCCAGCGTCAAACTATCCCTAGATATTGATGAAAGCTTCAACAATTCTACTCCTCTGTTTAGCCCTGGTAACCGGTTGTATATCGCCAAATTCCATTCGGGGTGTTCCTACACAAATGTGGGAAGTCAAGGGAACTCAGGCGGAGCGGGTCAAAGCCGTGACCCAAATTTTGGCGGTTCAAGAACCGCTACCCAGTCCGTTGCAAGATGCTTTTTACGCGGAGCAGCAATTGGGGGATGGCAACCTAGGTCCCAGCGATTATGTTTCATTCGGCATGGTTAGAGTTCGTCCTTCTGATCTGCTTGCGTGGCAAAGGAAATTGATTCCGCTAAAAATTCAGCCTGATTATGCAGCACCTCAACCCAAAAAACCTTGGTGGGTCAATGCTTCCGATTATTCAACGTTGGAATTTTATCAACTTCAGCCCTATACCAATCGGCTCCAGGGTTGGATCGGCATCGATCTGCAAACGAAACAGATTTATATCTATACCTCTACCACCTAAATCTAGCGATCGCACCCTCTTTAAGATCGCTATATCAAAAAATTCTTGACAGAACCTTAGTCTTGTCTTTGGATTGTGGCTTAAATAAGATCTAGAATCCAGCTTTCTGAGGTTTAGCCGTGTAATTCCATTTTGGGAGGTAAGCATCAAAAATAATTTCCATTGATTCCTTAAACTCCTGAGTGACTTTTCGCCCCGTTTGATACACCTTATCTAATACCGTGGTCAAGACCTTCAGACCCGTTTTAGTCTCGGCTTTACCCATCAAATCTTTAA
>JAAUOM010000156.1 GCA_012034865.1 Acaryochloris sp. CRU_2_0 | reverse complement strand
TATAGTACCAGATTATAGTACTAATCTCAAGACAATCAGGTAGAGATTCTGTTGTTCACTAGAGTTTCACTAGAGTCAATATAAGGGTTATTATTTGGAGTAGAGATTTAGGTGGAGTGAGCCGTTCTGTCAGAGTATGGGGTTTGAATCGCGGTTTTGAGATTTGGGGAGAGTAAGGGCTAGCTTGCTCGATTGTCTTGCAGCCAGTTCACTAGGTCAGCAGGTTCCGTAAAGTCCAGCAATGCCTCGCCGAGGGCTTCGAGTTGGTCGAGGGAGAGGGCTTGGATCTGGGTTTGCAGGGCTGGGGAAACGTCACCAATGCGACGGGTGAGGAGGCGGAGGATGAGCGATTGTTCACGCTGTCGCCCTTCTTGACGGCCTTTCAGGATGCCTGTCTGTTCACCTTCTTGAAGAAATTCCTCTTTCCACTCCTGATAAATCACAGACTGTTGCATGATTTCCTTCCGCAAAACCTGATTGATAAAGTCTCTCTCCAATGTTAACCCAGCCAGAATCCCTGTAGAAGCTGCTACATTGCTCTGAACTCCCATTTCTGGAACAACATCGATACGCTCAGCCACCTGTCGCAACGTTTGCGCTTGATCGGGGGTATTGGTCAACACAGCCAGGGGGAGTAACCCCGTTGATTCCAGAAACGGTTGTGTTGGCTGCTCCCACAAGCGTATAACCTCAAATTCATGGCGCATTTCGGGAATCTCAAAGGTAGTCTGGTAAACAAGTTCAGAAGTTGATGGGGTTAAATAGATTACCACCTGTTTCATTTGCTTGTGGGGAAAGCGGCGGTAGACTCGGAGGCGATAATCCGCCATTCTAAAGGGCATATTGGGATCGGGTTCAGTCTGAAATTCTATATGTAAAATATATTGTTCAGAAGCCAGAAGGATGAGTGCATCAGCCCGGATCGGTTCCAATGAAAGTTCTGAAGGACTCAATTGTGTGAGCGCGATGGGTTCACCCAATAGCCAAGAGGCAAAATCGCTGGAAAAGCTTTCTGCGAGAAACTTACAGGTAGAATCAAACATGCAAGGATTATATCAGCATGTTGGGAAGGATTGAGAATGCAAAGGACTCAGCAGGAAAGCTTTCTTTATGAACATACGGTTAACTGGGTGGGCCGACAGCGCTGAATCGTCGTGGCTATATGCTCAGCCTGTTCCGCCTCTAGGTCCTCAACATACCCAGGCAAGGCTACTTCCGCTTCCTGACGACTTAGGAAAGGGCCAAAATAGTACGTACAAGTCGGGAATGAGGTTTTGACCTCCACCCACCAGGCGAGACCCAAATAATTAGTGAATTCAGCTATGTCACTCCATAGATCAGACATAATATTTTTGAGATTTGGGTTCTTTGACTTTAGCGAAAACTGTTTGACATCCGAGGTATACACCAGGACAAAAATCTCCTATCAAGAGTGGAGATTAATCGACAATACCCTTATGATGCCCCACTTCTCCCAATGTTCAACAGTTTAGTTATCTTTCTCGATATTTGGTTCTTTCTACCAACAGAATGGGCAACCTAACAATAAATCCCATGCTTGGTAGTAAGGAACAGATTGAATGGGCATATTAATTGGCTTAGGCTTATTGGCAATTGGATTTTACTTCATGAGTCAGAACATTTATTTCACCACGAATGTTTATCCTTACTGGTGGCGTGGGATTGCAGCAGATGCTTCTGTGTTCGTCCTCACAGGGGGGATGGTCTCGCTGTTCTTCCTGCCCAGACGAGAAAAAGCTTTGGGATGGATTCTCATAGGCATGGGGGCATTACTGATTTTCTTTGGTAGCCGTGCCGTCCTCAATCCTACCAGCCTATGGCAATTTTGTTTATCGTTGGGATGTTTTGTGGGTGGCTATCAGCTCTTCAACACGGGGCGGTTAAATATTTAGGAAGAGATAAAGAGTAACAAAAAAATTCAATTTTGAAGTCAGACATAACACATAATTTCTAAGCAAGTAAAATCACAGCAATAAATTGTGAATTGTCAAATTATCAAATAAATGGAGACCCTTAATGCTCTTAATCCTTCCGTTTGTACTAGGGTTATCCCAAGCACAAAGGAGAGTCGAAAAGCTCCTTCGAGGTCATTGTGGGTAAAAGCATTACCGATTCAGGGGATGCCAAAAGCTTTGGGTTCGTGCAGACGTACGATAGCAAGCCCAAGCGACGTTTGTTTGAGCTGCTCAAGTCTCAAGGGATGCAGATGAATCAGCAGGTAACCTTTTTATCAGATGGTGGAGATACTGTGCGGGAGTTACAGCTATACCTGAATCCGCAAGCAGAGCATTTACTAGACTGGTTCCACATCACCATGCGAATTACGGTATTGGGTCAATACCTCAAGGGCGTGAAACATCATGATGCGGAACAGGGAGAAGAGATGAGTGATTGCTTGGAGAGTATCAAGTGGTATCTGTGGCATGGCAATGTATTCCGAGCATTACAGAAGCTTGAGACTCTGGAAATGGATGCCGATTGCTTGCAAATGGATTATCTCAAGCTCAGCAAGATGGCCAAAGCGATTCGAGAGTTCCGAATCTACATTGAGAATAACCAATCTTTCATCACTAACTATGGAGAGCGCTATCGATGTGGGGAGCGGATTTCAACGGGGTTTGTAGAATCCACAGTCAATCAGGTGATTGCCAAACGCATGGAGAAAAAGCAACAAATGCGATGGAAGCCCAAGGGGGCACATTTACTCTTGCAAGTGAGGACAAAGGTTCTCAATGGTGAATGGAAAAACACGATCAAGCGGTGGTATCCTCAGCCAGAGCTAGCCAATGGAATGCCTATGGTTGCCTAATTCCCCCAGTTTTAATCACTCTCCAATTTGAGCTGTTTGTTGGTGGGAATTCTGAGTTTGTCTTGATAGCAGAGTACTTTCCCTATGGGCAATTGGGAGTTTGCAATCTTGACAACTCGACCCACAGGGTTGCACTCTCCTGAGAGTACCACAGGCTTTGCTTTCGCGGGGAAATAATAGGCGGAAGCTCCAAACCAGAGCGATGTTAATCCTATGCAGCCTAAATATCTATATGGCATTTTATTTAAATTGGTTTTTAAGAATCATCTCTCAATTTTGAGACTCTGGCAATTTTTTCTGGTCACGACGAAAGCGCCGAATGATAGACATCTTCCATTCATAGACCTCTGGAGAGGTGTACGCAGAGGTCAGGCAGATCTCTTGATTTGAATCTGCTTGGACATCGTCTTTTTTGATTTCATAGGCTCTTGTTAATAGACAGTAAGTATCTGCATTCATGTAGCCCAGCTCGGAGGATTTGTTGAGGTCAGCTATTGCCTGATCATATTGCTGGAGTTCGAGTTTCGCCCAGCCTCGATTTTTGTAGCCCGCAGCGGGGACTTCGGGCGGCTGTTTTGTCTTCTGGATAACTTTTTCAGAGATGTTGATTGCCTTTGTAGACAGTCGGATCGCTTCAGCATAATTGCCTTGCAAGATCTCGATTCTGGCTAGATTGTTATATGCCTCTACTGCTCTATCCTCACCAACTTCTATGGCTTTGCGGTAATATTTTGCAGCCTGTTCATTCTCATTCCTAAAGTCGTAGTATCCTCCCAGTTGGGAGTAGGTGACCCAGTTGTTCGGATCTAACTCCAGAACCTTTTTGTAGCTGCGAAAGGCACAGTCGTCATCGTTCAAGCTCTGGCAAGTTGAAGCCAAGTTATTGTAGGCATCTAGATTTTTTGGATTAAACTGAATGGCTCGCTCTAAATCTGCTCTGGCTTCCTTATATCTATCCGCAAACAAATGCTTGGATCCTTCATCGAAGTAATGCGTCGATGCCCAATTCATTCCAGTTCTATGGCCACCGATTAAGAGCAGTATCACCCCAATCACTACCCCGAACTGGAAGCGTCTATCTCTACGAAGTTTATAGGCTCTGAGCTTGCGGGGCAGGGAAGATTGCAAATAGCTCAGCAAGGATGCTGTGTTTTGAGGGCGTTTCCCCGGCGCGATCGCCATCAGGGTATCGAGAAAATCTGCCAAGGGCTTAGAAACTTTGGCTTTGTCTCGCCAGATTAATTCCCCTGTATCCATATTGGTGGGTAAATGATTCGGGCGAATGCCTGTGAGCAAATGCACAAAGGTACGACCCAAGGCAAAAAAGTCAGATTGAGGTAAACCCTTGCCGATCATTTGTTCTGGAGAGGCATACCCAACTGTAAAAATGCTAGTGGTCTCTAGTCGATGGTTGTAATCATCTTCTAAAGGAGCAGAACTAATCCTAGCCAGGTAAGTATCTGTTATATCTCTAGCTGCCCCAAAATCTATCAGCATCAGCTTGCCATCTGGCTTAATCATGACGTTTGCGGGCTTGATATCTCGATGGAAGTATCCCAGTTGATGAACGGCATGGAGGCTTTCAGCTAATTGATCCAACCAGTTCAACGCTAATTTCTCCGAAATCGGGCCATGTTCTTCTAGCCACTTATCGAGCGTCTGACCCTCAATTTTCTGTTGAACAAGGCAGTAGACTTCATTGGCTACACCAGTATCCCTTAAGTAAAACAAACCATCTTTTGGGGCTTTGGGGATGCCCGGATGATCAACATTTTTGACAACCTCTGATTCTCGATACATAAGCTTGACCCGCTTAGCATCATAGGAGTCTAGGCGATCATGGGCCAACAGTATCTTTATGATCAGGTGAGTCCCTGGCTCAACCCCATCCCCTCCCGTGGTATCCACACACTCAAACACCTCAACATCTTGAGGGATTGGACCATCTATCGGACGCAGAGGTTTGAGGAGGCGATACCGATCTTTCACCAATAGTGATGTGCCACAAGATGAACACACTGAATCGGTATCTGAGTTTCCCTAGCCCGACAGCGAGGATTAAAGCAGTAGCAACTCACGTTTCATCATCTTTAACTATGCGGTCTTTAACTATGCGGCAAGGGATTCTTGTATCACTCCTGATGGATCTTTGAGAAGGTATTTCCGAATAACAGGTTGTATGGTCAAGACCAAAGGTTCACTCTCACCTTGACTTCGTTCCAACAAGGAACGACTCTCTAGGGTATCTATCGCTGCAATAAACTCATGCAGCGATAAATCACTTTCTTGTTTTTTGAGAATCTTAAATACTCTTTGAAAGGGTATACCCTCTGAATTCTCATCATTATGCGCCATAATCTGCATTAATTGCTTTTCTAATGACGTCCAAATCCCCAACTTAAATTGAGTATCCAGTGCTTGCTGCAATGACTCACTCATTAAAATTGAATCACATTGAATAAAGGCGTCCACATCCCCACCAAAATAGCTGCGGATTCGTGCAGCCACCAATTTGAGAAGAAAAGGGTTTGACCGATATCGTTGGATTAATAATCTAAACCCATCATCCACATCAGTTAGTCCTTGGGATTCTAGGAAGCCATAGGCATCTTGTCCAAGTCCTTTGAGATCCATTATCCGTACTGATTGGCCACAGGTTTCGGCAAATGCAAGATCCTTAAATGGCTCTCTAGTGGTAATGAGTAAACAAGATGAATGGGATCGCTCCATCATCTGCTTAAAAAACCAACCGTAGTTGTCATTCTCACCATACAGTTTGTCGTTTGTAGCTCCCTTGAAAATTTCCTCTATTCCATCAAGAACGATCAGGGTTCTTTCTCGTCTGAGAATTGCAATTAGCTTTGTTACATGGACTGAGAGATCTTGAGTTGAGTCATACGGTTCTAAACTCAGACAATCAAATATTTCTTCTAACAAACTATCCAGGTTTGCATGGCTAGACATAGACTGCCAGACGACTTTCTCGAAATGATTATCAACAGATACTTTCAGTGACTCTAATAGATTAGAGACCAGTGAACTCTTGCCGATACCTGCTTGTCCCACCACTATCACACATTGACGTTCTAGGACACTCTGACGCAGCATCGCTAGCTCTGCTTTATATCCAAAATATTGCTCGACAGTGGGGGGCCTACGGCCAAGGACGACAAACTCAGGCGGATCAAGCTCTCCCCTCGGCTCTTTAGAATATATCTTCGATAATTGATGCCGAGCTAATTCCCGTTTCTTACCCTCAATCATCGTTCTGAGTCTGGTCTTGGTAACTTTTTGCCAATCACAAGGCTGAGCGTTCGCCACAAACCTTGACCCGCCTGTCTGAGGTAATCAGCGTTGTAACCTGAATCTTCTGCTACATCTTCATATTTCCGATTCTCCCAAGCAGCAGATATCAGAAGCTTCTCTGCTGGATTGAGCTGTCCACGATTCCTAGCCACTAGCCAAGTATCTATCAGCTCTATCGCTTCACCGACTCCTAAGCCCGTGTCATTCATGAATACAACCGCCAACGAATAACTATATGGACATGTTTTTCAATCTGACAGCAAAAGCAGCTCAATGTTTGTAGAGCGCTCTAACTATGCAGCTCAAACCATGTAAGCTTCTTCACATAGAACGTACTATATGTTCAATCACATGATCCACTTCTTATTTTAAGAATTAATAAATGAAATATTTTAACTATAGGATATATGTTTATCTACAGTATGCACAGGCTTATTGGATTTGAAAAGTATATGTACTTTTTAATAAAACTAAATATAAAACATGAAGCGGTAAACTCTTGCTCTATGCAATGTACTGTTGCAAGCTGTGACGAAGTGAATTGCAATGCAAGCTTACTCTTCAATCATTCGCTAGCCCATATCATTAGAACCCTGTTGCCGCGATTACTCATAGGGGAGGAGAAGTCCGTTGCGACAAATCACGATTTGTCGCCTTCATTCTCACTTTTTGATTTAGGAGTATATCCTTCACGCTCCCATTTCTCCTCAATGGCACGACGAACAAATGCGCTAAATGGGATTGGGTATTCCCGATTATCACAGTATTCCACCACATCATCATTAAAATCTGGTGGCAAGCTTAAAGTGCGCCTCACAAATTTTTCCTTTGCTGGCTTCCGCTTTCTATTCACTTACATACCAATACGCATCATGACTACTGTTGCATAACAGCAGTCATTGAATGTAAAATACGTATCGACATGAATTGATATATATTGAGTTCAATTAGTTAATAACGATATGTATTGATATCTACCATATTGACACATGAATAACGAGTGAGATAGAAAAACCTTCCAAAGAATAAATTGGCCCTCTAACCTCCCGTCAAAAACGAGATTAGAGAGCCTAAACCATCAAAGAGGCTATAAACCTATGGTAGGCATCCTCAGATTTAGTCCACAAACCCAAGTAAGCCATTCGTCTAGAAAAGACACCTTATCTAGGGCAACTATTTGGGTAAATGCACTTCTAAAACTGCTTCAAACCAGCATCCTGGATTGGCTCTCTCCCACTATCAAGTCTTGCCCTGAACCACAACCAATGCAAAGGAGACTTGGCAACCCGCCAGGAAGCAAGTATAGGCATAAGGCAAACCGCTTCAAACAGCACAACCTACCTGCCAATCGAATATTCAGAAGCCTGCTGCCCAGATTACCGACACAAAAATGTCACTCTCTATCGTCTGACAAACACCTAGAGAGCCGTAAACCTCAGAAACAGCTCACCATTTAAGCACCGTTGCTTTAGCTAGCATCTCTAAAAATGAATGGCCCTCTATCGTCTGACAAACACCTAGAGGGCCGTAAACCTCAGAAACAGTAAAGATTCGATGAGGTCTTAACCCATGATAGGCGTTACTTCACGCAATTTACAAACCCAAAAAACCGAACCCCATGCCCGCAAGAAACAATACGCTGATATTGTGCGGGCACAGGCAGGAGACCAAAAAGCTATAAATCAGATTATCCGAGCCAGTAGAGGACTAATCATCAAAGAGGCTCAACGTTATAGAGGTCAAGTTGATTGGCCTGTTTTAATCGCCGCTGGTGAGATGGGTGTCGCTAATGCAGTAAAAAGGTTCAACATATCTACTGGTAACCAGTTCTCAACCTACGCTGTGCCTGCGATTCGATCCGAAATCAGAGATCGCTTTTGCGATGAAACGGGGATTCGTCGCACGACGATGGAAAATTTGACCAAAATATCTAAAGCCTCTACTGCTCTAGAGCAACAACTAGGCCGAAAACCAACCCTAGAAGAGATTTCACAGGCCAGTGGGCTAAGTCAGAAGCAAATTTTGACGGCTGGGGAGAAAAAGCGCATTACCCAAACGTCTAGTCTCAATCAAACGTTTACAAATAGTGAGTGCGAATGGCTAGACGTTCAAGCCGATGAAAGCATTAATGTTTGGCAAACCGCTGAGGATGGCGAGATCCTTGGAGTCCTTAGTGAACTAGAAACCAACGGTCACCTTGAATATCGCCAAGTGCAGGCACTCATTGCCAAGGTGCAAGGCTACACCAATAAGGACGTTGGCCAAAAACTGGGCATTTCTGGCGAACGGGTACGCCAGTTGCTCAGATCGACCAAGGACACTTTGATAGCTTTTTTTGCAGGAACACTCCAGCCGATCAAGGCAGCTATCCCTGTATCAACGCACTGCGATCTGCCTGTACTCGAAGAAATCAGAACGCCTGTCCTAAAAAGGATTGACGCCTCACGGCTGGGTGGACGAATCTTCAGTCGGATCGGGAAGGTGCTTCAGAAAATCAGCAAGCTCAATTTTGCCAACGGCGATCGCACCCTCATCAGCCCAAGCATCAACGCAGCTTCTCATTGCAATGACAGTAAACAATCACACAACGGAGGTCAGGTCGATGTTG
>JAAUOM010000155.1 GCA_012034865.1 Acaryochloris sp. CRU_2_0 | reverse complement strand
GAAATACTTTGGAGCCATCAGTACAGACGATGCTGCAAGCTTTCGTTGAGGAAAAAGACAAACCAGTAAGCCATCTGGCTGCATCAGAGGCCAACATTTATCGAATCACGCACAGATGCCGAATTGATAAGCCATTGCACAGTTGTTTCAGGAGCGATCGCCCGCTGCAAGAGGTGAAGGAAACTATCTATTTCTTGGTTAAAGTTGCAAAGGTTATGTCTCAAAAAGATTTGTGCAGACCACTACAGGAGGAAGACTTACTGAGCAAAGCCATCTGCTTTTTGTTGAAGTGGTACTACGACTTTGAGCTTTGCCCCTGCCAGGATGGTGCAGTTGAGTTAGACCTGTATTACCTGCGGGAATTTGATAAGGATAATCAAAGGACAGATCCCGACTGGGATATAGAGTTACTTCGGAAGTATTGTCGCGCTGGGGTGATTGACTGCATTGGGATGCTGATGCGAGGGGAAATTGAGGTTTGGATGGGTGAAGATCATCGGTTGGAAGTCAAAACCAATCTGCCCAAGCCAGCCATACCTGAACCCTTGCTTCCCAGGTGCAACGGCAGTGATTTTATCGCTGTTCGGGAGAGACTCGATGTAGGTTTTTGCGAGGATAATTCCAACATAATCCCAAACGCCTTGAAGGCATTTCTAGATACCAAGCCAATTAATCGCAGTGCGTATATCCCTGCCACTGGATATTCGTTTGATTTGGAAATCCATCAATGGGGCGATCGCTTTACGATCACAGCTCGAATGGGCGAGGACACCTGCAATATTTACAGCTCTCACAAGTTTGACTTCAGTGAGCGGGAAGGATCTACGGATAGATGGTTTCGCTCAGATGATATTCGCATGACTCCGCAGCAGTACGAAGCGGTCACTCAGCTTATTGGAGATCTTGGCATTGAGGGGCCGACTATTCCGACTGAGCTAAGTGGCTGGGTCAATCAACGAGGGCATGATGGACCGCGATATTTATACTTCGGGTTTGCAGATGAACACAGACAGTACTACCTGGGAATTGACTCGGTGAAGCATGGTGATCCCGGCAAGGTAGATAGGTTAATGAGCGATCATCGTTTTGACGAGCTGGTTGCACTGGCAACTGGGGAGACGAACGCTCATCTGCATTATCCCCACCATGCAGACTTGACCAACTTGAGTCCTGAAGAGATTGAGGCTGCGATTCTGGCTGAAGCTGAGAACTTAGCAGCAGGCCATGAACTAGAGCCTCAGCAAATGCAAAACATCCTCAAAGATATGTCAGCGCTGGTATTGGATTCGAGAGGATTTAAGGCTGATTATGGCTATCAGGTTGCGGCGGGTAATTCAGTCGAGCCACAGACTAATGACTTCAGGGCAGATGTCATATGCAGGGGCGAGTGGTTACTGCATTTTAACTGGGAGGACGACTATCACTCGATTCCCCTGGGTGGTGTACCGGGCGACGCTTTCCAGACTGACGAGGATAGGGCCGCAGTTGTTAGTAGTTATGGGAACCTGGGTGCGATCGAGAGAATGGTTCAACACCCTCGCTTTCGTGAACTGGCGACAGCTTCTGTCAGTGCCCCAGCTCACTACCATCACTACCCTGAGCTAAACAACATGGAAGGGGTGTATCCAGAGGTAGCCAAGGAAATGATTGAATCCCGTATGTTGGCCTTAGCTACTGAGTATGGCCTTGCAGAACGAGGGGTTCAGTTGCTTGAAGACATGCGATTGAAGGTTATGGAGGATCGCGGAGAACACCAGAACCACTCCTACGATAGGTTGTTGGGAATTGTCCGTGTACCCCGTGATGAGTTGCAGCAAACCTTGCCAGAGGCAGATATGAACGCGACTCCTAAAGATAAACGAATTTGCTATGCGTCTCATGGAGGATATGTCGCGGGTGAGTCAAAAGAGCGGATTTTTGATAGCTATCCAACAACCCCAGAGGAGAAAAAGCTCTGGGCGCAATCGCCTCAAGTCATTGGCGAACATCCACCTGAGACCATAGAGGAGATATACGTTGACCATCTAATCAGTCTGGCTGAATACGGTGTTGAGATGCCACCTGAAGAGTATGCGCGATGGCAGGAAGAGCTAGCTAAAGCATCCGGTGTTGGGAATTATGGCCCAGATGCCCTCGCTGTCATCAATGAGAACATGAGTACTCAGGTTGAATTCCAGGCAGAGCCAACAGTTGCACTGCAAGACGCTCACCCTATCAAAGAAGCTGGCATGGTAGATTTTGAGGACTTGACCCCTGAGCTTCACCCAGTTGACTGTGGCTTAACTCTAGACCTGATCGACGTAGAGTTTTGCGAGGATACCGAATACCAAAAGGATGGTGGTTGTCCTTACCTGGCTGATTTGCAACCCGTTCGGATGTGGACTAATCCGATTGATGTAGAGGTTTACGCCTTGCCAGAGGGATGGTCAGAAGCTACGTTCTTAGCGACGGGGTACACAAAGGTTACAGCCAAGCTCAACGGACATCAATTGTATGTGCCCAATCACCAAGTAAAGGATAATCTTCGCTATAGGGAAATCCAGCTCTGGTATGCTCTCCATCCCGAACTAGAGGTCAAGGAATACACACTTGACCTTGAAGTGGATCGTACTTATCACGACTATGGCGAGGCACTATCACCCCAGCGGTTGTTGCTACCGCAGAAGGAATGGCATTGCTGCAATTGCAATAAGCAACTGGGTGTTGATGAAATCAGATCCTGGGGGTACAAGGCCCATGAATACAGCACCCACGCCGATATTTATTGTCCAAAGTGCCTGGACAAGCACCTTGAGGAAGGGCAGAAGCACCAGGAATATACGATTGTGGATCGGATGGGAAATATCCTCTTCTATCATCCCTATTACGATGCATTTGCTAGAAGCTGGCGCGGACATCATAGAGAACCAGACAGTATAGAGGCTATCCCCTATTACAAAGGATATCTGTTTTGCGAAAGCGAAGGAGTTGAAATATATAGCTGGCTTGCTTGGTGGCAACAGCCTCTCAGAAAGCTACTGTTCAAGTTCAATGGGGTGGAGAAGCAAGCTCAGGACTATACCCGCATGTGGTCAGGACTGGGGACGCCCATTGGTCCATATGAGTACCGGATTCAAGCCGATGGCCAAGAGGATGTTTACTGTACCTATGGAATAGTTGCAGATGTAGAACGATTTATCAATTATGTACTGCACTCAGCGCAGATGTTTCGCCAATTGCATCCAGATCAATGTGTAAGGGATGCCCTTGGGGTTAATGAGATGGGATATCTGCTGAGCCACTATCTGAATGAACCCACAGAGAATGATCCAGTCGGAATCTTTATTTTCGACCTGGAAGATACCAGCTATTTGGATCAGCATCCAGAATGGATACCTTGTTTGTACCAAAGCGGCTATCGGCCTGGTCTTCAGCAAACTATTCAAAATTATCTGAGGACAGGTGAACTGCTTAAGTGGTCACCGTTTCTGGACATTGGACTGGAGGGTACAGCGTTGGAAATTCAGGAGCTAGGAGAGAAGGCGCACGAAAAAGAGGAAGTAGCAACTCAGTTAAGCAACAAAGATCAGTCTCCTGAGTGTATTCAAGAGGATCTGGAAAATCATCTAACTGTTGAGCTGATCGACGTTGAAGGTGAAATCCTAACTAGGCAACTAAGAACGACGATTCGAGATGTGGTTGTTGATGTGAAGATAGGGCTTGAATCCCACAGAGGCGGGTTTAAGTCATACTATGAGGTTGATTTATCCGTTATCGAGGCGATTGCAAAAGATCCTCGATTTACTGAGCTTCTTGCTATCTCGTCTGGAATGATTGATTATCCCTATGCGAAGTATCCAGACTTCAGCAATGTCAACCGCTTGGACTCTGGAGATGAATTGAGGCAATTTATCGAGAGTAGGGCATATCAACTTGGCGAAGAGTATGGCAGTCCATCAATTGCGGGGGATCTGATACAAGAGATCAATTTCTACCATGCCCAGGAAGTTGGGGTATCTGGATATCACATCCGAAACAATGCAGTAGAAGGCATTCCCTTCAAGCCGTTGAAATTTCAAGGTGGCAAGATCGACCAAAGTGGTCGCCTCCATGAATCCTATATTAGTGTTGGCGAGATATACACGGACGACCGGACAAAAAATCTAGAATTGCCAATCAGGATTGGCTCTGAAGAATTTACTGTGACCGTAGGTGTAGAAACTCAGAACGGTACAAGTTATCGCTATGGCGATTCATTAAAGCCTATCGAGGGCATTACCCAGGAGCAAAGATTCAAAGAGCTGGTGGCTGCAACTATTGGAATTAAAGAATATCCCTTCACCCATAACTTAGATTTTCGTCATCCTGAAAAGCTAACGGTTGAAGAACTTCAGTCCACCATTAATCGCCGTGCTGAAATCCTTGGAGAAAAATATGGATCAAGGATTATGGGAGAGTCTTCGGTTGCTTGCGTTGGCACTATTTACGCTGCGCTGCGAGGAACTACCAGAGAAGCTTTAGTGCAGGGCTTTGTCGATCCCACTCAGGAAGCTGAGCAGCAAGCGAATCACCAATCCGAGACCAGCAGAGCATCTGGTGAAGATCTCCATACATTGATCGAGATAAATCACTCATTTGAGGCCAGTAATCAGATAGAGCCATTGACCTATGACGATGGCCTGGATCAATCTTTTACGGCTGGCTGTATTGACCCTCTCAGCAATGGTAATGGTGCAATCAAGCCCCCATCCTATTCAACGCTGAATGGCTCGAATCCTGACCCAGCTTTTCTTGACGGAGAAGTTGAGGAGCATTGCGGAGATCTTAAGGCGTTCTCGAAGGCATTAGGCTTGCCACTTCACAGTGAGCGCTTGGCAAGATGCTTTCGGATCATTGGCCGATTATTTGATTTGACTGAGTATTTCGAGGAAGACCAGATGGCATCTGTAGCTCTAAATCCTCCGCTGACGACTTTGATTAATGAGGCGATCAAGGCTGTATCAAATTTGGTGCTGATTAGGGTACTCGAAGGGGAGTACCCAAGCCTCCGAACAGTCCTTTCAATTGAGCTAGAGCTACCCAAGAATTGTGATCAAATGGATCGGCTGATATCCCTGTTAGATGAATATATTTATTTGGATGAGTGGGATTTTAGCCTGGAACTCATTGAAGACTAGAGACCCCAGCTAAGCCAAGGTGCTTGCAAGCTTTTTATCTGGCCTGCGCTGGCACCTTGGCTATCTATGCCTGTAGCAAGGAGTTACAGAATAATGCTTAACGAATACCGACTTGTTGAAAGCACTCGATACCAAATCCCTGATAACCTTTGCTTCACTAGTGAGAAGCCCATAAAGGATGTCAAACAGATGATCTATTACATCCTTTATATTGGCTCAAAGCTCAGAACAGAAGCGATTACTAGAAGAAACTTTGTGATCGGAACCTCAGAAGAACCTCTAGGGGAGTCCGTCTGCTATCTCTTGAATGAGTTCTATGGATGCGCTCTGATGGCCTATCAAAACTTTGCAACACCAATTGATCTCTATTACCTTTGGAACTGGTCACGTTCAGATCCTGATCTAGATAAATGCAATGGCCTTTGGATTGGCGGCACAAGGAGAAAGCCATTGCTGGTGATTGGTTCGACATCATTGAGAAGAATTGTTTTGTCCCTGGCCTTGCGGAACGGATGACTCAAATACTGCGCGGCGATATCACTCCTTACAAAATGGGTGGCTTTCCCTGGTCGGAGGAGAAGAGTACGACGCTGAAATGTTAAATCTGTCGCCTGTGACCCATCTAAAGTTCCAAAACTAATAAAAATGGAGGGTAAATGGTTTATCTAAGTCCAGGCCAGGAAAGACTCAGGGAAATAGTAGTGGAACATTATCCAATCTACAAAAACTATGTGGATAGGGGCGAGTACTCTAATCATAGGTATGAGTTTTCAAGCACTGTATCAGAGGCTTTCCAAAGTGACTCTTTAATTACCCAAGATTACATTACAGGCCAACATTGTAACGATTTGAAGGTTTCTCGTAATTATCTTGCTTGGCAAACAAAGAAAGCTGGTAGTAAGTGGGGTGACTGGGAGTACCAAGGTAAAACACCAGGCAACATTAGACTTGATAAACATTATTCCGAATTAGAAGGATATTTTTATGAAGTTGGTTATAACATCTGTTATTTTTTAATGTGTCTATACGAAGGCAGACCCTTGCCAGAGATGGGATTTGTTTTCTATTATGTTCAAGAAGGTGTTTTAGAGCATGGAGCTGACGGGCGTCATCGGACCCTTTCCCATGTGCTATATGGTGAGCCAGTCATAAATACTAGATTTCACTATATGGTTGAAACTGAACCAGATCCAATACTAAATCGTTGTCTTTTAAAGTTAGAGAAATTCTTCAAAGAAATAAGTGAAACACCAGAATTTATTCATTCTGACAAACACCATGTACGTAGGAGCAGAATGCGTTTTGAAACTTCTATAGATTGTTCTGGAAAAGAGATGGAAGATATTAAAACTTTCTGCCAAGACACTTCAGATGAAGAATGGGATCAAATCAGGCGAATTATGCTGCACTGTATTATAAATGAAGTATATGTAGATCACCCATTTATTTTTGGGAATACCGTGAAAATTGGGGAACTGGTTGAATTCTCAAATGATATTAGGGAAATCAAAGGATTGCGCCCACTCAATACTCTATGCCTGAAAATCAAAAACCGATTACCTGCTTGGAGAGATGAAGTTAGTCAGTTAGAGCGCCTTCTTCTTGATTTAAGAGACTTTGAAGAAGAAGACCGTCAAAAGTATTATAAAAGTCTTGAAAATAAGAATTTAAATTCCCGCTCTTTGTAAATCAATTACCTGACTCTTCTGGCTGGCCATGCAGCCCGTTAGCAAATCTTCCCAAGCTTGCCGCTCATATTTGGTAAGGACATGAGCTGAATGATGGAAAAGCTGGCGGACACCCATAGCCATCCACCAGCTTGAATGGAGTTTTGAAGTGAAGTGTTGATACTGTTAGCCAGTCTATCACCCAGCGACTTTCTCCTTGAAGTCTTTGCCCGCGCTAAAAGCAGGAACTCTGGTCGCTGGGATTTTGATCTTTTTCCCGGTTTTTGGATTTCGCCCTTCCCTAGCCTTGCGATCCCTGGCCTCGAAGGTGCCGAAGCCCACGAGGGTCACCTTTTCCCCAGAGCTAACTGTCTCGCTAATAATCTCCGTTACAGAACTGAGAATGGTATCCGCTTGCTTCTTTGTGACTCCAGCTCTCTCTGCAAGCTCGTCAACTAATTCGCCTTTATTCATGGTCTTTCCCTCGAAGTCCTTGTGAGTATTGTATAGCAAGGATTGCAGAGTTATTTCCCTGTAAAGCTAAAAATAGGATGGATTTTTGAGAAAAATAAGAATGGAACTGTGATCGTAATCACGAAATTATCCATGAGTGTTAGTACAGTCAGATCAGTGAGGTCTATGAAGCATTGATTTTGGGAATAACTTGGGAAGCGCATAGATGTCACTGCTGCAAATGGAACAATTTGCCACCAATCCTGATTGGTCAAGAATATCAGAGCGGCACTTAGCACGGGCACAGGAGCTAGTCTCCCTGATTCAGTCGCAGTTACATCTGTCGCGTCTTCTGAAGACGGATGAGTATTATGGCTGGATCATGGAGTTGAAAAGGATGCTAGATGATTGATTGTTTTTAGAGAATTGTAGGGATTGGTATCAAACTTATGATCGCAAACTCCAGATATCCAATCGGCACTCTCATATCCCCTCCGCGATCGCATCTCCCGCCGTCCAATCCCCGCAGTCACGCATCAATTTTAGGCACAAGTTCCCTCCCAAGCCCTCACTTAGGAACTTCCTGGGTCTGGGCTGTTCTAGGGTGGAGCTTTGGGATGTCTAGAGTCTTTGCTGTGGGGGGAGGGAGGCTATTTTCTGACAATAACCCACACGGCATGGATGATCCCCAGGATGTAAAAACCAAAGATGGTTAGTAGCACGTTTATCCAGAAATCAGTTCCGAGCCCCACCTGGAGAAAAACACCAAGCGGTGGTAGTAAAATCGCACAGATGATCCGAATGATGTCCATATTGCATTGCCCCTACTGTCAACGAGGATTTTCTGATTTTCTATACTTCCAAGGATAAATCTTCACGCTCGGAAAATATTGCCAGGGCTTACGCATTGTCAGAAATTCCCCTAGTGTTCAGATGAGCTACCCCAACTCCCTCACCCCCTCGACCTAGACAAACCCCAGATGCACCTAAGAATATTCCGATGGCCGCGCCGATGAGGGCGGTTGTCGTTCGGCTCATGGTTTCATTCCTTAAAATTACTGTGCCTGCATTTCCAACTCCGGCATCGCCTTCTCCAACATCTTCTCCGGCAACACCAACGCCAATCCCTCCAGAATTGCCATCTGACCCGCCGCACTAACCCCATCCCAGACCGCCGTCCACTCCTTCGGCTTGAGCCAGTCGAAAAACACTTCACTCAGGTTAGGGAGTAGCTGATCGATAGGCAGATCCGCCAGCTCATCCAGTATCCCAGCGATCGCTTGATGGCTTTCTTGCTCTGCATCTGGCTTATTTCTAGAATTGTTCATTTTGCTATTTATCCCTTCTAATAGCGAAATGAACAAACGCCAATATCGTGCGATCGTGCCTCTAGGAATCCCACTCACAGCCGACACCAACTGATGGGTGACTTTCTCTCCCTTGGCCTGCAATTGGAGAATGGTAGACTCAATGGCCATCT
>JAAUOM010000033.1 GCA_012034865.1 Acaryochloris sp. CRU_2_0 | reverse complement strand
TCGCAAGACACTTTGTTATTCCAAGTCCGCAGAAATGCTAGCACACTCGATTCGATTGCTACTTCACTACCTAAAATTTTGGGATGTGCCCGTTCCCGCCTGATTCATACCTTCATTCAGCAACGCCCTCAATGTTATCCTTCTTCCGACTGGCATAACTGCTATTTGACAGACCTAATCTACAAACCCTTGCTGCCCCATAGGATATCTTCATTTATGACTCAATCTGCTGGAACCCCCTCTGCCTTGGATGCGCCTTTGCTCCTACACCATCTTCTAGAGGGTCAATCCTTGGCCCAAGGGGAAGCTGCTCAATTGATGCAAGGCTGGCTACGGAATGAAATTTCTCCCGTGTTATCAGGTGCCATTCTGGCTGCATTGCAAGTCAAAGGCGTCTGCGCTGAGGAACTGGCGGGCATGGCCACTGTTCTCCTGCAGCAGTCCGTTGAGGGTCAACCTGGGACAACGCTGCCCACCCCTTTGATTGATACCTGTGGAACGGGTGGAGATGGAGCATCCACCTTTAACATTTCCACAGCCGTAGCCTTTGTCGCAGCGGCAGCAGGCATTCCCGTTGCTAAACATGGGAATCGATCAGCTTCTAGTCGAGTAGGTTCTGCTGATGTTTTAGAGGCTTTAGGGATAAATCTGGCGGCTGCGCCCGCAAAAATTCAGGCCGCTGTTACTGAAGTGGGCATTACCTTTTTATTTGCGCCCGGTTGGCACCCCGCCATGAAAGCCGTGGCTCCGCTCCGGCAAACCCTGAAAGTGCGCACAATTTTCAATTTACTCGGCCCCTTGGTCAACCCACTGCGGCCCACAGGCCAAATTTTGGGGGTATTTGACCCTGCGTTGCTTTATCCGGTGGCCACGGCCTTAAAAACCTTGGGGGTCGAGCGAGGGGTGGTTTTACATGGACGAGAAAAATTAGATGAAGCTGGGTTGGGCGATCTGACGGATCTGGCTGTTTTAGACCATCAGCAGGTCAGTCAAGACATTCTCGTTCCCCAAGAATTGGGTCTCACGGCTGCGCCTTTAACAGCCCTGCAAGGCGGTGATGTTGCTGAAAATGCTGCCATTTTACAGGCTGTCCTCCAAGGTCAAGGTACACCTGCCCAAACAGATGTAGTTGCTCTAAATGCTGCCTTAGCTTTGTTTGTCGGCCATGGGGTCGATACCTATGCAGAAGGGGTAAACCAGGCCAAAACAATTCTGGCAAGTGGGTTAGCTTGGCAAAAGTTGCAGGATCTCGTGGTGTTTTTACAGAAGATGTAATCTGGATATCTGCATCTGCAAAGGACTGTGCCAGAATAAAGGTCATACACCGTCCATCTATTACGCAGTCGTTGTGATCGAGGTCGAAGTCCACCAACAGCTCCATGCTTTTCTCCGGGATCGAGGATCTGATCCTTGGCCTCATCACCTCACGATCGCCCGGTTAATTGCACGTGCCTTTCGGCTGCGCCGTAATGCCCTCATTCAAATCAGTGCCGCTGCTAAATATCAGAGTCTGCATCGCCTCAGCTATTTGGCTCCGCTAATGTTCTGGCAAGATGCAGTAATTTTAGTGGCTCCTGCTATCGCCCAACAGCAGCTATTGCGAACCGAGATGCCTCTTCTCAGTGAATGGATGAAGCTGAAAAAGCCTATTATCGCAGCGGATCACTGGCCAGGAAGCCATTTTAAGGGGGTGTTGTTGGTAACCCCAGAGATTTGGCTCCAGGACTACCTGACCCAGCAATACCAATTCCCCACGGATATTCCCACCCTTATTGATGGGGCTGACCACTTAGAGCGCTGGGCTCGTCAGTTGCTCACCCTGTCTTTACAACCTCAGGATTGGGAGCAATTGATCTGGTGCTACCCGCAACTGATCGAGCCGATTCGAGAAACCCGCGTTAAACTGACCCGAATTATTTTTCAGCATCCTGAGAATCCCTATGCTTGTGCTTTGTTTGAGCCAGGGGAGCGTCACATTCTGACTCGGCTCTATCAGACGCTGATGGTCTCTGACATCACCCTCAGCCCTCCGATCTGGCAGCAGTTTTGGCAGCACTATGATACAGGTCATTCCTTACTTTGGAGTGACATTAATCGCCAGCAAGGATCGTTTACCTTGCATTGTGCGCCGATGGTAGTGCATCGTCCGCTGCAGGGACTGTGGTCTCGACAGCCTACAGTTTTGATGGGCACCGGCTTTGACCTCGATTCAGAGGCAAAACTGTTCCGCCATCAAGTCGGGCTAGGGAATCTCACCTGTGTCCAATTTGCTGCTCACCGTGATTCGGAAGCAATTCAGCTCTATTTGCCGGATGGCTTACCCATGCCCAATATGCCCTCGTTTCAAGGGGCATTACTCAAACAGTTGTACGGGCTAATGACAATCAGTGCGGGTGCCGATGGCTCAACGGTGATCATCATTGAAGACACCCCAATGCAGCGGCAGGTGGCCACGTTGATGGCAGCTGAGTTTGGTTCTCGCGTGCAAGTAGAAACCACGGATTTAAATCCACAGAGCATTTTGATCACGGGCTGGAATTTTTGGTTACAGACTCAGACGATACTGGGGATCCCTAAACTGTTGGTGATGGCAACCCTACCCATTCCGTCTTTAGAAGATCCGAGGGTGGCAGGACGAGTGGCCTACTATAAACAATACCGTCAGGACTGGTTTCGGTTGTACCTGTTGCCGACGGCTTTGCGGACACTCCAGGGTGCGATCGCACCCCTGCGCCGCTGCCAAGGCGTGGTTGCCCTCTTGGATAACCGGGTGTTGCACCGCAGTTACGGCCAACAAATCCTCACCGCCATCAGCCCTTATGCCCGCATCAATTATTTGGATGAGAGCTTGTTCTACCCCGAGTCGATGTCCTCAAGGAAACGCTGCTGAGAGGCTACTCCACATTAAATCAGGATGATCTCTGGTGTGAATGCCTACCTTTCTCGATATGATCGAACTGGAAAAGTGTATTCCAACCTGAGTTGTTATGAGTTAGGGAGAAATCGGTATGGGTGAAGCAAAACGCCGCAAAGAAACATTAGGTGAAGACTATGGGAAAGAACCCAACCTATTGCCGTGGCTGCCCGTCACGCAGCAACAGCTCCAGAAGGTTTACAAGGTTGTCATGCGGGGCAGTTGGGTCGCGGTTTTTGTCGTCCTGCTATCCTGGATTATCCTCCGCTTTATTGGTCCTTCCTTCGGCTGGTGGGAACTGGTGTCCACGGGCAATCCCTAAACATTAGACTTAATCGGACATAGTAAGGATTGCAGCGATCGCCATAAATAGGATAAAAGCCTTTCTGCATAAGGCTTTGAGTGCTTTTTGGGGCTTTTATTTCCGATAAGGCCTAATATAGCCTTGTGAAATGAGGTGCCTTATCAACAAAAAACAGAGTAGAGGATTCGGCAAGGCTTAAGGCAGTGATTGTTCAGGATCAATACCCTGGGCTTTTAGCATAGCTGCTAGACGTTCTGCCCGTTGCCGCTCTTGCTCTGCCTGTTCATCCCCCGTTAACAACAGTGTGCCATTAGCATCGCACCAGCGTAGCCAGGTATCTTGTCGCCCTTCAAATATTCCCTGCCAAAGGGTTAGGCCCAGATTGACTTGCTCTAGCCAAAGGCCGGCTTTCTCTATATAATGCAGTCCCCGCAACTCATACAGACGCAGAGGCAAATCTGTCAACTTCTGGGCTGGGTCATAGACAACGTAATAGCTGGCTCGCATCTGTTCGTAGATTTTCAGCTTATCGGTCAACTCTCCACCCACCTGATTGGAGACAATCTCCAGCACAATCTCTGGGGACTTGCCAAAGTTCCACACCAGATAGCAACGGTTTGGCTTCTCCCACCAAGCTTCAGGAACCTGGACATTGAAACTGACAAACACATCCGGCACAATAGCGGGCTGACTGACGGTGTGATAGATGCCGACATTGGCCTCGGCCAGAAAAACCGTTGCCGAGAGGGAACTATAAAGACTGCTGACCAGTAGTCGCTGCTGTTTGGCCGAGGCAAAATTATCCACTGGCGTGTCATCCTCGGTGATCAGTACATTAGCGTCTGGAAAGTTGACCGCTTCATCAACAATCAATGAACTACTCATAGAGACCTTTGCTGCTAGGATATCTCCCATTATAGAACTGTGAGCAAGATGCCTGAACGCCCCGAATTACAAGCTAAATTCTGCAAACATCCCCCATCCTCTGCAACGCCCTCAATATTAACGTTTTTGCCAGATCAAAAAGTCCCAGTCCACATCCTATATCCAAGGAACGTTCTATCTTTCTAGGAACCTGCTGCAACAGATAACCATGGAAATGAGTGTTATGATTCCACATTTATTCACGTAAAAAATCTATAGGATAGTATTTCCACCCCCCGTAGATCCAGATCATTTGACGATAAAAGGAACACCATTAACGATGCGTGATGTGACTCTCCATGCTTTTAATTGGCGATATACAGATATTATTGACCGCCTTGATACTATTCGAGAGGCCGGGTATGGAGCAGTCTTAATTCCACCACCGCTTTACTCTGACCCTGAGGGCGATCAGTGGTGGCAGCGGTATCAACCTAAGGATTATCGGGTGCTGTTATCTCACCTGGGCGGTAAGCACGATCTAGAGCAGTTAATTGCGACCTGTCATGGCGGCACGCCTAGGATACAAGTGTATGCTGACTTGGTGGTGAATCATATGGCGAATGAAGCCCGTAGCGATCGCTTGAACTTTCCAGGTGCAGATCAGCTAGCGCGTTATCAAAATGAACCCACCTTATTCGCTGAGAATCGCTTATATGGTGACCTCAGCCAAGGGTTATTTTCGCCAGAAGATTTTAACCAAGCGGGTGAAATAGATCCCCATGAATGGTCCGATCGCGGTGCTGTACAGTTCCAAAATTTAGCGGGCCTACCCGACCTCAAGGATTCCGATTGGGTGCTGAAACAACAACGGGCCATGGTAGCAGCACTCATAGACATGGGATTTGATGGGTTCCGCATTGATGCAATTAAACACATCACAGAGCGGATGATCGATAACCTGGGTGAGAACACCAGCTTTAGGGATCGGTTTTGGTTTGGGGAAGTCTTAACGGGGAGTGAACAGGATGAAGATGTTTTCCTAGATCCCTTTCTGCGAGAAACCTGGATGGCGGCCTACGATTTCCCGCTCTTCCAAACCCTTCGAGCTGCCTTTGGCTTAGGCGGATCGCTGCGAACTTTAGCCAATCCTCAATATCAGGATAATGCCCTGCCTTGGCATCGGGCGGTGACGTTTGTGGTCAACCATGATATTCCCCACAACAATGGCTTTCGCGCTTGGCTATTGGATCCCCAGGATGAGCATTTAGCCTATGCCTATATTCTAGGCAGAGATGGCGGTGTACCTCTGGTGTACTCCGACCATAATGAGTCGCCGTATCCTGAAGATTGCGATCGCTGGCTCCATGCCTACAAAAGACCCGATCTCGTGGCAATGATTCAATTCCACAATGCGGTTCACGGCCAACCCATGCAAATGCTTTACGAAAGTGATGTCCTCCTCGTCTTTCGCCGGGGGGCACAGGGTATCGTGGCGATTAACAAAAGTGGATCCAACCAATGGGCAGAATTCAGCACCTGGGGACTAAACAATCCAGATCAATACCATGATCTGATTCACCCCTATGAAATGACCCTAGCAGGCGATCGGTTTTCCCTCTTAGTTCCCCCTCGTACAGCCCAAATGTGGTTGGCGCAATAGAGCCTAAAACATCCAGTAGATAGTGGTCATCCGGTATCCAGAAAATTTACTAGGGCAATGAGTTCACAGAAGGATTCAGTAAATCAAAAAGGTGATTAATGATGTCTTGCGGATTTTGAAGCTGTAAGGATTCTGGTGTGAAGGCTTGATCGAAGGTTTGATCTTGTTGATTGAACTGACGTCGGGTATTGACGTAGGCCAACATTAAGTCTTTATGGACTTTGGCACGGTTGATGTTTGGGGCAGTATGAACCTTGACAAGGATAACGCCATTGCCCTTATGTTCAATACATTGAACACCCATTTGAGCTTGAGGATAAATTCGCTGAATTCGTTTGAGTGCTTTGGCAAATGCAGTCCAATTCACACCATTGTGAAACTTGAGATTGATTGTTTCAGACTGGGTCCATAACAATTGTGCTAACTCACCCTCCAAGAATTTGCCATGACTGGGTTGACGATCCTGTTCATGCTTTTTCAGATAGATATAGTCACAAATGGTGTGATCAAACTGGGTGGTGCGATCCAGTCGAGCATCTTCAAAACAAGCTGCCGTCAGGTGAGTCATGGAGAGATTAGTGGCTAGGAGCTTGCTACGGGAGAGATCGACTTTCTGTAAATTTGCTGCAGTGAAGTTTGCAGCAGTTAAATTGGTTTCGCTAAGATTCGCTTGATGCAGATCAGCGTGTAAGAAGCTAGAGTGATGGCAATTTGCCCCCGTCAATTGAGCCTCCCTCAAATTAGTGTCCACCAATTGCGTCTTGCTGAGGTTGGCATTAATCAAATCACTGGACTTGAGGTTGGTACTTTTAAGATCAGCATGGCTCAGATCAACTCCACCGAGGTTGGCTTGGCAGAGTTGTCCTTTCTGCAAAGAGCTACCTTGTAGATTGGCTCCTCTCAGATTGGCCTCAATCAGAATAATGCCATTCAAATTAGCGCCATGCAGATCTGCTTCGATCAGTCGGGCAAAGCTCAGATCCGCTTTGCTCAAGTTAGCGTTGCTCAAGTCAGTACGAGTTAAATCGGCTTCACTGAGGAGGGCACGGTTGAGATTCGCCCCCTGTAGATTGGCATTGCTTAAGTTGGTTTCTAAAAGAATGGCTTTAATCAGATGGGTATTGCTGAGATTGGCCTGACTTAGGTTGGCTCGACTTAAATCTGCAAAGTTGAGGACAGCTTGGGTGAGATTAGCTTCTATCAGCAGGGCTTTACTCAGTTTAGTTTCAATTAAGATGGCTTGGCCAAGATGGGTAAAGCTCAAATCTACGCCGGTCAGATTGGTTTTGCTTAAATTTGCACCGATGAGTTGGGCTTCACTGAGATAGGCGTTGGATAAATTAGCAAGGCTCAAATAAGCTCCGCTTAAATCTGTACCTGTTAGATTGGCTCCAATGAGATTGGCTCCAATGAGATTGATTCCCTTAAGATCCAAATCACTGAGATCCGCGTCACTTAAATCTGGCTGATCGGAAAATTTCTCCTTTCGCCAAAGGTTCCAATGTTGGACACCGCTTTTAATTAAGCGCAGATGAGCCGTATTTGCCACAGAATAATTTTCCTTTGCTGTTTACTGCCTTCGGGCGTTCCCCCTCGCCTTCAGACATGCAATAGTTTGAGTTGGCAAGTATCAAATCACATTGAGTGTATGACTATGATGGGTGACGGAGCTAGATTCTGATGGGTCCCTACTGCCCCCAGATTAACCTGACATTATCTTTTTGGCGAGAGGCTTGAGAAAAGATGCCACCTGGGTTTGCCAATCTTGATTGGTGTTGAGGTGGGTGAGTTTCTGTTGTTCGGTTGGGGTAAATGCCTGGAAGGCTTGTTCCTGATGCGTGAGCAAGGCGGCTGTTGCATCTGAGATATCTTGGCTGCGGTGATCGAGGCGCGATCGCAAAACTGCCAACGGTGCTGTGCAATACAAAATCTGCACAGGTAGATGAGCACTTGCCGCTTTCTCTATAATCGCTGTGCGCTCAGCCTGCTGATCATACTTGGCATCCAAAATCACGGTCCAGCCAGCTTGCGCGAGTAAAAGTCCTAAGTCTGCAAGGCGTTCATAGGTCTGTTGGGTCATGGTAGGTGTATAGATATTGATCTGCGTTCCCGATTGATAGAGGGGAATACCCGCAAGGTGTTTGCGAAGGGCATCAGAGCGAATATGAATAGCATTCATTTGAGTGGCCAAGTGACGGGCAACGGTGCTTTTGCCTGATCCTGACAGACCGGACATGAGTACTATTTGCCCCTGGGATCTCTGCGTGTATTGATACGCTAGACGGAAGTATTCTTTAGCTTGTTGCCAGTGGTCTGCTTGTTGAGAGGGTGCGATGGTCGTTGCTTGCTGTCCGAAGGACTTAGACCGCCCTAGCTCCATAGGAGCGGCTTTGCCAACGGGCATCGCCAGATCTTGACCCGTCAGACTATGGACATTGCCCCGAATTGTCGCCCGCATACTCAAATAGGCAGGTAGTAAGACGGCTCCTTCATAATCGCCACTGGTTTCTAAATAGGTATTCAAGAAAAGATTGGCCAGATCAGGGCGACCTTGAGCGTCTAAATCCATGACCATAAAGGCAACATCATAGATGACATCGATATTGCGAAATTCTGGGCAAAATTCGATGCAATCAAAGATTTGTACTCGATCTTGATAGAGACAAACATTATTGAGGTGTAAATCGCCATGACACTCTCGAATTTTGCCTTGGCACAGCCGTTGGCGCAGTTCATCTTGGTGGGTCTGCCAAAAGTGTTGCGTAAAGGTGCGGGTTTGCTCAAATTGCGCTGCGGTTTGCAACTGAGGGATGAAGGCTTTGCTAATAGCGTAGTTCTCTTCATCAACGCTGCAAATTGCCTCATAGGTACCGTAGGCTTGAATCTCTGAGTTGGTAGCAGCACTGGCATGAAATTGAGCCACAACCCGACCTAATCTTTGCAGATGGGCGGGGGTCAGCTTGCCAGCCTGAAACAGGTGACTCAATAATCCCTCCTGATCGAACTGACGCATTTGCAGGGCATAGTCAATAATCTCGGCGTCGGCAGGGGATGGGGGGTTGAGACAGTAATTCCCATGACTTTGATAAATCGGCAAGACAGCTAGATAAAGATCTGGCGACAATCGGTGGTTCAGACGCAATTCTTCTTGGCAAAAGTAGGCACGTCGCTCCAGGGTTGAAAAGTCTAAAAAACCAAACTGAGTCGCCTTTTTGACCTTATAGGCAAAGTCTCCGGTTAAGAGAATATAGGAGATGTGGGTTTGTAAAAGCTGCACAGGCACTTGAACCGGATGGGGATAAAAATCCGGTTGCAGCATTCGCTGAATGAAGAGGGGCAATGCAGCATCCATAGATCCAAGGCGTCTCTTTCTATTCTAACGATGTCCACCCATCGCTGTCGCAACGCCGATAGCAACACCCTCTGTAAGGTTACGATCTTGTCCTTATGCACTCATGGCTAACATGCGTTGAATGGGTTTAAGGGCAGCTTGGCGAATCTCTTCTGGTAGGGTGAGGGCTGGTTTGCGATCGCGCATCGCCCAATACAATTTTTCCAAGGTATTCAAGCGCATAAAGGGACATTCATTACAGGCACAAGGTCCCGTGGGTGGGGCTGGAATATACTGCTTTTCAGGGGCTTGCTTTTGCATTTGGTGTAATATCCCCGCTTCAGTGGCCACAATAAAGGTTTGTTGGGGACTCGTTTGGGTATAGTTCAGCAACGCCGTTGTTGAGCCAATATAGCTGGCATGGCGCAAAAGGGTGGGCTCGCATTCTGGATGAGCAATCACCTCGGCAGCGGGATATTTCACTTTTAATTCAATCAACCGCCTTTCCGAGAAGGTTTCATGGACAATACAACTCCCTGGCCACAGAACTAAATCGCGTTCTGTCTGCGCCATCACATAGCGACCTAGATTTTGATCCGGTGCAAACAGAATTGGCTGTTCAGCGGGGATCTGTTCCACAATTTTCACAGCGTTGGAACTCGTGCAAATAATATCGCTCATGGCTTTGATCTCAGCCGTGCAGTTGATGTAGGAAATCACCAAATGGTCTGGATGCGTTGCCTTAAAAGCTGCAAATTCTGCCGGGGGACAGCTATCGGCGAGGGAACAGCCCGCTTCTAGATCCGGTAACAGCACCAATTTATCAGGATTGAGAATCTTGGCCGTCTCAGCCATGAAGTGAACCCCAGCAAAGACAATGACATCTGCATCAATAGCGGCTGCTTGCCGGGATAATCCCAGAGAATCACCAATGTAATCGGCAATATCCTGAATTGCTGGTTCTTGATAGTAATGAGCCAAGATCACGGCATTGAGATCTTGTTTTAAGGCATGAATGGCTGCCACCAGATCATCAGGAGGCAAAGAGGATAAATCTTGTGGGCGCAGGGCAGTTGTAAACACAAGTCAGCGTCTTTGATCAAAACTGAGGTTAACAGTCGGTAATTAGAATTATAGTTGATTTTACCAAAATTACCCATCCTCTTTTGCTACCTCGTATTCCTGTTCCTGGTGTTTTACCTGAGAGAAGTACTCTCTCCTAATGCGATCTACTGTGTACACACAAGTGGCCTGAGTCCAGATTCCAGAAGGAAACTCACCTTGCATTACTCGATTCTGGGCAGACCCACCCCGCCCTGCGGGCACCCCTCCTGGGAGGGGATTGGGGGTTTCTGTAGGTTTCAAAGATTATTGCAATCTATTTGCTCCATACTGTCTTGATTATCCCCTCTTGGGAGGGTTAGGGGTGGGTTTGCCTAGAATGACGCTATTTGGGGTAACTGTGTGTACACGGTAGCCTAATGCGATATTAACCCGGCAATAATTGAGATGGCATTTTTCAGCCCAGAAGGGTTGCAACTGTTGAATCTATCTTTGCAACTTTGATTGCCGGGTTAATATGTGAGCAAATTCACGTTTCAATCCCTAAGAGGGGTTTAGCTTCATTTCGACGTCACACCTTGGAGAGGTCTATTGTATGAAGTTTTCAAGGTTCAGATGCGCGGACTCTCCAAATTATAACACCTCCAATCGGGTAAAAATTGTTTTTAATGGCAAAGAAATATATCAAAACCAGCAGTAACTGGGGTGCTGGGCTTTGCGCGGATCAATAGAGCCTAGTTAATTGCTGAAAGCCTTAATTAGAAAGCACTGAGCCCGAAAAAACTGCTCTGATGGTTTTTGACACCTACCCCTTCGCGCAGGCTTCAAACAAAAAATATTGTGTCATCCCTTACCCTTTCTCTATCGATACGCTCTCATCTTTGCTGACAGCATTTATTATAGAGAGCGTTTGAAAAGTCTCTTAGAATAGATTTCAAACACCTCCTGATACCGAACTTGCTTCACGCAGCGAAGCAAGCATTTGGGTGTAGAGGTTACATCCTTTTCAGCACTAGTATACACAGAGATAAGCATCAACCCAGCTTGATTAAAAAGGGATGCCTATTATGGTGATGGAGCCGTAGTGGAAGCTTTGCTGGGAGAGGGGGAAGAGGGTGAATTGACACTTGGAGCCGAGGTAGATGGGGTAGCAGCGACTGCTTGAATGCGATCTTTATATTGATCGGGAGCCAACTTGATAGCGGAGTTGAATAAAATCCCTGCTTCCTTGGTTTTCCCTTGTTCTTTAAGGAGGATAGCTTTGGCAAAGACAGGGCGAAAATCCTTAGAATCAGAGACAATTAGTGCATCGTAAAGGCTTAGAGCCTGATCAAATTGTTTTTGGGAAACATAGACCTGTCCCAAGAGGAGTTTAACCGCCGCAACATTAATGCTGTTGGGTTGGACATTGTTAGCTTCAGGAGCATTTTGCAGCGTTGTTTGCAGGAGTTCTGTCGCTGCAACAGGACGTTGTTGTTTGATCAAGAAGGTGACATACTCTTGAAGAGCATCCATATTTCCCGGTTGGGTAGCCAAAATTTGGCGATAGGTTTGCTCAGCCACTTCTCCTCGGCCAACTTGTTGAAGGTTTTGCGCCAGCATCAAATTGTATCTTGTCTGATTAGGATTAAGCCGAACTAATTTCTCTAGAGGGTCAATCAGATCCTGGGGTTGTTTTAAGCCAATTCTGACCATTTGCGATCGCATCTCCACCAAACCTTCCAGCGCCTCAGTATTGTCTGGTTCTTTTTCTAGAATCAGCAAGTAGCCATTTTCGATGTCTTTAAAGTTCTTTTTTTCCGCCTCTGATACAGCCACAGGTGTGGGAGTCGCGCCAGGAGTAGGCGCGGTTGGAGTAGGAGACGGGCGATTGCTCACAAAACTATCGAACAGGGATCCAAAAGAAAATCCGAGGAGAGCCACAAGGGCAACTGCCACTAAACCCAGATCAGCCAACGATTCGACTTTTTTGCACAGATACTGTTTGAACTCTCTAGTTATTATCAAGGATAGTGTTCGTTTTTAACCAAACTCGTGCAAATGTAGTTCTCGGCGCTTCCCCAGCACCATTAGTGTACGCTTAATGTATGTTCAAGGGTTGTTAATCTGCGTTTAATGATTTGTTGTCTTTCAGTGAAAGGTAGGCTACAGACAACAGAATTCACAGCCAAACACGTAGAGTTATTGTCTTTACCAAGAAGGCCGTTTAGGCTAGAGAAGTAGCCCAAGGGAGAAGTCACAATGATTCGTTCCCCCCAGAGAAAAGTAGCATTGGTCACAGGTGCTTCCGCAGGTATTGGCAAGGCGATTGTTCGGCAACTTTTGCAAGACGGTTGGATCGTTTACGGTGCAGCTCGGCGGGCGGAAAAAATGGCTGATATCCAAGCTGAGGGAGCAAAAGTTCTCTCTCTAGATGTCACTAGCGATCGCAGTATGGAAACAGCCGTTGAAGAGATACTCAACACCGAAGGCCATATTGATGCCCTGGTCAATAATGCCGGGTATGGATCTTACGGTGCCCTTGAAGATGTGTCCATTGCCGAAGCCAAACACCAATTTGAGGTGAATGTCTTTGGATTGGCTCATCTCACCCAACTGGTATTGCCAGCCATGCGAGCGGCGAAGTCCGGCACCATCGTCAATATCAGCTCTATGGGAGGCCGGATTTGGATGCCCATGGGCGGATGGTATCACGCGACCAAACATGCCGTTGAAGTGTTATCCGATGCGTTACGGGTAGAAACGCGACCCTTCGGCATTAAGGTGGTTGTGGTTCAACCTGGTGCAATCCAGAGCGAATGGTCTGGAATTGCCGCCCAGACCCTTAAAAAGACCTCGGTAGATTCTGCTTACCAGAAGATGGTAGAGCCGATGGCCAAGATTTTGGAGCATTATCCAACGGCATCCAGCCCAAAGGTGGTGGCAAAGGCCGTCTCCAAGGCAGTCAATAGCCGCAATCCCCGCCGACGATATGCGACACCCCTAGATGCCAAAGTCTTGATTTTCCTGCACTGGTTGTTACCAGATTGGGCCTGGGAGTCGGTGATTGCCACTGTACTGAAATAGTGCTGCGGATGACGAGTCATGCAACGAAGTCTAATAAAACCAATTTTGTTAAATCTGCTTCTGAGCTAAGCTAGTAATGCTTATACCCCCCTCGATGACAGTCATGGGTCGTCGGTTATTGACTTGAAGGAGACAACAAGTGGTCAGAATTCTCCGGTTGTCAGAGATGACATCTGCGGAACTCGCATCCCTTAAACGACGGGCCGAGTTAGATATTGAGCAGGCACTGACTGTTGCCCAAGAAGTGATTCATGAGATTCGCAGTCAGGGGGATCAAGGGGTGCTCAAGTATGTGCGCAAATTTGATTTTCCTGACGCTACCCTGGAAAACCTCAAAGTGAGCGAAGCCGAATTTGCGGTGGCGCGATCGCAAATTGAACCTGAGATTAAAACAGCGATTGAGCACGCCTATCGCAACATTAAAGAAGTTCACGAACGACAAATGCCGGAAGAGTTTCAGCTTGCTGAAATTGACGGCGGTGTCTTTGCCGGAGAAAAAATCACCCCCATTGCCAGTGCGGGTCTGTATGTGCCTCGCGGCAAAGGGTCTTTCCCTTCGGTCATGCTGATGCTGAGTGTGCCGGCGATGGTGGCGGGTGTCAAGAAAATCATCGTTTGTACCCCCCCGGACAAAGCAGGTACTGTGGAGCCTGCTTCGCTGGTGGCGGCGGAGTTGGCAGGGGTGAAGGAGATTTATAAACTGGGGGGCATTCAAGCGATCGCAAGTATGGCGATCGGCACAGAGACTCTCCCCAAGGTCGATAAAATTACCGGGCCTTGTAATGTCTATGGCTCCGCAGCCAAGCGGCTTCTCTACGGCACCGTCGATGTCGGCTTACCCGCTGGTCCTAGTGAATCGATTATTCTCACTGATGAAACCACGGATCCCCGGATTGCGGCTTTAGATTTATTAGTTGAAGCAGAACATGGTCCCGACTCCGCAGGATTGCTGCTCACCCACAGCGAAGCCCTGGCCAAAGCCGCCTCTCAGCATGCCGATAACTACATGCAGCAATTGCCCGATTGGCGACGAGAATTTTGTCAAAAAGGTCTATCTTCCTATGGGGGCATTATTCTCACATCCAGCCTAGAAGAATCTATTGCCTTCCTCAACGACTATGCCCCAGAACATTTAGAAGTCTTAGTCCAAGATCCTTTAAGTATCCTGGGCAAGATTAAAAATGCAGGTGAGATTTTACTAGGCCCTTACACCCCCATCCCCACCGCCAACTACTGTATTGGCGTCAATGCCATTCTGCCGACGGGGGGATTCGCCCGCTCCTACTCAGCCGTCTCTGTCTATGACTTTCTCAAACGGACTGGCATTGGCTATCTCACCCAAGAAGGCTTTGCCCGCTTAGGCCCTACGGCGCAAACCTTGGCAGAGCATGAAGACTTCCCTGCCCACGCGATGGCCATTCGTGAGCGCCAACATCTATTACCCTAAAAGGCCAGAGCACCGCCGTGTCCGATCAACTTCTGTATCAGATTCAGACTTTGCAGTTTTCTGATCCAACCGCAGCCAATGCCCTGCTCCAGGACTTTGTCAATGCCCATTTCCCGTTTAACGTCAAACAAGTAGAGGTGCGGCCATCGGCGGTCTCCCTCAATTCGATTAATGGTTTTTTGTATACCGTGGAAGGGGACAAGCTGTTTTTCAAAACCCATGTGGAACCCCAAAGCCTGATTCATGAGTATTACAACTCCACGATCATGGCGGAAGCGGGCTATCCGATTATTCAGCCCATTTTTAGTTCAACGGAATGGGGTAAGCAACTGCTTGTCTATGAGTTTTTTGAGTTCCCCTCACTGTTTGAGGTGACTCGCCAGCTTGAACTCGGACAACGCGGCGGTACTGAGCAGATTCTGGCTCTACAAACCCAAGCAGACCAAGCCCTCTGGCAGATCTATCAACAAACCCTCAAGCCCTTAGCGGCCCAAGACCATGCCCAAGCCCCAATTCATCAATTATTTATTCACCGCCTGATCGGGGGACGCTATCACGAATTCTATGCTGGCCAAACCGTGCATCTGCCGGGGCAAACCCTGAGCTTTGAGCAGTTGGCCTCACTGACCTGGGAAATTAATGGCATTCTCTATCAAGATACCCTGGCAGATTTGATGCAAACAGCCAGCTATCAGTTAAATCCAGCCCGTCAAGACACACCCTCCGTGGTCGGACATGGCGATGCCCATAATGGCAATGTGTTTGTGGATGAAGGCACAAACACGCTCATCTACTTTGATCCAGCCTTTGCAGGTCGCCACTCCCCCTTTCTGGATCTGACGAAGCCGATTTTTCACAATGTGTTTGCCATCTGGCTATATTTTCCCCAAGAAATTGCCCAAACTCTCTCCATTCAGATGCAGGTGTCAACGGATCGCATCCAGGTGGATCATGATTTTCAACCCTCAGCAATTCGTTTAGGCTTCCTGCAATCCAAACTGGAGCACGTTCTCCAACCCTTGATTACGCACCTCAAAGCTAAACAGCAATTACCTGCCACTTGGCGACAGGAATTGAAGTCGGCCTTGTTTTGTTGCCCCTTTTTGACGATGAATCTCTGTGATATCCAGCGATTTCCACCTGAAATTACGCTGTTAGGATTGTCCCTGGCGATAGAAATGGGGAGTTCCAGTACTACACAACACCAAAGTATTTTGGATGCAGCCCTCGACCAGTTAGATCTTGAATAAACGGTTGTGCACCATTAAAACGTGGGAATGTCAAACTAAAGACAGTCGAATTAAACGCTTAGAGAATGGAATGTCCTCTGTGTGGGCATAAAAAAGCCCATAAACATGGAAAAACGAGTAAAGGCAGTCAACGTTACTTGTGTAGTCACTGTCATCAAACATTCACCGATACCTTTGATACGATTTACTATCGATGCAGGGTTAGCCCTGAAACAGTAAGGATTGTCTTACAATCCCATGCAGAAGGGAGCAGTCTTCGAGGGGTCAGTCGGATCATACATCCGCAATTTCGCTCAGGTCATGCTAAATGTCCATGAGCGTCTAGCATCGCTCTACCATCTTCTCCAATTTTGCAGAGATACTCACCGGAGTTATTCTTACCGCTTAATCAAAACGCCACTAATTCAGAAGCTTGCAATTGCCAGTGGGTATCGACTGAGAGCTGTAAGACACGTGAGTGATAGGTCGCCAACGTGGAACGATGACCCACACTCAAGAATGTCGTGTTTAGGGTTTGCAACTGTTCATAAAGAGCCGCTTCATTATTGAGATCCAGGGCACTGGTGGCTTCGTCGAGGATGGCATATTGGGGTTTATTCAGCAACAGGCGGGCAAAGGTAAGGCGTTGTTGCTCCCCTAGGGACAAGACGGCGGCCCAGTCTTCTACCGCTTCAAACCCGGCAAAGCGCTCATCTAAATCGGGCAGATTAACCCGGTGCAGAATCTCTTTGAGAATTACATCGCTGACGTCAATCTCCATCTGGGGATAAATCATTTGCGCCCGTAAGCTGCCTAAAATCATATAAGGCCGTTGGGGCAGAAACAGGATTTGCTCAGGGTGAGGGCGATGAATCGTGCCCGTGCCCGCGTTCCATAAGCCTGCGATCGCCCTTAACAGTGAACTCTTGCCACAGCCACTCGGCCCTTTCACCAACAGTCCTTCTCCCTCTGCCAGCGTTACAGATAGATCGGTAATCAGGGTACGCTGGTAGTTGGGTGTCATCAGGGTTAGATGAGCTATAGATAAACCCTCTCCTTCCACCATGGTGAAAGTGGGTTGTGGGGGAAGTTCTGATTCCTGTTCAGCAGAGGGTTCTGAAGAGGTTGCTTCTTGAGCTTCCGTAGGTTGATCTGTGACTTCAGTAGTCTGACTGGGCAGTTCCAGGCATTCAGAAAAGGTATAGAGACGGTCAATTCCCGCGCCAAACGTGGTCAATTCCTGAAAACGAGCCACGACCAAATTTAACGAGAAGAAAATCCGAATAAACGCACCTTGAGCTTCCGAGACTTTACCCACTTCTAGCTCTCCAGCAAAGATACCAGGGGCGACGACAATGGCTGGCAAAATAAACGGTAAAAATTCATAGGCATTGGCAAACATATTCAAATTCAACTGCCAAATAATCAGATGTTTGAAATTCTCAAACACTTCTCTAAACCGATGTTTGACTTGATCGGCTTCCTGTTGTTCGCCTCGATAGAAAGCAATGGATTCGGCATTCTCACGAATCCGCACCAAGCCAAACCGCAAGTTGGCTTCCTTTTTCAGTTGTTCAAAATTGAGGCGCACCAAGGCTTTGCCAAAGATGCCTACGGTAACCAAGGTGCCAAGAACGGCATAGAAGACTAGAAAAAGTACCAAAGGAGTGGAAATTCGCCAGAGGACGCTACTAAAAGCAATAATCCCCAACAGAGAATCCACCATAATCAGTAAAAACGTCAGGGATTCTTGGGTAAAACTTTTGACATCTTCGGCGATGCGCTGATCGGGGTTATCAATCTCCCCGTGCAGATTGTTGAGGGTGTAATAGGCACGATGATCAAAATATTGATCCACATAGCGATGGGTTAGCCAGCGCCGCCATTGCAAACCTAAGCGATCGCGCAAATAGGTATAGCCGGCAAAAATAGGTGCATAAGCCACCAGCACTCCCAAAAAGATCAAAATCGTTTGCCAAAACCGCGCCTCATCCTGAGCCGACAGCGCCGAAATCATGACGCCTCGACGGTTATTGAGGACCACACTCAAGCCGGTATAGCCCAAAGACAACACCATCACCAGCAAGAGCAAACCTCTGGCCTGCCACTTTTCCTCGCTGTTCCAGTAGCTGATGGCAATCGTCCAAAACCGCTGCAATACTTTTAAGTTAAATCGTTCCATTGGTCTTTAAAATAAGCCGTTCCATACCTGACGTTAACCTAGTTAAGGTAATAAGGGTTTGTTTACCCTATTCATTTTTGGCAACGATTATGTCCCCTACCCCTCGGCAGATTTTAGAGACTTTATTCCCGCCTTTGCAACTGGCCGCTGCCTATGCCCGCCATATCCAGAGTGCGATCGCAGCCCGTCCCGAAAAACCAACCAACAGAATCACTTTGGCGCAGCCTTATCCGATGCCGATCTGTCGATTCAAACCCTGGTAGAAGTGGTCTTATTAGGAGCCTTTCCCCATATTCGATTTTACGGTGAGGAATATGAAAAAACAGCCAATACCAAATACTTCCGGGCTATTGATTTGGGGCCGGAGGGCGATTATTTAGTCACCCTCGATCCCATTGATGGCACTCGGTTTTATCTGGATGGCCATCCGAATTATCAGATTATTGTCGGTGTCCTCAACGCCGATGACTACGAAGCAGTCCTGGCGATTTCACCCGCTCAAGATCGCTACTACTATGCCCTACGCGGTGCGGGAACCTATTGGGGCACCTTAGCCACTGAGTTGGATCAATGCCAGCGCCTCCAGATCGAGAACCCCCAACCCTTAATTTATCTGGGGTGGGGACTGTCCGATTCCCTGCCAGAAGTGGGGCCAGCCTACAAGGTGGTGGACTTAAAAACGGCCTATGCCGTCGATGTCCTTGCCCCTAATCTCAATGCCATCCTCAGTGGGGAGTTATCCGGGGCGATCCTAGAGTCGGGTAAATTTATTGATGGTGCAGCCCTCGCCTTCTTAGCCCAGGAAGCGGGGTGTCTGGTGACCTCGTTGACGGGCGATCCTTTACCGCCTCTGGCGTGCGATCGCACCTATAAACGGCCCGGTTTCATTGTGGCCACTTCTAAGGCGGTTCACCAAGATCTGTTGCAGGCGGTTGCCCAGACCAAACTGGTCTCAGCGACGTAAGGGAGCAGGCTTGGCAACGCCAACATGAATGTCGTAGTGGGGGAGCAGGGTATCGACGATAAAGGTACGATGAGCAATCAACGCCTCATGGAAGAACTTCCAATGGCTGCATTGAAAATTAGGATGGTAAGGGAAGACCTCAGTTCCGGTATCCAGATAGGCTTCTGTGCGCAGGGCTTGGTGTTTCCAAGATCCTTTACCCTTGTGGATGTAAGACACTTGAGCTTTGCCAAAACTAAACCGTCCTTGGGCAATTAGGGTTAACCAGCGCCGATAGCGCAGATCATCATCGTCATGGTGGATGGATTGCAGATGTTCGGCAATGATGGCTTTATCCCCTAGGGGCAAGCCTGAAACCTGGGCGTCGGGATCCCCAAGCTGATAGCGCTGCAACCACTGACACATATGCTCTGCTGCTTCTAGATAGTCTTGAGGGTTGTCTCTGCTGATTTTCTCTTTGAGGCCATTCGTATAGCCCCATCGCAAGAAGGGTTTATCGGGATGTCCGAGAACGGCTCCATGACCAAGGGGAAAGACACCGCTCAAGACATGACCGGTTCGATGCTTAAAGTAAGCCTGCACTTTTTGGGTGAATTTGCGATCAGGGTTGCCGCGCCAATCCACCAGTTGAGTGGCTTCATTGACGGGATGGTTGACCCCAGCAAATCCTTGGTGAGCCCAAGTGTCAGCATACACATGCATGGCAATCCCCAGCCGATACAAGCCGTGGGGCGTTTGCCGCAACCGTAGACATTCCCTGAGCATATCTTGGGCAATATAGCTGTTGGGGCGACAGATTAATTTATGAATAAAAGAGCCTGCTGGCTTTTGAGAGGCGCGTAAGCCCTCATTCCCTGGCAAAAAATGAAACGGAATCCAGACCCGATAATTGGCAAGTGCCCGGAAATTGCGATAATCCAGTAATTTATGGGCAGAACTAATATGGTTAAAAACCATACCATTCTTAAAGCGAATTAAACCAGAATTCGTGGCATCATCGACATATTGAGCGCAATGGGCGATCGCCTCCGCTTGAGGATGATCAAATCCCGCTAATCGCGCCACAATATAGGTGATTCCGTTATGGAAATCAATTTGCATTCTGTGCCCATCTCCCCCGGAGAGACTGTTTGATCTCAGACTAGCGGAGGATGGTTCCCAAAGTTGGCAAAATTTTGTTGCGATCGCACATTAAAATTAACCCAAACTCTCAATCAGCGCCTGTATGCCTTGTTCAAAAAGCATTCTGAGTTTTGATAGCTAAACCATTTTTATAAGGACAGTGATAACTAAAGACTATGATTCAGGCGATTAAATGATATACCTCAACTAAAAATTAACCCTGCCAAAACCTAGTCTTAACTTTAAGATTACACTATTCTTAAAAATCACAGATTATTAATGCCAATCAAGTCACCTCACTCTATCAATATCTCTGCCTATTTTTATGGTTTTAAGCACTAACATCTCTAAAAAATATCAATAAATTATAAAGAGAGATATGCTAGAGCAACTGCTTTTGATGATCTGCGATGCAACAGGATCTTCTTAAATCTCTAGCGTTAAAGATGGAGGTGGTGCAAAATCTCCACAGCTGATGGCTGCTTCCGACAGAGCGATGTCTGGGCGAACGGGACATTTGAGGTGGGAATCATTTGTGAAATATCGGCAACGACTACAGGGAATTTGGTGCATGCGCTGGGAGGTACGGATACTGTAGGCGATCGCAGATCCCAAATTCCACACCAACAACCCAATAATCCCCCATGCTAGACAAAAGCAGATGCCCACAAATAGGGGCTGCAAGATTGGGTAATACTCGAACCAAAGTTGAAGAACCATAGACTCCAGTAAGATAAAACTCTATTTCCAGACACTAGCAAGCTCCTCTATTATGAAGCCTAAAACTGAGAAGAGATCCCCTCCAAAGAAATGTTGAACTCTGCCATAAATATTTCTATGTCTTCAACTTTTGCAATTGAGCAATACAATCACTACGCATTCCTGACTATTCCTCGATCATCGTTCCACTTATCTTTGCTCTCTTCTCTGTTCCCTTCGTATTCGCCCACAATCTCTAAAGCGATCGCAGCCTGGTAGAATTTACACGCTCGAATTTATTTTAGGGGTCTATGTCAATTTTCCTGTCTTCTCTTCTGCTGGCCCAAGCCTCCCCTGTTGCTGCTGCGTCGGAAGTTGTGATTCCTCATGAAGTGAGGGCATTACCAGGGAAACTCGATCCATTTCCCGTTTTTAATAGCAATAGTCCAGAAGTGGTTAAATCCGAAGGAATTCTCCTGTCAACCTTTCCTGGTACAGGCAAAGAACACCCTAAAGCCCATTTAAACTATGCCTTGTCCGGTCGATTCGATGTCTTTGCTCACCATGTCACTCGTGTGGATTCCAAGGATGGTAAGCGACCCTTGTACTTGGGGATTTTATTGCATAACCCAACCCGTGAACCTGTGAAAGTACTCGTTTTGCAAGCCAATAGCTATCTCAGTCAATCCCAAGCGCCCTTCGTCGATCTGCCTGCTCAAAAGGCAGATCCAGGCGGTCGAGTCTATTCTGGACCTGGTAGTCGGACGGCAGGTGAAGTCCTGCGCCGGGAACGCCAGACAGGTTGGGCAACCCATATGACGATTCCACCTGGGGAAAGCAAAATGCTGGTGAATTTGCCACTCCCCCCTAGCAATAGTCGAACCACCTGGCTGCGATTATGGACCAATGGCAAACTCTATGCCGCTAGTATGACCCGGCATGCCCGAAATCCGGCCAAGTGGAAGTTTCAAGCCCCCCTCTTAGAAGACTGGAAGCAGACATTGGCCAAGGGCGATTTGGTAAGTCCCCGGGATCAACCACCTACCCCACCGGATTCCAAGGTGGAAAAATTTTTTTACGGACGGGTTGCTGGCATCTCTCAAGGATCAGAGTGGAAAGCAACCCTTACCAACAAACCGGGGGCAGCTAGTCTGGATATTCCTAAACCGGGCGAAGCGTTTTCCTATGTAATTAATTCCATCGATCGCGGCACCTTGGGCACCGGACAGATCCAAAGTGCGCCAATGCTGGTGCGGTATGACGATACAGCCTATAAATCTCATGGAAATTATGGGTTGCGTTACAATCTCACTCTCCCCCTCAAAAACCCCACCAAGCAACCCCAAAAAGTAACCTTGTCCCTACAAACACCTATTAAAGAAGATGAACTCACTCACAAGGGATTGCGCTTTTAAAATCCCTAGGGGATCCGCCTTTTTCCGAGGAACCCTGAAGCTGGGCTACATCGACGAGACTGGCAAAGCCCAAAAGCGTTACTTTCACTTGGTACAACGCCGAGGTCAACGAGGTAAACCCCTACTGACCATACCCATAGCCCCACAACAACAGACCTCGGTGAGTGTTGAATTCCTCTATCCACCAGATTCAACCCCCCCCAAGTTTTAACCATAGGGACTATGCCTGCTCAATAAACCGTCTGCGAACCCAAACCTAATCTTACCTTTTGCCTTCCATCTGTCCCACAGTCCCTGTTTCTGTTAAGTTTTTCTGTAAAACGATCCAGTAGACAAAGACCTACGCTAAGCTGGCAGCCAAAAATGATGTTTGGAATAGAGTTCCTTCTCCCTTAAGCAATAGTCTGGGTTAGGTTATATCTTTTGGGTTTTGCAGTCAAGGGACAGTTAGCGTCTTTACTAAGCTGAAACGTTGAGGTTCCCTATATTTGGGTTGGAAGTTGTCAGCTATAGATGTCCATTTAAGGAAGAGGTAAGGTGATGAGCGCATTAGCCAATCGCTACAAAATTATCAAAGACCTCGGTGCAGGTGGATTTAGCAAAGTCTATTTGGCCAAGGATCTCGATCGCGCTGATGGCCGCCGCTGTGTGATCAAAAAGCTACAGACCAGCTCCGAGGATCCGTTTACGGTGAGAACTGCTCGGCGTTTATTCCAAACAGAGGTGAATGTCCTCAAGAAACTGGGAAGCCATGATCGAATTCCGCAACTGTATACTTCCTTTGAAGCAGAGCGACAGTTTTATCTGGTCGAGCAGTATATTGAAGGCCGTAGTCTAGACCGTGAACTCAAGTGGTGGCAATGGCCAGAAGCCAAAGTCGTGGCCTTTTTGCAAGATATTTTGGAGACCTTGGCCTTTGTGCATCGTCAGCAGGTGATTCACCGCGATTTGAAACCGGAAAATTTGATTAGACGAGATCGCGATCGCCGCATCGTTCTCATCGATTTTGGTTCCGTCAAAAAGCATCAACCCTCTGGCCAAACTGCGATCGTGGGCACCCAAGGTTACATGCCCCCAGAACAGCTCTTAGGCAAACCCCGATTCAGTAGTGATATCTACGCAGTGGGGATGATTGCCCTGCGCGCCCTCACCAATATCGATCCCGCCAAAACCCCTTTCCCCAGAGACCCAGATACGGGTGAGTTCCTCTGGCAACACCAAACCAATGTGAGTGCTGAGTTAGCCCAAATCTTGGATAAGATGATCTCTCAAGATTATCGTCGCCGTTATCCTTCGGCAGTGGAGGCTCTAGAAACCATCAATCAACTCCAAGACGTTCCAGCTCCTAGTCGGCGGCGAATGTTGCAAGCCGTAGGATTGGGCGTCATGGGCTTATTAGGAACGGGGATGGCCTACCCTGCCCTCAGCCAAGAACTTCCTAACTTAAAACAGCCTCCTGCTCCTAGTCCTTCCCCAGAGAAAGAGAGGATCACCCCAGAGGAGATCAAAAAGTCGGCAACCCAGCCCCCCTTGTCTTTAGCCACCCTAGCGCAGGCTCCCGAGATGCTCGATAAGCAAGAGCTGCTGCGTCGCTATGGGTCCTATAATGAGTGTCGCAGAGTTGCCAAAGCCAATGGCATCAAGTTTACGACTACTCCCACCTGGGATAAGTTAATCCATGCCTTCAGCTACTCTGATGCCCTGCACCACATAAGTCAGGTCTATCTTCAGACCTATCCCAATCCCAAGCTGGCTGGCATTATCGTTGAGTTGAGTTTGTAACTGCACCCAGCCCCTTACTCCGATGGATGGGTTTGCAGCCAATTAAGCAAATCCAGTTTGTTTTTTTGCACAAAAGACCACACGATGATAAGACATCTTGTCAATTCGCTCGTTGAACGTTTGCTTGCAATGGGGGCAAAAATAGCGTTGGCTCCGAATGGGAGCTTTTCCATGCTTGTGGGTGTTAGGATGACCGCAGAGCCTGCATTCCATGGTTTGTAAGTAAAAATAGCAGTCTCCCTACCTTACTCGACCCACTATTCTTTGATGCACTACCCCATAAAGTATACCTTATCGAAAATCTAAGCAGCACAACATTAATTAGAAGGGTTAATCCGTATTAAAGTTTGACCAAATTCGATAGGTTCGCCATTTTCTACAAGAATTTCGACAATTTCGCCATTAATCTCGGCTTCTAGCTCATTCATGAGCTTCATTGCTTCGATAATGCACACGGTTTGTCCCCGTCGAGCTACATCACCGATCTCCACAAAGGGAGGCTCATCGGGTGCCGGAGAGCGGTAAAAGGTGCCGACCATTGGTGAAACTACGTCTACCCATTTTTTGGTGGGGGTGGTGGGGCAGATTCTGAAGCCGTTGGGAGGATTTCTAGGGTAGTGTTCTCTAACACGTGAGATTGTTGTGCGCTGGAGGCAGACACCGTGGCTGTAAAGGGTGTTGCTTTGTGAATCGTCAGTTCAAAATCATTGCTTTTGAGACTTAGCTCATCAATATCGGTTTGATTGAGAATCGCTAATAGTTCGCGTAGCTGGTTGAGATCAAATTCCACCGTTGACGTTACTCCTTACTCGCGGCCTAAATAGGAGTCGGTACGGGTGTCCACTTTAATCCGCTCTCCTTCAGAGATAAATAAAGGAACCATCACCTGTGCCCCTGTTTCCACAATAGCGGGCTTAGTGCCCCCAGTAGCTGTATCCCCTTTGACACCGGGATCGGTTTGGGTCACTTCTAAAACCACTGAGGTTGGCAATTCCACTTCTAGAACTTGCTCTCCCCAGCGGATCACATTTACCTCCATCCCTTCCTTCAAGTACTTGACGCGATCGCCAATTTGCTGCTGGCTGAGGCTTGCTTCTTCATAGCTAGCCATATCCATAAACACAAACTGATCCCCGTCTTTATAGGTGTGCTGCATGGCTCGCTTCTCCAGATTGGCTTGCGGAACCGTTTCGCCAGCGCGGAAGGTGCGTTCAACAACGCTGCCCGTTTGGGCATTTTTCAGCTTTGTGCGGACAAAGGCAGATCCTTTACCCGGCTTAACATGCAGAAACTCTACAACCCGCCATACTGAACCATCAAGTTCAATAGACACACCTGGACGAAAGTCATTACTGGAAATCATGAATTCTCGGCATGGGAAGAACACTCGGCAATTCATTTTACCGCCCAGAGGGACTGTCTGGACGGTTAGTTCTTGCACTTCCTTCACAAACCATAAGCCTCTATCTCAATCCAATCCAGACACTACTGAAACACACCTTGCTTCACCACGGTTTGCAAGGGCATGAGAGCCGCCACCAGAGATTTACGATCTAAGGATTGCCGCTCAAGGGATTGGAGGACAACATCAATTTTAGTAAGGGTATCGACGAGATTGGAGAGAATATTCTGCTCACAGAAACCGGGCAACAAAGCCACTGCCCCACAGTCCAAGGCTTTTTGCTGTTCAGAAAGAGCAACCTCCATTTGGTTACCCTTGGTGAAGATAACAGGAATCTCGGGATAATGGGTCTGCCGCCACTGACAGAAGGGTTCTAGTCCTTCTGGTAAACTATGTTGATCCACCAACAAGAGAGCGGGCAACACACAGCCTGCTGTCTGCATTTGTTCTAAGGTTTGCATCAAATTGGTCTCTGGGGCTTGCCAGATTACCGACAGTCCTTGCGAGGTTAAAGCCGCTTGCCAGGTTTCGCCTTGGAAGCGCGAGGAATGAGATATCAACACAGAGTTGCCACAACATTGATGCCTCTCTAAAGAGACCGCTTCAGTCTCAAAAACTAGGTCTATCGCTCCAATCAAGATGCGATCGCCCTCTTGTAGCAACGTCGGACGGGCAATAAATTGGTCATTGACCCAAACATCCGCCTGCGCTGACAAATTCACCAGATAATAATTACCCGTACCCATTAACTGCACCATGGCGTGTTTAGGGGCAACATTAGGGGCTGCCAATAAAATGTCACTCTCCTGACTTGCCCCAATGATCCAAGAGGTTTTACCCACTAAAGGCCGATAAGAATAGGCTGTGTTGACACGTAAGCGCAAGCGAGCCAAGGGTGAGGTGGTAAAGGTCTGCTGACCCATTGAGGAATGCTCTGCAAGTAACTGTTCTATCGCAGAAGCGTCGATGGGTCTTGAGAAGAAATAGCCTTGGGCATACTGGCATCCCATCGCCCTTAATTGAGCCGCCTGCTCTGCTGTCTCTACCCCTTCTGCCACCGCTCTCATTCCCAGGTTTTGAGATAGGATTGCGATGGTCGTGACAATCTGTAAATTCTCATGCTTATCCATAGCACCCACAAAAGAGCGATCGATTTTTAAAATATCCACGGGAAAGCGGTGCAAATAACTAAGTGAAGAATAACCCGTGCCAAAATCATCAATCCCCAGTTGGATGCCTAAAGCCTTGATTTCTAGCAACTTCGCAGCGGTAGACTCCGCATTTTCCATAATTGCACTTTCCGTAATCTCCAGCTTGAGAGATTGAGGAGCTAATCCCGTTTCCTGCAATATTTTTTCAATACGGGGGATCAAACCCACTTCCGTAAATTGCTTGCTAGAAAAATTGACGCTTACGAATAAGGGGGGATCAGACGGATACGCTTGTTGCCATTGATGGAGTTGTCGGCAAGCTTCCTGTAAGACCCACCAACTAATGGGCAAAATTAAACCTGTATCTTCAGCAACGGGAATAAATTCTACTGGGGAAACGAGACCCCGAAGCGGATGGTGCCATCGCAACAAGGCTTCAAAACCGACAATCTTGGTCGTCTCTAAGTGGTAAATAGGCTGATAATGGAGTTGAAACTCTTGGCGATCAACTGCTTTACGCAAATCCACCTCTAACTGCAATAAAGCGGAGGCATTGCTGTGCATATCCGCCGTAAAGACTTCCCATTGGGCTTTACCTAGCGTTTTAGCGCGATACATGGCTGCATCGGCATTGTGAAGAAGCTGCTCAGGATCATCGTAGCCCATTGTGCTTAAGGCCACACCGGTACTGACACTCGTCAAGACTTCACGACCATTCAAGGTGAAGGGCTGGTTGACAGCTTGCTGAATCCGATTGCACACGTGTAGGGCATCACTGAGATCTTTGACCCCTTCTAAAAGGATGGTAAATTCATCGCCTCCCAATCGTGCTAGGGTATCCGTTTCCCGTACACAGGCACGCAATCGTTCAGCAATCGTGACCAACAACTGATCTCCAGCCGCATGACCCAGGCTATCATTGACCACCTTGAATCGATCTAAATCCAGAAATAAAACCGCAAAAATCTGATCAGGATGGCGTTTAACCCGTTTAATGCAATATTCAAGGTGGTTCATGAACAGCGATCGGTTCGGTAGACCCGTTAGCTTGTCATAGAACGCATCATGCTTTAACTGGGCTTCTGCTTGTTTCAGCTCAGAGATATCTGTGATGAAACCCTCTAAACCCAGCACTTCGCCGTTGGCATTCACCACAGCGCTTCCCTGTTCTAAAAACCATTTGAGCTGGCCGGATTTCGTATGAATTCGATATTCAACGGCATAGAAGGAGTCTTCCTTAACCGCAGCAGCAATAGCCGCAAACAGTTGAGATAAATCTTGTGGATCAATGAGGGTATTGTAGGCTAGGGTAGAATCCCCCAAGAGTTCTTGGGGGTGATATCCCGTTAACCGCAGACATCCCTGGCTGAGGGATTGCTTTGTCCAACTTAAATCACAGTTAGCAGCAAAAATGATACCGGGGAGCGCATCAATTAAAGTTTTTAGGTTGTGCCCCGGTATGGCTTGATAAGCTATTTGGGGCGATACATCCCCCTTATCATTAGAACCTTGTCTAACAACAGAGTGAGGTTGTCCAGCAGGCAGAGATAAATGGGCTGGTTGCGACAAACCCACCGATATCTCTTGTCTGAACAAAATAGCCTGATAGCAATGATTGGCATCCGATAAGGGGGCAAGCCTTAGCCTGATTTGTTGGGTCTTGTCCGTGTTGAAATAGAAATTAGCCCATGCGTCTTCTTGCACTGACAAATGGGACAAACCCTTGATGAAGTTGTTGGTGTCTACAGGTGTTAAGTGATTATACAGATACTGGGCATCTTGGGATTGCTCAGGGTTAGATCTGCCTACTAAATGATAATAGGCTGGATTCGCGTATAAGATTTGCGGGCCTTTTTCTGTGGCAATTTCTGTTGTAGTGATTAAGATGACTTCATCTGTTGCCGATATCACTTTTGCCAGCAGCTCATGAATATTTAGATCATAAGATGCAACCATGCCTCTCCACTGGTCTTCGTGTTGATTAACAAAATCACTTAACATTACAATGTTTGCGCCTTCAACCTTAATCTCATAATTCCCATTCCATTGGCTAAATCTCGCTTAAATGAGAATTTTTTCTACGAAATATCAATAAAAAGCCTATCTTTTATTAAAAGCTGTAGACCCATAAGCTCCTAGCCATGAGATTTGTTAAAACCTGTGATTATTTTAGAGTGATTGACGGTTAAGTACCATTAAAGCCTGTCCAAAGGAAATTTCGGCTATGCTAGGGGTAACAGGATTGCGATCGCAGTCAGTCCTTGAGGATTACTCTCGACTTGAAATTCCCCGCCATGTAACTCAGCCAGGAGTTTGGCAATCCTTAAACCTAAGCCAACATACTGATGCCTGTACCCAGCAAAATCAAATTGCATATGCTTCCCTAAGTGGCTGATTTGATCCACACTCAGTCCTTGACCTTGATTGGTAATCGACAGGTGGAAAATTTTACCCCGACAACAGCTTAATATGCTGATCGGTGTACCCCATTGGGAATAATCAAAGGCATTTTTAACAATCTCTGCCACTAATTTGCTCAATTTAGGGGGAGCCAGTTGAACGGTAGCTTCTTCTAATTGTACTGTGAGGTCGGATGTGCGCTGAGCGCGTCGTGCCTGCGCCAAAGCGATCTCCGTAATCAGTGCTTTGGTTGAACTTTCACCAGAATGCTTCCGTACTATCCGCAACCGTTGGGGATCTTTAGTAATATCTACTAATTCCTGGTAAATTAAGGCATTTTGCAGAAGCTGATATAAGGATTCTCCAGCACTACAAATCTCATCTAGGTGCTCTATCGAATCTGCCGAGGGATTCAAAGGGTTCTCCTCTTTAAGGGTTTGAGCAAGACCCAAAATATGTTGCAGGGGATTGTGTATGGGATCGGGTAAAGCGCGAATCAACTCACAGCAGGTATCATCCCATTGGGGTTGCAAAGGTTGTTCCTTAGCCGTTTGTTTGTCCAATTGGGCGTTGATAGCCCCTAATAACTCGTCTCGCGTAAAGGGCTTTGTTAAATAGTCATCGGCACCCAGTTCCATGCCTAAGTCCAGATCGGTTTTGGTTGCTTTGGCCGTCAGCAAAATAAAAGGAATAGACTGTACATAGGGATTTTGGCGCAGTTGAGTCATGACACTATAGCCATCAAATTCAGGCATCATAATGTCGCACACGATCAAATCAGGGATTTCTTCTTGGGCTAAAAGCACGCCAATGTGACCATCTTCTGCCTCAATCACATTAAAGCTTTCAGCAGTGAGAATTTCGCAGATAATACTGCGAATATCATCTTGATCTTCAATGACAAGAATTTTGGACATATCTCTATAGTATTAAACTCACCCAGCCTCTGGGATCAAAAGCGCTAAGGGAGTTGCCAAGAATCCTTTGGGAATCTATGAACTATTTTTCCTTATCGAACAATGGATGCAGGGTTTAAGCCACATCCAGGTTTGCGCTTAGCCGTTTACTTCCCTTAGAATGCCCAAATTTTTACCAACTGGCTCAACGCACTGCACCAATCCACTAGGCAGATCAAAATGCATCACTATAATTAACTAAAGAATCAAATGACTATACCCATCGTTGAGAAGAATTCCATGAGTCCACAAGTTTTAACCCGAAATTATAAAGTAGCGGATATTGCCTTAGCAGATTGGGGTCGCAAAGAAATGGCGATCGCAGAAGGTGAGATGCCCGCTTTGATGGCCATTCGCGCCAAATACCGGGATAGCAAGCCCTTACAAGGGGCCAAGATTCTTGGCTGTATTCACATGACCATTCAGACGGCAGTGCTGATTGAGACCCTCTGTGAGTTGGGGGCTGAGGTGCGCTGGTCTTCTTGTAATATCTTTTCAACGCAAGATCATGCAGCAGCAGCCATTGCTGAGTCTGGTATTCCTGTCTTTGCCTGGAAGGGGGAAACAGAAGAGGAATATATGTGGTGTATTGAGCAAACCTGTCGAACCCCAGATGGAACTCTGTGGGATGCCAATATGATTTTGGATGATGGTGGCGATCTAACGGGCTACATCCACGAAAAATATCCCCAGATGTTGGATCGCATTCATGGGATTACCGAAGAGACCACCACAGGGGTACACCGCTTGCTAGAAATGCTAGCCAAGGGGGAATTAAAGGTTCCGGCCATCAATGTCAATGACTCGATCACCAAATCTAAAAACGATAACAAATATGGCTGTCGCCATAGCTTAAACGATGCCATTAAGCGAGGAACCGATCACTTAATGGCGGGCAAAAAAGCCCTGGTGATTGGCTATGGAGATGTGGGGAAAGGATCGGCTGCATCCCTCCGGCAAGAAGGAATGATTGTCAAAGTCACCGAGATTGATCCGATTTGTGCGATGCAAGCTTGCATGGACGGTTATGAAGTCGTTTCCCCCTACCTTAATGGCAAGAATGATGGCACGCCCAGCAGCATTAACCAAGCGTTGCTGGCGAACACTGACTTGGTAGTGACCACTACGGGTAACTGTAAGGTCTGTGACACTAACATGCTCAGCAACCTCAAGCGAGGAGCTGTCGTCTGCAATATTGGTCACTTTGATCATGAAATCGATACAGCCTTTATGCGCAAAACCTGGCGTTGGCAAGAAGTGAAACCCCAGGTCCACCAGATTTATCGCAGTGATGACCCCCAGGACTTTTTGATCTTATTGTCTGAAGGCCGTTTGGTGAATTTGGGGAATGCCACGGGTCATCCCTCACGGATTATGGATGGTTCCTTTGCCAACCAAGTCTTGGCGCAAATCTGTTTGTTTGAGCGCAAGTTTGCAGATTTACCCTCTGGGCAAAAAGCCGCAGCCTTAACCGTAGAGGTGTTGCCTAAGGAGCTAGACGAAGAAGTCGCTCGCTATATGGTGGAGGGCTTTGGCGGGGTTATAACTCAGCTAACGGCAGAACAGGCTCAATATATTAATGTGCCTGTGCAGGGACCATTTAAGCCTGATAGTTATAAATACTAAAGGTTGCTGACCGTCCCCCTAGCCTCTACTGTGTACGCACAAATGTGAAAGGATACATCCAGACTCTGCAAAACCCCACCCCAACCCTCCCGCGCTAACGCGCCGCTGCGCTAGAACCAAGGGGAGGGAGCCAAATTTTCGGTTTCCCCCCTTGCTAAGCTACCGTGTACACATAAATGACCTGAGTCCAGATTCCAGAAGGAAACTTACCTTGCATTGCTCAACTCTGGGTAGACCCACCCCGCCCTACGGGCACCTCTCCTGGGAGGGGATTGGGGGTTCTGTAGGTTTCAAAGATGATTGCAACCTATTTGCTACATCTGTCCGATTATCCCCTCTTGGGAGGGGTAGGGGTGCTGGAACCTCGTTCCTCTATGATCATTCAGGAACTAGTATCTCAGCCATGCATGTCTAAGGAGTTCCCATGAAAAACGCTTCACTCTTCAGTCTAAAACGGCGGCAACGGGGGATATGGATCCTTTTTATTCCTTTAACGCTATTGGGGACTATGGTTGTTGGCGGTCAGCCCGGTTGGGCACAGTCAATCCCGACAGAGGTGGCTCCTCCCCCTTCTAACACACCTCCAGCCTCGTCTGAAACGGCGGTGTCCGTGGCTAAGAGTGTGCGTTTGGGGGATGATCGCTATGCTCAGGCTGACTATAAAGGTGCAGTGGAGGCTTATACCCAGGCTTTGGCCGTTTATAAGTTAAATGCCTATGCCCTCTATAACCGCGCCAATGCTTATCGACAGCTAGAAGACTATGAATCTGCGATCGCAGATTACAATCTCTCTTTGCAAATTGACCCTAACAATTTGTTTGCCCATTTATATCGAGGCATAAGTTTGTTTGACAATAAGCAACCGGCAGCGGCGATCTCTGATTTTTCCAAAGTGATTGAGCAAAATCCTCAACATGCCCTAGCCTTTCAAAAACGAGGGGAAAGCCATTTAGCTAAGGGCGATCCAGGAGCTGCCATTCCAGATTTGCGGAAAGCGGCTGCACTGTATGAACAAGAAGGAAAATTTCGCAAGCAGAGCCAGGTATTAGAGCTAATTAAACAGGCAAGTTCCGCCAAGTCTAAGTCTAAAAAATAAGGGATTTTCCCATTACAGTATGTACAAATTTGCGGCAGCTTCAGACGATGAACTAATTGGGGTAGAGTCCAGGTTTGGCATACCACCACTGTTGTTGTTGAGGAGAGAGTCGATCAGTATAGAGGGTGGTCACCAAAGGCGCAGACCCTGGATAGCCTAACAATTCCACACAGTAGGATGGATAGCGTTTGGCGGATAGATCGGCAATCAAACGACGACCAATCCGCCGCCAACTGGGTTCTTTGCCCCGCCACTGCACCCGACAACAGGGCCAAGGCAGTTGTTCACGATCAAACAAGCGACAACAAGGACCAATAACGCGGTAACTAAACTGATGACCAGGACTTTGAAAAATATACCCTGTAGGCCAAGGATGCTCCTGGGGAACCCTAGGTAGGGGTACTGAAGCTGGAGATAGAGGCATAGTCCCGGTTGTTAGCATAGTGGCGTTCCCCGTGAGAACGGCGCTTAAGCAAGTGTTCTTGCCCAATCCCTGAGTTAGGTTACGGGTGGATGTGGGTTCGCAAAAAAGTCTCCACTTCGTCTGCTAGGGGTTGGGCTGCGATCGCCCCCGCTTTCGTCGTCGTCAAGGCTCCTACAGCATTGGCATAGGCAATCATCTTCTCTACCGATTCAGAATCAAGCGTTGACAGGTCTACAGACCGAAGCTGATGGACAAAACCCGCCACAAAAGCGTCGCCTGCACCTGTTGTATCCACCACATCGACAACGAATCCGGGATGATGGCCACTGACCCCCTGTAAATAATAGGTGCATCCTTTTTCCCCTGCTGTGATTAAAACCCCTTTAGTCTGGGGTAACTGTTTGGCAACCTGCTGCGGATCCGTTGTATCCCACAGCCACAGAGCTTCTTCTTCTGCTAACTTTAGATAGTCGGCGGTAGGGATCCTATGCAAAATCACCTGGCGGGCAATCTCTGGATCCCCCCAAAAGACAGGTCTCCAGTTGACATCAATCAGAATTTGCATCTGATATTGGTGAGCCAATTCCATCGCTTGCTGTACAGCCGCTGCTGACTGGGGATAGGCCAATTCTAAAGTGCCCAAAATCAAGAAGTCTGCCCTGGCAAACAAGTCTGTCGGTAATTGATCGACTTGGAGTTGCGTATCTGCAAAGGCACTCGTGTCATACTCACCAAACCCCGCAAAGGTGCGATCGCCCCCTAAGGTTCGGGTCACATACACTTGACGGGTGGGCGCTTGGGGATGCTCTTGGATGCCTTCTACATTGACGTGAGTCTGGCGCAACAACGCCACCAATTGCTGCCCAGGCGCATCCATCCCCACACAGCCAATAAACCCCGCAGAGGTGCCCAGCTTGACTAAGGCACAAGCCACGTTAGCAGGCGCGCCTCCAGGGTAGGGCGTCCAAGAGTCAACCTCCACAAATTCACGACCGGGCTGATCCGCAAGGCAATCAAACAGCACTTCTCCCAGACATAAAACATGGGGATCTGACATCTGTTGACTCCTTCAGACTCAAGTTAAGCCATTGTAAATGATAGACAACTGTGCTGAACAGATTATTGAGAGTCGGCTGGGCGGTTGAGGGCAAAAATTTCGTCGAGAATGGCTTGTGCGCCTTGTTGGCGAAGTTGTGTGGCTAGCTGAATGCCCAATTGAATGGCTTCGTTGGCTGAGCCAGTGACCTCGTCTTTGATCAAACGTTGACCATCTAGGCTAGCGACCATACCTGTCAGGGTGAGTTGATCGCCCTTGAGGGTGGTATTTACCCCAATCGGCACTTGACACCCCCCCTCTAGCTCTTTGAGGAAAGATCGCTCTGCATGACAGCGTTGGGTAGAGGGACTGTGCTCTAAGGCTTTGAGCAAGGCCAGAATTTCTTGATCTCCGTCTCGACATTCAATACCTAAAGCGCCTTGGCCTACAGCGTGTAGGGAAATCTCAGCAGACAAGACTTGATGAACCCGCTCAGCAAAGTCCAGCCGCTGCAATCCAGCAACAGCCAAAATAATGCCATCATATTCCCCTGCATCCAGCTTCTGTAACCGCGTATTCAGATTGCCACGAATATCCTTAAACTCTAAGTGAGGATAGTGATAACGCAGTTGCGCCAACCGCCGCAATGAAGACGTCCCGATCACAGCACCCGCTGGTAAGGTTTCAATTTGGTAGTCTTGATAATCAGCATGAACGACTAAGGCATCGGCTGGATCAACCCGCTCCGTAACGGCACCCAGGCATAATCCTTCTGGTAACTGCGTGGGTAAATCCTTGAGGGAATGAACGGCTAAATCCGTCTGTTGACGGAGCATGGAGAGTTCCAGCTCTTTGGTAAACAGTCCCTTATCCCCAATTTTGGCAAGAGCCACATCCAGGATGTTGTCGCCTTGGGTAGACATGGTACAAACTTCAAACTCACACTCAGGAAAATGCTGTTGCAGTTGACCTTGTACCCAGTGCGTTTGCACGAGGGCGAGTTGACTTTTACGCGAACCAATCCGAATGACACGGGCAGGGCTGGAGACAGACATAGAATCTAATGGCTTTGACAAGCAAACGAAGGATGAGCATACCTCATCAGCTTACAGAATTCCGGGGGTCACTGAAAGAGCAGCGACTGCTTTTCCAGACAATAACCCATAGGATCTTAGGGAATTCAGGAAATGAGCGGTGGGCTTTTACGGGTAGAGATTAGTGCGCTTCGTCTGACACCTTGTCAATTCTAAAGAACACAGTAGAGTTGCCATTCACCATTTTTTCTTCCAGCTTTCTCATGCCCAGTCTGGCCGCGACTTTTTGCGACTCAAGATTGGGCTGGTCACAGCTTGCCACCACATAGTCATAGCCCAGTTCTTCAAAACAATAGTTCAGAATTTTGGTGGCAGCTTCCGTCGCGTAGCCTTGTTTGAGGGCTTGAGGTAACAAGGCATAAATTAACTGGGGTTGATCTTCGTCAAAGAAATACCATAACCCCACAAAGCCAATGGCTTTGCTCTTGTCCTTTAGCTTGATCAACCACAAACCAAATCTTTCTTCGGCAAAGTGTTTGCTGCTTTGGTTGAGCATTTCTTCAACCTGCTGCACAGACAGGACTTCGCCATCACAGAGATACCGTCTCACATAGGCATCCGTAAAAATTTTATGAAGCGTGCTCAGATCATTCTCTAGAATCGGGGTTAATACTAACCTTTGGGTTTTCAATATCATAGGCAAAAGGATTTGCAGACAATGCGCGTATTAATCATAGGGGGAACCCGTTTTATCGGTGTATACCTGAGCAAGATCTTAGTGGAACAAGGTCATGAGGTGGTTTTATTTAATCGAGGGAATCATCCGCCGGGGGTGCCGGGGATTGGCCAGATTCAGGGCGATCGCACCGATGCTGCCCAACTCCAGTTAAAACTGGCCGACGAAAACTTTGATGCCATTTTTGACAACAATGGCCGCCAACTGACGGATACTCAGCCCTTAGCTCAATTGTTTAAGGGGCGGGTGCAACATTTTATCTACATGAGTTCTGCTGGGGTATACCTAAAATCCGATCAGATGCCCCATTGCGAAGAGGATCCCACAGATCCCAAAAGCCGCCATTTGGGTAAAGCGGAATCAGAAGCCGATCTCGCCGCCCAAGGGCTTCCCTATACCGCTATTCGTCCGACCTATATTTATGGACCTAAAAATTATAATGATCTAGAAGCTTGGTTTTTTGATCGCATTGTGCGCAAACGCCCCATCCCCATTCCGGGTAACGGCCAACACATCACCCAATTGGGGCATGTGCAGGATCTAGCTTTAGCCATGGCATCGGTGTTGGGAAACCGCCAAGCCATTGGTCAAATTTACAATGTAAGTGGAGATCGCTATGTCACCTTTGATGGATTAGCCAAAGCCTGTGCCCAGGCGGCAGGTCAATCCCCTGATCAACTAGAACTGGTGCATTATGACCCCAAAGCCTTCGATTTTGGCAAACGCAAAGCCTTTCCCTTACGCCTTCAGCATTTTTTTGCCGATATCCATAAAGCCAGCCGAGATCTAAATTGGCAACCCCAGTATGATCTGGTCACTGGCTTGCAAGAGTCCTTTCAGCAAGATTATCTAGCCACTGGGCGAGGTCAAGCCAATATCGATTTTTCCCTAGACGACCAAATCTTAGGATCATGAATTGAATAAGCTGCAATTCTGTCCCTCACCCCCAGCCCCTCTCCCAAAGCTGCTATCCATTACACACAAGTACGTAGGAATATTACAGGATATAGCTTTTAAGAACCAGGTGCAAAGGTTTGAGTTAACGTTGAAGAGTCAACTGGAGATGAAACATCATGGGAAATTGGGCTAGCTAA
>JAAUOM010000005.1 GCA_012034865.1 Acaryochloris sp. CRU_2_0 | reverse complement strand
CCACTGCCACCCCATAGACTGGGGGCATTCGGCATCAAGATCCAAGGCCACAGAACCCAAAATCGCACCCACCAAAAATAGGGACGCCGACGTCCCAAAAGCCCCCAGGTATGATCGCTGAGATAACCAATAATGGGTTGCACCATCAGACCCGTTAACGGGCAGCTAGCCACAGTAAGGGCAGTTGATGAACCCGCGCTCCTAAATGTTCAAAAATGCTGCTGGTGTTGGCCATCTGTAGACCCCAACCAAACTGGATGCCGAAAAAGCCAAAACTCATATTCCAAAGTTGCCAAAAGCTGAGTTTTTGAGCTTTTTGAGGGGCTGGTGCTGTCTGCTGAGCCAGTTCGGATGGCTTGCTAATGGTGTGCCCTAGTGTAATCATTGAGGACACCCCCAGCTCGACAGTCTAAACAAGAAATAATTAATAAACAGACCTCAGTAACAACAGAAGACAAAGGATTGCTACTGACAATCAATTGCTATTTTTTATCGCTCTATTGATATTGATAAAGAGCGCTGTACTTACAAAGAACAATGGATTAAGACTTATCACTCCATTTTAGTGTTCCCTAAAATGGCCCTTCAATGATAACGATCACAATTAAACTTGGCAAAAGTAAAGAAAATTTTTATTAATTTATATTTTTTTGAGATTACTGGGTGTTTTCACCCTTAATTCACCAGCCAAACTATGCCGTTCTCTTTATACCGTTTTCATTTAGTCAAAATTAATTTTTAATTCACAATGATTTAGATGATCCATGAAATCTTATGTGCAAGGTGTCAAGCATTTGCATCCCCATATAACAGCCCATCGGGGGTGTTCCCAACTCGCGCCTGAGAATACTATCCCTGCAATTGAGTTGGCGATTCAAGCGCAGGCTGACTTTGTCGAAATTGACGTGCAGGAAACGAAAGATCATGCTTTGGTTGTTATTCATGATACTCATTTATCCCGCTTAGCAGGAATTGATCGCCACCTCTGGGAACTGACCCTGCCAGAACTAAATGCCCTAGATGTGGGACGTTGGTTTGCCGATGAGTTTATAGATACGCGTATTCCCTCATTGGCAGCAGTCATGGATCTGGCCAAGGGGCGGATTAAATTAAATTTGGAACTGAAAAGGCATGGACATGAACAGGAACTTGTTCCTAAAATTGTTGCACTCCTTCAACAGCAAAACTGGCAGCAAGATTGTGTGGTCTCTTCAATAGATTGGGATATTCTGCGGCAGTTCAAGACCCTAGCCCCTGAAATTGGGGTTGGTTCGGTAATCACGCCATCCCAGCCCCAATTCCCTGATTTTGAGGTTGATTTCTATTCAATACACTTCACTTTAGTCACACCAGAATTCGTAGACCGTGCCCATACTGAAGGTAAATTGGTTCATGTTTGGACCGTTAACCAAGGTTCTGAGATGGAACGATTGTTAGCCTTGGGGGTCAACAACATTATTAGCGATCGCCCTTCTCTGCTTCGCCAACTGATAGAGCGGCAAAAGTTATAGCGCTACTATCAGTGTCGCGGAGAGACATCATGCGCGACTCTGTGATTTATCAGGAAATTGAGGCTGAGGCTGAGGCCAAAGGTGAGGCCAAGGGAAAAATTGAGGAGGGATTAAATCTGGTGTTACGCCAACTCAACCGTCGATTCGGCTCAATCGCACCCTCAACCGAAACCCAAATCCGATCGCTCTCCCTATCCCAACTAGAAGAACTCGGTGAAGCTCTACTAGACTTCTCTAACCTATCGGATTTAGATGAGTGGCTGCGTTTACGTAGTGTCGCCCGTAGCGAATCACACTCATAACTCAATGTGATTACTCGTAACCGACAGCGATCGCATTCCCCTAATCCACGCAAACTGCTGCGATCGCATCCTCCAATTAACCCAAACTGAAATCGCAAAACATCTTTGCAGGACAACCACACCAGAGTTGCCCTTGGCAAATTGTGGGCTTAGCAAAGGCGATCGCTAATTTTCCGTCAACTTCCTGATTACGATCTAATCTGAGGCAAGGGTTGGGAGTTGGACGATGAGTTTCGTTTCTCAACCCATCCTAAACTTACTGTGGAGTAAATTGAAGTTTTAAGAAAATTAGATCATCGATTATCTTAATCATTTCTGATTGAAAGTTTCTGGAAGTACAACACATTATGTAGCCCAGAAGAGAATTGCTATAGTCGAAAAATCAGCTTTAAAATGGCAGTTCAAACTGCTGGGCTTGATCGGTGGATGTTTGTTCTGTGGATGTTTTGAGTGATGTTTGCGATCTCGTCGGGTTAATCCCTTTACGTAAGCCTACGACAATTTTGCTGTGCTGCTCAATTTGCTTCATGACTTGTTTGGCCCGCTGAATTACCGAGGGGGGTAACCCGGCTAATCGCCCTGCTTCAATCCCATAGGAGCGGCTGGCTCCGCCAGGGGAGACCTGATGTAAAAAGATAATTTGATCGGGTAAAGCTTTAACTAATACCTGAAAGTTAGTAACGTTATCTACCAAGCTGGCCAGTTCATTCAGTTCATGGTAGTGGGTAGCAAAAATGGTGCGGGCTTGAATGACCGTGGCTAAATGTTCGGCTACAGACCAGGCAATGGCTAAGCCATCAAAGGTGGCCGTGCCGCGCCCAATTTCATCCAAGAGAACCAGAGACTTAGAAGAAGCGTGGTTGAGGATATTAGCGGTTTCATTCATTTCCACCATAAACGTCGATTGACCCGTGGCTAGGTCATCAACGGCACCCACGCGGGTGAAGATGCGATCGCACATCCCCAACCGAGCCGACTGAGCAGGAACGTAGCTGCCAACTTGAGCCATGAGTTGGATGAGACCAACTTGGCGGAGATAACAGCTTTTACCGCTAGCGTTGGGGCCGGTGAGGATGATCAGGTCGGGAGGGTTTGGAGCAGAGGAGGTTTGGGGTGGGGGAGATGGGGGGCTGGAGGATCTGCCGAGGGTGGTGGTGTTGGGGACGAAGAAGCCCGGTGGGAGGGATTGTTCGACGACGGGGTGGCGACCTGCGAGGATATGGATGTCTTGGTCTTCTGTCATTTGGGGGCAGCAATAGGCTTGATAGACGGCAACTTCGGTGAGACTGACGAGCACATCAACGGCGGCGACGGCAATGGCGGTGGTGCGGATCAGGCTGGCTTGTTCGCCAACTTCGGTGCGGAGAGCAACCAATAGGTCATACTCCAGTTGAAATTGCTCCGTTTGGGCGGTGAGGATGCGGGCTTCGCGTTCTTTGAGTTCGGGAGTAATGAAGCGTTCTTCGTTGGTGAGGGTTTGCTTACGGATATAGTCATCAGGAGCTTGATCGGCCTTGATCCGCGAAATGCTGATGAAGTAACCAAAGGCTTTATTGAAGCCCACTTTCAAAGTGGAAATGCCCGTGCGCTCTCGCTCCTCTTTTTCTAGGTCAGCAATCCACTGTTGATCGCTGAGGATCTGCTGACGCAGTTGATCTAATTCTGGATGCACACCAGAACGGATGATGCCGCCTTCAGTCAGAGAAATCGGCGGAGCATCTACCAAGTGAGCGTTCAGACGTTGCGCCAGTTGATCCAAAATGGGAGGTACAGTTTGCAACGCTTGCAAATATTGCGTTTGGCAGGAAGAAACAGTATGAGCAAGATCCGTTAATTGCCCCAAGGATTCGGCGAGAGCCACCAGATCACGAGCAGTGGCAGTGCCGGAGCCTGCCCGTCCAGCTAAGCGCTCTAGATCGTAGATTTTTTGAAGTTGGTTTTGCAGTTCTTTGCGAAACCCCGTTTGCGGCAGGAGTTCAGTGATCGTAGCTTGACGAGCTTGAATAGCCGTCAAGTTGAGTAAGGGTTGCAGCAACCATCGGCGCAGCGTGCGACTGCCCATGGCTGTGTGTGTGCGGTCTAAAGCCCAGAGCAATGAGCCGCGAAAAGTGCCATCGCGGCAGGTTTGCGTTAGCTCTAGGTTGCGACGACTTTGATGATCGAGGATGAGATATTGGCTGAGGGTATAGGTGGCGAGGGGCTGTAGGGGAATCGGCGTATCTTTTTGGGTTTCTTCTAGGTAGGCCAAGAGACCCCCCGCTGCCCGTACTGCCAAGGGCAGATGCTCACACCCCAATCCTTCTAAGGAGCGAACCCCATACACTTCTTGGATGCGTTGACGGGCTTCGGCGGGGGTGAAGGAGGTTTGCGATCGCAATGTGTAGCAAAACTGATTAGGCAATCCCTCCGGCAATTTGTCGGACGTTTCTCCCGGTTTCAGCATCTTTTGCAAATCCGGGGCGTCCGTCGGAAACAATACTTCCGAGGGTTGCAATCGCAGGAGTTCCTGTGCCAATTGCTCCCGCTCACTCGATTGGGTGGTCAGAAATTCTCCTGTAGAAATGTCGGCATAAGCCAGTCCCCAATGGTTGCCAGCCAACACAAATGCTGCCAGAAAGTTGTTGCTGCGGGCATTGAGCAGCCCTTCTTCTAAGAGTGTACCGGGGGTGATCACGCGGGTGACTTCCCGCTTCACCAACCCTTGCGCTTGGGCGGGATCTTCCATTTGATCGCAAATGGCGACGGCATAGCCTTTCTCCACCAAGAGCCGACTGTAGCGATCTAACTGATGGTGAGGAATCCCCGCCATTGCCACCCGACCAATATCATTTCCAGCTTGCCGACTGGTCAGGACTAGCTCCAAGGCTTGGGCGAGGGTGCAGGCATCTTCAAAAAAGGTTTCATAAAAATCTCCCATCCGGTACAACAACAGGGTTTGAGGATATTCATCTTTGAGATCCACGTAGTGGCGCATCATCGGCGTGAGAGCCTCCCGATCCACAGCGGTGCGATCGCGATGTTGAGGGGGGCTTTTCCCTTCACGCAGAATAGGGGATTCAGAAGCGGAGTTACTCATGCAGGGTCATCTAGTCTCAGTAGATCAAAAATTTTATCAGCAGAGAACGTCAGGCCAGGGAGCAGCTAACTATCATTGATAGCTTAACCAAGATGGCTTCTGCTATTTCAGTATCGCCCACTGCTGTCCCGACAAATGTAGAGGCCCTAGAAACTGCGCTGGAGAGTTGATAACCAGCATGCCATACCGTCAGTCCATTCCCTCTCTTTAGCCCAATCCCAGGCTGCTTTGACCCCCTTCTCAAGCAGGGACACATCGCCTAAATCTCTAAAATAAAGCGGGCAACGGCAAAGTAGATAAAGACACCCAACACATCGACAGCAGTGGTAATAAAAGGGGCGGACATCAAGGCTGGATCAAAGCCGATGGCGCGAAAGACGAAGGGGAGAGATGCGCCCGCAATGGATGCCAAGATGGAGATAGCGACGAGGCTGAGACCCACTGCGATCGCAACCGCTAAGTTCCCCACCAAGAGATAGGCCCAAATCACCACAATTGCCCCCAACATCAGGCCCAAGAAAGCCCCGGCAATGCCTTCACGCTGAATGACCCAAAGTGGGTGATGGCGTTGATCCACATTGAGGCTACGGATCACCACCGTTGAGGATTGAGCCCCCACATTCCCTCCCGTACCAATCAACAGGGGAATAAAAGTAGCCAGAACCACTACTTTCTGCAAAAGGTCTTGCTGGCTACGAATGACCGCCGCTGTGCCGATATTCGTGAATAACAAGACGAGTAACCACGTCACCCGTCTGCGAGCCACTGTAATCAGGTTGGTCTGGAAGTAGTCATCTCCCCCGGATTGCACCCCCCCCATGGTATAGATATCTTCCGTGGTCTCTTCTTCTAGAATGTCGATGACATCATCAACAGTGACAATACCCACCAGGCGTTCTTCCCGATCCACAACGGGCATGGCCAGAAAATCATAGCGTTGGATGGTGCGAGCCACTTCTTCTTGATCGGTATTGGTATGAACCGAGACCACATCTCGCGTCATGATTTCACCAATGGTCTGCTCTGGTTGAGCGGTTACCAAATCTCTCAGGGAAATAATTCCCGTTAGATGGCGAGCAACATCGACAACATAGAGATAGTAAACCGTCTCTGTAAATTGGGCTAAACTCCGAATCCGCTCTAGGGCTTGAAAGACGGTTAAATTCTCCTTTAAAGACACATATTCAGGCGTCATAATCCGGCCTGCTGTCCCGGCCTCGTACCCCAATAACAAGGCTGTGGCTTGCCGTTCGATGGGGCTGAGTTGACCCACCAATCGGCTCACCACCTTTGCGGGTAGCTCATCAAACAGGCGCGCCCGATCATCCGGTGACATTTTATCAACAATGTCTAAAACCTCTTGCCGCTTAAACTCTTCGATTAACGATTGTTGAACACTGGAGTTCAAGTTCTCGTAGACTTCAATCGCTTCATCTTTAGAGAGCAGCCGAAAGGCAATGACCTGTTGCGCCTCCGGCAACTCTTCAATGGCTTCGGCGATATCCGCTGGCTGTACAGGCACCAACAAGGCTTTGGCTCCTCTCAAATTACCTTGCTCTAACAGCATCAGGAGTTGCGATCGCACCAGTTCTCGCAACTCTTTGCGAGAGACAACTTGCAACCTGGAATCAGGATTCTCAGTCAAGCCAGCTCCTCTCACTGTGATCAACGAACGGCAATTCTGACCAATTAATAACAAAAAGCCCTTGAAAACAACCACATACAGGTGAGGTTGGGGCTATACAACCTGAATCAATCAAAAAAATCCTGCCAGCCATTAGTTTACGCTATTGTGAGAGCCTCCGTGAGAATAGCTCTCGTCTCATCGCTATCCTTGGGAGCATCGTTTTGTTGAAACCACAACTCCCTTGATCCAGTTCTCAATATTTTGCTGAAATCACTGGAAGTTCAAAAAACTGGTATTCCCAGTACCCTTTGCAATGTTACTTACTACTTCTTTGCGATATGTATCAGAACGTAATTGAAAGCGCATTGCTTTTGGTATTTCAGCCTCATTAAGATGGTTTTAAACCTGCTGAGCAAAGTGAGTCTGCCATGCCTACTTGCGAGGCACATCTGCAAACCCTATCTCTGGATCAAACCGCTACGTTTGAGGAAATTCGGGAAGCCTATCAGGATCTAGTCATGGTTTGGCACCCGGATCGCTTTATGCACAATCCTCGCCTCTATAAAAAGGCAGAAGAAAAACTCAAGCAATTCAATCAAGCCTACGCCTACTTAAAAGGCCAGCAAACTAACGCACCTCACCCCACCCCGCAGCAGTCTTCCTCACCCTCCCCACCCCCGCCTTCAGCCCCCTCACCCCCGCGCTCCTCTGCTCATTCCTCTACTCAGCACCGAGAGCCACGTCGAGGAATCGCCTGCCCTTGGCTCACCTTCACCGATGCAGAGTACATCTTCAGCCATTATCGATTTCAACCCGTCACCACCAAGGAAGCGGGCTATCAGACCTACCAGAGTGGGCCGTTTGTGTTAATGACCTGTCACCATCCGGCGGAGGTTTTCCTTTCGGTTCCCTGTGACTCCCTGCAAACTTTTGATCGCATTCTCCTCTCCATTCCCTGTAAGTCCCAAGGGCGCTTTTGCCAAACCGAGGCTGAACAACTCCTACAGCTCTTACAGCTTCAATAGCGGGGTGAGCCTAGAAATCCTTGGGCTTGCTGCCAATCCGCTAAATCCCAATCAGCATTTTCTAAACAGGTCTGGTTAAACTGGGCGCGGTGTAGCCGTGTTCCCTGCAAGTTGGCTCCCCTTAAATTAGCCCCCGTAAAGTTGACCTTACTGAGATTGCTCCAGGATAGATCGGCATTTTCTGCCTGGATGCCCTCAAGGTTAGCGCTGACCATATAGGTTTGGGCACAACGGGCCGATCGTAAATTGGCTCGACTCAGATCCGCACCGTACAGATAGGCTCCTATTAATGTGGCCTGATATAAATTGGCCTGGGTCAGGTTAGCTTGAATTAAGTTGGTGGCCTCCAGTTCGGCATAACTCAAATCCGCCCGCTGGAGTTGAGCCGCTGCCATTTCTGCCTGTCGTAAATCTGCATACCGCAATATGCAGCCAATTAAGTTGACCCGACTGAGGTCTGTCCCTGACAGCACCGCTTCCCCTAAGTCTCCGCCAATTAAGTTAGCCTCCCTCAGATCCGCCCCTGCTAACTGGGCATGACGGAGGTTGATGGCCACGGCTTCGATCCCCGTCAGTTGTGCGGCCACCAAGTTGGCACCAACGAGCAGACTACTATTCAAATTGACGCCCTCCAGATTGGCAGCCTGGAGGTTGGCTGCGCTTAAATTAGTATGGCTCAGATCAAAGCCGCGCAAGTCCATCTTGCCCAGGTTACAGCCCGCCAGATTGGGGCGAAGGTGACCATGCTTTTGTCGCCAGTGATTCCAAGCAGCGGCCCCTCGGTAGACAAGGGTCAGATGTTCTCCGGGGCTGTTTCTGGCTGGGTTTCCCATCTTCAGTTATTCTTCTGGGGATGGATGGTTCGGATCGCGGCCAGGGACATTTGCTAAGGTATCGACAACGGCAACGGCGGCTGTTTTGATATCCCGTTCAGCACCGCCCAAATACAAGCGACCAAAGCTACCCACAGAGGTAATTTGCAAGATATTAATCAAGGCGGCCTTCTCAGCTTCATTGGCGGCTAAGGAAGCATAGGCAGCCGGAGTGACCTCCATGACATAAAGCGCTTGGCCTGCGAGTAACATATTACCCCGTCGGTTGCGATTAATCAGTTGGGCATGGTGGGGGTCAATATTACGGATGATTTGGCTGGAAACGACTTGGGGTCGCAAGCGATCGCCCTGGCGCACCCCTAATGCTTCTAACATGGCTCGCCCTGCCGTTTGAGTTTCAGCTTGACTACTGGCATGTACTTCCAGAACACCGTACAGTCGTTCTACCAGTTGCACACCGGGACGAACCACGGCAGACTTGAGGGCGACATCCATGATCCGATTAATTTCAATCCCTGGGGAGATCTCTACCCAGAGGGAGGTATCCCCCGGTAAGGGTAAAAAACCGTCGGCTACACTACCCATATAGGCGGCATGCTGGGGTTGGAGACTGTCTAGATAAACATAGCTACGCAGTTCAACACCCAAAATCAAAGGCTCCTTTCCCCGAACAATAAGGCTTGATCTATCACTAGAGATGACCCCATCAGCACCAGAGGTGCAACGGAATCTCCCTTGATGTATGAAACCATACAAACGACCGTTCTAGTTGGTTTTCCATGCTAATGGCAAGACTGGCCAAGGGCTTGAGCCGCTAACCAGGCCGTTGTCCAGGCATTTTGGAAGTTAAACCCACCAGTAATGCCATCCACATCTATAACTTCTCCTGCAAAGTAGAGACCGGGGCAATGGCGACTCTCCATTGTTTTGAAGTTGATGTCTTGAAGATCCACACCGCCACAGGTGACAAATTCCTCTTTGAAAATACCCTTACCCATGATCTGAAATTGGCTCTGGCTGATTTCTAGGAGCAGATGGCGGAGATTTTGCTTGGAGAGATCAGCCCAGCGTTGCTGCGGCGAAATTTGGGCGGCCACGAGCAGTCTTTGCCAGAGCCGTTGCGGGATCTCCACTGGGCAGTGGTTGGCGATCGCACGTTTGGCTCCTTCTACTTTAGTATTCAAAATCGTTTGCCTCAGGGCATCCTTAGGTCGATGGGGTAACCAATTGACCGTCAACACCCCCCGATATCGACTCTGATGCAAAGCCCGTGCCCCCCAAGCCGACAATTTCAAGACCGCTGGTCCACTCAGCCCCCAATGGGTCACCAATAAGGGTCCTGTTTGCTCAAAGGTTTGCTCGGCTGCGCATAAATGCAGATGAACCGGGTCAACGCTAATACCTGCAAGGTCTTCTAACCGCTGATCTCTAATCTTGAACGTGAAGAGGGACGGTACGGGGGAAACCAGGGGATGGCCAAGTTGTTGAGCCAAACGATAGCCCAAGGGATGACTGCCCGTGGCCAAGAGGATGCGATCGCACCCCAATACTTCACCCCCTTTTAAGCCCACCTCAAATCTCCTCGTCTCAGCTTTGGTCAGGGTGGTTACAGGCACACCTGTGCGAATGGCAATCCCCAGTTGCTTAGCCGTGCGCAGCAAACAGGCAATGATCGTCTCCGAGTCATTCGTTGTGGGGAAGATGCGACCATCGGCCTCCGTTTTGAGGCGGACACCGTGAGCCTCAAACCACTGCACCGTATCTTGGGGTTGAAACCGAGTGAAGGCCCCCCGCAAGGCTTTAGACCCACGCGGGTAATGACCCACCAAGAGGGTTGGATCAAAACAAGCATGAGTGACATTGCACCGCCCACCCCCAGAAATACGCACCTTCGTTAACAGTTGATGGCTGGCTTCTAGAATCGTAATGGACAGCTCATCCTGAGCTTGGGCAGCAGCGATCGCACCCCAAAACCCAGCAGCACCGCCCCCAATGACAATCAGCTTTCTGGTCATTTACCACCTTGCAATCCAAGGGATCCAGTTACTGAGATTGGTTTTGCAAATAGTACTCAATGGCATCTGACGCGAGATCTGTGAGGGTTTTCCCTTGAGCAGTGGCGGTTTCCTTCAGACGATTGTAGATCTGTGGCCGCAAATTGACTCGGTGTCGAATCCGCCCTGGACTGGCTTGATCCCTATGACTCTTTGGATCGTAGGTGTCGCTGAACTGACGGAGGGCGGCAAAGCCGATGCGATCGCAAAAATCCCCAAAACTTTCTGCTGTTTGACCCTGATGGCGATTTTTCTTAAACAAAACCAGCAAAGGTTCTAACGTAGCCTCTAGGTCTTGGACATCCATGACTTCCATAAACGTCCTTGCCAAGCGCGTTTGATCGGGACTGCCCCCCAGCCAGAGTTGATAACACCCCGGCTTAATGCCCACCAAGCCCAGCTCCGCCATATAGGGTCGGGCACACCCATTGGGGCAACCTGTCATCCGCACCACAAAATGCTGATCTGGTAGATCCAGCTTATTCAAGAGGGCACGAATCCGCTCCACGACCCCAGGCAGTGCTCGCTCCGATTCAGTAATTGCTAAACCACATGTGGGTAAAGCTGGACAAGCCATGGCATAGCGCACCAAGGGATCAATCGCCTCAACCCCTTGCACCTCAGCCCCTTGCAGAATTATTTGGATAGCGGCTTGATCAGACGGTTGAATATTATAGAGAATCAAATTTTGGTTGGCGGTCAGCCGCAGGGGCAAGTCAAACTGCTGGACAATTTGGCGCAGGGCTGACTTGAGTTTGAACTGCCCTTGATCATAGATGCGGCCATTCTCAATAGAAAGACCCAAAAAGAGTTGGCCATCTCCTTGTTCGTGCCACCCCAAATAATCTTGATACTTCCAGTCAGGAAGGGGATGACAAGGAGCCAAAGACTGACCAAAATATTGTTCAACCCCACGCCGAAACTTGTCGATGCCCCAATCCTGTATTAAATATTTCATGCGGGCATGACGACGCTGCTGGCGATCGCCATAATCGCGCTGAGTGGCAATAATGGCTTTGACTAAATCGTAGATATCCGCCTTGGCGACATAGCCTAGGGGTTCTGCGAGTCGCGCAAAAGTTTCTTCCTTATTGTGGGTGCGACCCATGCCACCACCCACAATAACGTTAAAGCCTTGGAGTTGGTCTTGTTCATCCAAAATGACCACTAACCCCACATCCTGCGTATAAAGGTCAATGGAGTTATCCCCAGGAACGGTCACGGCAATCTTAAATTTACGGGGCAGATAATGCTGCCCGTAAATGGGTTCCTCAGCATCGTCTATATTGGTGCGGTGCAGATTGCGTTGCCGAGCAGCTTTGACATCAGGATGTTCTTGGGCAGACAGATATTTCTCCCCATCTAGCCAAATTTCATAGTAGGCTCCGGTTTGCGGGGTTAATAGGTCGGCAATCCGATTGGCATAGTCCTGGGCATAGGTATAGGCCGGACGATGGGTGTAGGGTACAGGGGGTGCCATAACATTCCGGTTTAAATCGCCACAGGCCCCTAGGGTCGAGCCCATATTGCGAATGATGGTAGCAATGACGGTCTTGAGATCTTGCTTGAGGACACCGTGAATTTGAAACCCTTGCCGGGTAGTGGTTCGCAACGTCTGGTTGCCATAGGTTTCACTGAGTTGATCCAAAGTAAGGTAGAGCTGGGGTGGAATAAAGCCGCCGGGGCTTCGGGTCCTCAGCATGAATTGATAATCTTTCTGTTGCCCCTTCAGCCGATGATCTCGATTGTCTTGCTGATAAGACCCATGAAACTTGAGGATCTGGATGGCTTCTTCCTGCAAGTATGGCGTTTCTGTTTGCAAGTCCGTTGTCAGTGGGTATCGCAGATGATGGCTGCGCTCTTTAATCCCTTCTAATTTAGAGAGCTTGAGCGATGCAGTGGGTTGGGGAGGAGCATTGACCATGGATCAGCAGCGAGTGAAGGATAAAGATGGGAAGAGAACTCGCGATCGCGATCTCTCCATCGGGATATCGTCGTCGCAAGCGTGATGATATTGAACCTTACCCACAGACAGTTATGTAATGTCCGGTAAGTTGGTCGGAATATCGATCAATCACCTTTTATCTTATCACTGCTTCTTTATGCCAGATCTCCTAAAAGTTAACGCCTGAGCTTAAATCTGGGGATCATGATGCGGTAAGCATTGTCTCAGCCAGCAGCGGTTTAAGTACTCAAGTCGGTAGGATTTCCAAAATTTACTGGGATGCAATATAAACTTGATTTCAGTATCAAATAAAGGCTGGTTAAGATAGTGCCAGACCGGAAACCAATGATGACGAGATTTTGAAATCATAACAATTCTAGCTGTGTGGGTAGTGCAGAGGTTCAATCCATCCAAGTTAAAGAACAACACGGCTAATCCCAAATCACGTTCCCACTCCTGAAAGGCGCGATATCCATAACTTCCATTAAAAATCAGGCAAACCACATTGGTTTACCAAAGTTATAGACCATCAGGCTTCAGCAGACGTTGTGGGTGCCACTAAAGCTGAGGGTGAGTTGAAATAAAAGCCTTGCTCCGTATAGGCTTAGGATGCCCACATTTATCATCGATCTTAAAAAGCTTCCAAATCTTTACAAACATCACAACAATCAAGGCTCCAAGCTATAGCAACAAAGTTTATGATTAATTAACAGTTGCAATACCAAGATTAGGAATCAAAGGTTTTCATGTCTTTATTTGATTGGTTCGCAAATCGGCAGAAATCTCATCCAGTCACGAAAACACAGCCTGAGCGAGAGATCGCTGATGGCTTGTGGTCAAAGTGTGAAGCCTGCAACGCGCTCACCTTCACCAAAGATTTGCGAGCGAATCAGATGGTCTGTCTAGAATGTGGGCATCATCTCCGCATCACGAGTGATGAGCGCATTCAACAACTGATCGATGAAGATACTTGGGTACCCATGGATGATAACTTGGTGGCTTGTGATCCCCTAGAATTTCGAGATCGCAAAGCCTATTGCGATCGCATCCAAGAATACCAAACCAAAACCGGTCTACAAGATGCCGTCCAAACGGGCATCGGTGAGCTGGACGGTCTATCCCTAGCCTTAGGGGTGATGGACTTTCGGTTTATGGGGGGCAGTATGGGGTCAGTGGTTGGCGAAAAACTCACCCGTTTGATCGAGCGGGCCACTTGCGATCGCCTCCCCTTAGTCATTATCTGTGCCTCTGGGGGCGCACGGATGCAAGAAGGAATGCTGAGTTTAATGCAAATGGCCAAAACCTCTGCTGCCCTTGATCAACATCGCGCCAGCCGATTGCTTTATATTCCCGTCTTAACCCACCCCACCACCGGAGGTGTAACGGCTAGCTTTGCGATGCTAGGCGACATCATCTTGGCAGAACCCAAAGCCACCATTGGCTTTGCCGGTCGCAGGGTCGTAGAACAAACCTTACGCGAGAAGTTACCCGATGATTTCCAAACCTCGGAATACCTCCTCAGCCACGGATTTGTCGATGCTATTGTTCCTAGACCCCAACTCAAAGAGACCTTAGCTCAGCTTATTCGCATCCATGCCCAAATGCCCATGGCCTCTGATGTTTCTAAAGTCACTGCTCATTTGCACCCAGCAACCGTTGAACAGGTGACCCGCAGTTAACCCTTTGCGCTTTCTAGTCTAGGATCCACAAACTTGCAGAATCTGGATTTGGGAAAGGGACACCTCAATGGCATGATATTAGGTGGGTCAACCTTAATAAAATCAGTACGTTAATGATTATGGGTTTGCAGACCTGTCCATCTCTTTAATCATGCCTGATCTGCTTCTCTTTGCTGTGTACGCTATCACTGTCACCAGTGGCTGGCAGTTTTTTGAGAGGGTACTTAGTTCTGTAAAGTGGATTTATCTGTGTTGAGAGCCTGATAATTAAACGAAATTGAAAGGAGAACTATGCTGAAAAGATACATGTTGCTGGCGGTGGCTACAGTCTTTTTTGCTTTTCAAGTATTAACGAGTACTGCAACTGCTGCTGAACTAGATGATGCAACACGCACAGTTGCTCTGAACGACGGAGGCTCCATTACTCTGTCGGTTCAGCAAGCAAAAGAGGGTCAGCGATTATTTGCCTTTGCCTGCGCAAACTGCCACGTTGGTGGAGACACAAAAACGAACCCCACGCTTAACCTGTCTCAAGCCAGCTTGTCAGGTGCTAATCCCCGCCGCGACACGGTTGAAGGGCTGGTAGATTACATGAGAAATCCCACCACCTATGATGGTTTTGAAACCATTGCCGAAGTGCATCCGAGTACTCAAAGCACCGACGTCTTCCCGCTAATGAGGAACTTAACGGACGATGACTTAGTGTCCATCGCTGGGCATATCCTCATTCAGCCCAATGTAATTGGGGAGCAATGGGGAGGCGGTAAGGCTAAACGTTAAGCTCAGACCTGTTCTCTTTGGACAGGTCAGGCTGAGCCTATCTCACCAAAGTTCACAATCAAGGCGAGTACCAAATGCTGAAATCTTGGTTTACACGTTGTTTTATTGCTTTTCTATTGCTGTATTGGGGGAGCCTACTCAACAGTCCCCTTGTCCAAGCAGGAGATATTGACGACTATATTGTCCGATATCTTAAGGTAACCGAACCTGTTCCCATTGTGATGAATGCCACGGGAGAAACTCAGTTGTTTTCGCCTGAACAGCTCACTCAAGGGAAGCGATTATTTGAAGACAACTGCAAAAATTGTCATGTGGGCGGTGCAACCTTGCCTAACCCTGTGCAGTCTTTGTCTTTGGAAAACTTGCAAGGAGCCACCCCTCCTCGGGATAATATCGGTAGCTTAATTGCTTTTCAACGAGAACCAACCATTTACGATGGCAGCGATATCAGTTTTTGGTGCCGCCAAGTCCCTGATACTTGGCTGTCTGATCAAGAGCTAGCCAAACTTGATGCCTTTGTTCTTAGAGCAGCTCAAGTTGCAAAAGGTTGGGGAAGTGAAGATGTCGAGGATGGCATAGACTTTACTTGATGGGTTGATTTGTAAATTGCTAACACCCAAGCAAAAATCGGTTGAGATAATGCCCCATAGCGGATATCCATATACTGGAGTCCGCAGCTTGCTCCCCAGAGGATGGGTAAAACGTAGCCTTTAAGGTTCGCTGATTTCTAAGGACAACGCCTTAAAGCCTTGCCTTATTTGCGCACCTAAATCTGTTAATCATTTGGTAAATTTAACGTTGATAGGTTTGACGGCGTAGCTGTCAAAATGAACTGAGAGGAGAAACGCGTTGAAAAAATTTCTATCTATTGCTTTAACTGCCCTTGCTGTGTTGACCTTTGCCATCACTACACCTGCCCTTGCGGCTGATGCGGGTGCAGGCGCGGGAGTCTTTAATGCAAACTGTGCCGCTTGTCATGCAGGTGGCAATAATGTTGTTCAGCCTGAAAAAACCCTGAAAAAAGCTGCTTTAGAGCAGTTTGGGATGTTCTCGGCTGATGCCATCATTACCCAGGTGACTAATGGCAAAGGGGGAATGCCTGCTTTTGGTTCTAGCTTGTCTAGCGCCGATATTGAGAACGTTGCTGCCTACGTTTTAGGTCAGGCGGACAAATGGTAGACCAATAGGCTTACCTTATAGATGGAATTAAACCCCTTTATGCATCAGGCAAAAGGGGTTTTCCTATATTGGCTATATTAATTGAGGAGCTTTCAATCTTTGAGTATGACTCGTTGGCCATTTTGAAAAACGGTACCGTCATGAGCCAACTTCGCTCTTCACGCTTGTGGTCCCTCAGTTTAGGAATTATCTTGTTGTGTGTGTTGCCGTCGCTAAGTTGGCAGTGCATGCAGGCTACAACAGTAATGAATGTTGAGCAAGCAGCTATCTTAAACCAATTGTTGATGGCTCAAGTTGTTTACTTAGGTGAAACCCACGATCGCCCAGCCGATCATCGGGCACAACTAGAGATTATCCAGGCGCTATACAAAAAACAGCCCAAGTTGGCGATCTCCATGGAAATGTTCCAGCGCCCCTTCCAAGACCCCCTAAATCGCTATCTTGCTGGCCAAATCACGGAAACTCAACTCCAACAGCAGACCCAATATCTTCAACGTTGGGGATTTAACTGGGAATTTTATGCCCCTATTTTGCGATTTGCCAAACAGCATCGACTGCCTGTGGTGGCCTTAAACACCCCCACGGAAGTCACCAAGAAAGTCAGCCGCCAGGGACTCGAACATCTGACCAGCGCAGACCAGCAATACATTCCCCCCCTCGCTGAGATCGATACCACGAATGAGGCTTATCGCCAAAAGCTGAAAACCATTTATGAACAGTTTCATCCCGGTTCTGCCTCTGAAGATGGCTTTGAGCGTTTTTTTGCCGCCCAGGTCTTGTGGGATGAGACCATGGCTGAAAAGATTGCCCAAACTGTAGCCCAACAGCCGGATCGCCTAGTGGTAGTTGTGGTGGGCAAAGGCCATATTGAACAAGGCTACGGTATTCCCAGTCGGGTACTGCGCCGCCTCAAGGCTGATCAGGCTTTAAAATCAACTTTCCGCCAATATTCCGTCTATTTGAATCCGACGCAGGAGGAGAAGGCGATCGCAAATCCACCAGTCGCAGATTTTTTCTGGACTGATCTAGGAATCTAGGCGTTACACATTGACAAATACAAAGAAGCAATCTGTTTCAGAGTTAAGCAGAGCTTATGACTCTAGCTAGTCTTTGGGATTCACCTTCAACCTTGCAAATATTCGACCGACAGAATAACAAAAGAAGATTAGCTTAAGATAGGTAGATTGTGTGTAACCTCTACCCTCTGTCCGAAGTAGAGTTGAAGCACGCAACTGCCAGTGAAACTAGACAATCTTAAAAAAGAAGAGGCCAACATGCCTGACAATCACCATAGTCAAGTTGTTACTCAAGGTGTTCAACGAGCCCCCAACCGAGCCATGTTGAGGGCTGTGGGCTTTGAGGATCAGGATTTTACTAAGCCGATTGTTGGCTTGGCTAATGGCTACAGCACAATTACTCCCTGCAATATCGGGCTTGACCAACTAGCAACCCAAGCAGAAGCGAGTTTAAAAATGTCAGGAGCCATGCCTCAAAAATTTGGCACGATTACGATCAGTGATGGTATTTCTATGGGAACTGAGGGAATGAAATATTCCTTGGTGTCCCGTGAAGTCATTGCAGATGCAATTGAGACAGCCTGTAAAGGCCAGAGTATGGATGGTGTGCTCGCTATTGGCGGCTGTGACAAGAATATGCCGGGAGCGATGCTAGCAATGGCTCGCATGAATATTCCAGCAATCTTTGTCTATGGTGGCACCATTAAGCCTGGTCATTACAATGGCAAAGATTTAACGGTGGTTAGTGCCTTTGAAGCAGTTGGCCAATATAGCGCTGGGCGCATTGATAAAGCAGAGTTAATGGCTGTTGAGAAAAATGCTTGTCCTGGGGCTGGTTCCTGTGGTGGCATGTATACCGCTAACACCATGTCCTCTGCATTTGAAGCCATGGGCATGAGTTTGATGTATTCCTCAACCATGGCGGCTGAAGATGCTGAGAAAGCGGACAGTGCAGTCCAGTCAGCAGCAGTCCTAGTCGAGGCCATTCGCCAGCAAATCTTACCCCGCCATATTTTAACGAGACAAGCCTTTGAAAATGCCATTGCCGTCATTATGGCTGTGGGTGGTTCCACCAACGCCGTTTTGCATCTGTTGGCTATTGCCCATGCCGCCGAGGTTCCCCTCACCCTCGATGATTTTGAAACCATTCGCGCTAAAGTTCCTGTCCTCTGTGATCTCAAACCCTCCGGTCGCTACGTTGCTACAGATCTCCATCAAGCAGGGGGCATTCCCTTGGTGATGAAGATGCTGTTGGAGCATGGCCTCATCCACGGCGATGCCCTAACGATTACCGGAAAAACCATTGCTGAGCAGTTGGCCGATGTTCCTTCCGAACCTTCCCCTGATCAGGATGTGATCCGCCCTTGGAATAACCCCATGTATAAGCAAGGTCACCTAGCAATTCTGCGGGGAAACCTAGCCACAGAAGGGGCAGTTGCCAAAATTACTGGTATTAAAAATCCCCAAATCACGGGTTCGGCTCGTGTGTTTGAATCAGAAGAAGCTTGCTTGGAGGCCATCTTAGCAGGCAAAATTCAGCCCAATGATGTAATTGTGGTTCGCTATGAAGGTCCCAAAGGTGGCCCTGGTATGCGAGAAATGCTAGCTCCCACATCAGCAATTATCGGTGCGGGTCTTGGTGACTCTGTAGGCCTGATTACCGATGGTCGATTTTCAGGGGGAACCTACGGCATGGTGGTGGGACATGTAGCTCCAGAAGCAGCCGTGGGTGGCGCTATTGCCCTCGTGCAAGAAGGGGATCAAATTACAATTGATGCCCATGCCCGTAAGTTGGAAGTGCATGTGTCTGATCAGGAGTTAGAACAGAGACGGACAAAGTGGCAACCTCCTACATCAAGATATACAAAAGGGGTGTTAGCAAAATACGCTAAATTGGTTTCTTCGAGTAGTGTCGGTGCAGTCACTGATTTGAATTTGGCTTAGAATCTTATAGGTTGTCTTAGTCTATCTGGGAAACCACCCTACTCATTGTTGACTGACTATTCCATAAGGATATTATTGGCGCAAGTTACAGTCTCACTGCTTTTAGTTCATCGCTAAACTCCAACGTTGTAGCCAGGTGACCAGTTCTTCTGGGAGAGGGTGGCGTTGTCGATTAATGGGATTAATACAGATATGCCGAAGAGTAGCTTGGCCAATTAATCGTTCGCTTTTATTGACCGCCGTGATATTGTAGCGAACTTCAAACTCATCTTCGGCAAGCTGGTGGGTACTCAAGTGGAGAACGAGCTGATCTCCACAAAAGCAAGGCTTGAGGAAATCGATATTGGTATGAACAATCGGCATGGCTGTATCAGGATTGCTGAAGAAGGTGCGAATGTCAATGCCAGAGGCTATTAATGAATCCTCAAAGGCTTCGTGGCAAATATTGAGGGCACTGGTGAAGTAAATCACACCAGCAGCATCGGTATCTTGGAGACGGATGGTGCGTGTATACATAAATTGTTTTGTGGATGAATCCCCATCCTTTGAGGGTAGACACAAGCGGTAACCACTGGATTCAGTGTGTTTGCTTTCTATCAATAAGTCAATGGGTAGACAATCTATTCTTCTTTAAGCCAATAGGCACAGCTTGCTCCCATCAGCTCAGCGGTGATATTCACAAGGCGATAAATTGCTACTGCCGCCAGGAGTAGACCAGGGATAGGTAGGGATGCAAGATATCTATTGCTGATGCTTCAAAGACCCCCATGCCTGCTGGCGCGGGAATAGTGAGGCTCAGTAACCAGGCAACGCTGAAGCCACTCATCAATGAACTCAAGGCTGACCAGGTAAGTGGGGTAAAGGCTAATACAATCAATACAAACACGATTCCCCGTAACAGCATCAATACAACTGCTCCCAGAAGAACTCGCAGGGGATAATGGTGTAATACAGTACTCGCTTGCTTGCCTTGTAGTTGACGGAGGCGCTGCCAGAGGAAATTAAGAACCCGAGGATGAACCACAATGAGAATTACACCCAGCAAACCTGCCATGAATTCAGCATAGGGAGTACTGATTAAGGCTAGCCCCAAAGCTCCTGCAATCACAAATAGGGGGCCAAGTAATACACTTAAGGTGGCTAACTCTAGTCCTAATCCTTTTTTCTGGGCTGCTTTGACCTGGCCATATAAATGCCAAACGCTACCGGGAATGTACTTGGCAGGGGCATGTTTCAAAAAGGTGATGATTGCCCATCGCTTTGGTAGCGGCTGTTTAAATGCAGCTAAAATCCAACACCATAGTACTCCGAGCCAGAGCTGGGCAAAGCAGCGATCGCAAAAGCAGCCCCACCCAGCAACCAAGCTTGGCGTTGGAGTTCCAACCCTCTAACCTCTTGCCAATGGTTGCAAAAGGTGTGGATTAAAAAAACTAAACTTGCCCCTAATATTCCCCAGCGAATCAGAAAATTGCAGTATCGACCCATGAAAACTATACCTAACGGCTACCTAGCACTTTCCTTAAAGTGCCCAGATGAGTGACGATTTCATAAATGGGGATTTAAAACTATCCCTTTGATGCATGATCAACGCTTACCTATGTTTAGCGTGAGTCACAAGGAGCAACCGTAGCACTCAAGATCCAGTTCCAATCTTGAAATCAATAGATCTCTTGCATGAATACCTTTTTGAGAGCTAGAACTCTATTGAATTCGTTGAATATTTCGATGTATGCAAGAGGTCTAATAGAAATATAGAACCATAATTTACCAAGGGACGGTGTAAGGATAAAGACATCCAAGGAATGCTTTTTTCCCTTAATTATCTGCCTGCTTGCTGTTGATCTTGGAAGGCGATAGAGACCACTTGCCAAGGGGAAATTTGGTTTTGTGGCGATGTCAGTGCTGGCAGCGATCGCTCCAACAGATCAACCGGATGTGGATGATCAAGAGGGAGAGGATGGGTGAGGGGGATTGATGCCGACTCTCCGTGGCATTCATACCAGCGCATCATCCATTGGTTGGGATCCTCTTCTGCTTGTTTCAGCGCCATTAGGATCAGGTTCTCCGCTTCAACCTGCAAAAATTGCGATAGGGGCGGCAAACTTCTAAACCCTGGATGATCTGTGGGTAGGGTCAATACCTGGAGAGACCGATTGAGTTCATAACCTCGATGGGTTGTGCGGGCGGCTTGCCAACTACCTTGATGGGGATAAATCGCGTAGGTGAATTGATGCTGAGTGCGATCGCAGCCTGGATCGGGCCAATTAGGACTCCGCAACAAAGACAGCCGCAGTTGGCTGGGTTGGGCATCATACCCATACTTGCAATCATTGAGTAAACTGACCCCATAGGCTAGCGAACTCGCAGGATCTTCGGTCAGATCGGCCCAGTGCAAAGCTGGAACTTCCCATTTCGCCTGTTCTCTGGGTTCTAGTTGAGGATTGGGTAAAGTGGGTCGCTGGATGGCTCCACAGGGGATTTCATAGGTGGCCACCGCAGCCGTTACCGTCAGGGGAAAGGCGGTTTTAACCAGAACTTGGCTTTCTTGCCAGTCTACGGTGGTGGCAATTTTGAGATAGGGGGAGTCCATATCCAGAACATAATCTTGGCAAAACTGAGATTGACCAAACCGATGTTTCACTTGCAACCGCTGTTGCAATGGTCCCCAACTCAGCCATGCGATCGCTTCTAATGTTCCACCGGGCAGAGGATATTGTTCATAGTCTGGGTCAATGTTCCAGGCATCCCAATATTGGCCTTTGTCCGTAAAAAATTGTAGTTGATTACCTGGACCTGACAGCACTTGTCGCTGGGCTACTTTGTCATAGATCTGCTTTAGTTCTCCGGTGTTTTCATCGACTTCTACCTTCAGAAACTGATTTTCTAAAATCCAATGATTTGGGATAGGTTCAGCATTTTTAGGTGGGACTTTCTGTGCTGGAGTGAGCCAAAAAAGCCGATAGCCAATCGCGGGAACCTCAGCCATGAACCACAAACTGGAAGGTTCTTCTGGATTAGTCTGAACTGGAAGTGTTTCTCCTGCGCTTGTGATGATCTGCCAAGGTTGACGAGAATTGGGAATACTCACTTGCACCAGTTCTGATCGCTGCCAGTTGAGGGAATTAAACACCACTAGGGGCTGACTCGTGGGTGTGGGCGGTGTGGGTCGGCTAATGGCGGTGGCGATCGCCCCAAAGCGGACTGTAAATGCTCAGAAGCGGACTGTTTTGCGGCTTCCCAGTCTCGATTGGCATCTACAAAGACTTGAGGGATTGAAGACCCTGGCAAAATATCGTGAAACTGATTAAACAGCACTTTTTCCCAGGCTTGTTCTAGATCCGTGTGTGGGTAAGGGTGATTGAGGGTGAGGGTGGCGATCGCACTCCACAGTTCGGCTTCATAGAGCAACCCCTCACAATCGCGGTTATAGCGTTTTTGATCGGCATGACTGGTATAGCAGCCCCGATGCAGCTCCAGATACAGCTCATCTTCCCAAACCGGAACCGATTGGGTCTGGGATTGCAGCTTGCGGCAAAATTGCTCTGCGGTTGTAGGTTTTAGCCGAGGGAATAAGGGGGACTGCTGCCACTGGCGACCCACTTCGAGCATGTCGCGAGTGGGACCGCCACCATGATCGCCCACGCCCGGTAGCCATAAACAGTCGTGGACTCCTGTAGCGGTTTCCCATGCCTGGGCATAGGTTCCCATTTTTACCGGATCCATCTGTTCCCCAATCGGAGGCAACATCACACTGAAAATCTCGGTGCCATCGGGGGAGCGCCACTGAAAGACTTCATAGGGAAACACCGTCGTATCGTTCCAGCGCAGCTTCTGGGTCAAGAAATAGTCAATTCCTCCCTGCTTTAAGAGTTGGGGAAGTTGCCAGCAAAAGCCAAAGCTATCCGGCAACCAAGCCGTGGGGCTGATCCAGCCAAACTTGGCTTGGGTATAGCGCTGACCATAGAGGACTTGGCGGACAATGGATTCTCCACTGATCAAGTTAAGCTCTGGCTCTACCCATAGCCCTGCTGCCACCTCCCAGGTTCCTTTGGCGACTTGGGCTTGAATTTGGGCGAACAGTTGCGGCCGATTCAGTTCTATCCACTCGTACAGCGCCGGAGACGAATGGCAAAAAATCAGTTCGGGAAAGTCCGCCTGTAATTGCAGAACCGACTGAAACGTGCGTTCTGCCACGTCCCAAGTTTCAGCCACAGGCCATAACCAGGCTAAATCGAGGTGGGCATGACCGATCCAGTTAATTTGCCGCTCTTGCAACCATGTTTGCCAGGGGAATAGCTGCTCATGCAGGTGATCGAGGCTCTGGCTAAAGGCTTGGGGGTTGCCCACCTGCGACCAGTCCATTCCTGCGACTGCCGAACGCAAATGCTCAAGTTCCTGGGGTTGGAATTGGCCAAGATAGCCCTGTAACACCGCTAACTCATCCGCCACTTTTCCCGGATCGATGCAGGGGGCAGGGGGTTCGTAGATGAGGTGCGATCGCACCAGTGCTCCTGGATCATGCCCTGGACTAACTAAGCGCAGGGCTACAGGAATGGTATCCCCTGACTTGACTTCAGGGCTGAGGACAATCCGTGCCGAACAATCATACAAATCGCCGACTTGAACCAAGTTGCCCTTCACAAAAATCTCAGCCTGCTCTGCCCACCAAGTCAAATCCAGTCTGAGGATACAGCCTTCTAAGGGATAGTTGTGCAGAGCCTCTGGAATCTGCATAACTTGTCCTAACCACAGAATATTGCGACCCTTAAGCCAGTCAATATGCCCTCTGGCATTCAAACCCGCAGAAGACCATTCCTGCCAAGTTTTAGGATTCGTACCCTCAACCCCAGCAAGATCACCCACCCCTACTCGCCAACCTGGCTGAACATCAATCTGGGTCAGTTTTCTGAGCTGGTAAATGGTTGCATCAATGGGATTTTTGTGGGTGTGAATTGGGTTTGGAGAGGCGCTGGAGTGCATCGGTGATTCCAAGGGATTGAACAGGCACGCTTGTACGCTGAAAGACCAGTGTGCCACCCATCACCTCTGGGTCGCAATGGATTGGACTTTGGGTAAAGGCAATCCTCTTCATTTTGGCACTGGGGTTTAGTATAACTTGATGTAAAATTTGAGCAACGGATCGGTTTCAACGGAAATTAGCCGTTGAGAGTAATGGGGAAAGCGCAGTGTAAATCTGCCACTGTCCCGCAACTGTGATGAGAGCCATAGTGCTTTCTAAGCCAGAATACCCGCCGATTCAGTTGAGTTCAATTTTTTTCATCTGCGAGGTACAGAATGAGAGCTTCTATTCAAGTTTCACGGTGGCGACAGACTGAGCAATTCGTTCTATCTATTCCAGCACAAGCAATTCTCTACGTTGCGCTGTGGTCGCTAATTATTTGGCTCGTCTATTTCAGCACCTACCCTGCCGTGCATGATTCCCTGCATTCCCTCCGACATCACACCCTGGGCGTGAGTTGTCATTAATGTTTGGGTCTAGTACTGGTAAGAGTTTTTAATCATGTTCTCAAAATTTAAATGGCCTGCGCTGGTAGGCGCAGCTTGTGCTGTCACTATTTTGTGCTCTGCTGTTCTCAACTTTTCCCAATCGCCCCTCGCCTCTGTGCAGCTCGTAACGGAACCACCGATCACTCAGGTATCTCCCCTAGAAGCAGAGGCAACAGAATACTTGGGTTCAGGGCAGTATCAGCCCCCAGTTCAGTTAAAACTACATGCGCGAGATGCCACAGGTGCGCCGTTGCAGAATGCTAGGTTTCATCTGAACATCCTCACACCACCTCCCACCCCTTGGTTCACCACCGATTTCCCGATTGTCGAGGGAACCACGCTGTTGGACATGGAAGCAAATGCACCCACAGGTGAGTTGCAAATTCAGCAGGTTTTTCCAATTCGAGGAAACTATCAACTACAGGTTAATGTGACGCCGATGATGGCGAGTGCATTTGTACCGATTACGCAGACCTTAAATCTGACGGTTCCCGAAAATCCCTTTAAGATTCGCTATTTTATATTGGTTCTGGCAGTGTTATTGGCGATCGGGTTTGGGGGTGGTTGGATAATTGGGGGTCGCCAGGAAGTTCGTACAGGGGAAATTGCGCCTCGGCGGGTGCGGTTGCTGCTGAGTGGGGTGAGTGTTTTGGCAATCGCAGCCTTACTCTTCTTCAACATCAGTACTGAATTCGTTGAAGCCCATGCAGGCATGGCAAAAGAGGCACCCACAGATCCCAATCCTGGTTTAATCGCATCCCAAGGATTGAACCTGGAACTGACCGGAGACAAGCAGACGGCTGTGGGGAAAACTGTCTCATTCCAAGCAAAACTTACGGATAGCCAGACCAATCAGCCTGTCAGTGATGCTGTTTTTTCGATTAAGTCCACTCAGCTCGAAAACAACTGGGTCGCTTTTGCCTATCAAGGCATTTCCGATGCCCAAGGCTTATTGGCATGGCAAGAGCAATTTTTTGATGGTGCGCCTCACAACATTGAGGTTGAGGTATCGCCTAGCCCAAATAGCCAGCGACAATTCCAACCCTTCCAAGCAACCAGAGAAATTGAGGTAGAAGGCATTGCCCCACCGATGTCCGTTCGATTGGTGGGTTTATTTTACTTTACAGGCGTTTTGGGGTTGGGACTGTTAGCAGGGCTTTGGCTACAGCGCCGCTGTTGGCAGCAAATTTAGAGAATTTCTTGACTTGAGATTGGGAAAGCATTAAATCAGCTTGAATCGTGTCAACAGTCTTCCTAGCCTGGAAAATTGGTGCGGGTGTCGGTAGGGCAGTTCCCGGTACCGATAGGCGCAGGACGGAGACAACTTCGGGTTGTCTAGCAGGTTTATAGCAACCGCCAGTTAGGTTAGGAGTTATGTCATAAGCCTATCTATTACCCGAGTCTCCCAATGCCTAAAGCCTACGATTATGACCTACGTTGCAAAGTCTTCGAAGCCATCGAACTCAATGGTATGAAACCTTCCGAAGTCAGTGAAGCCTTTGGCATCAGCCGAAATACGATCCATCAATGGACACTACTGAAAACTGAAACTGGAGACCTCACCCCCAGATCTGTAGGTCAGAGTAAGCCCAACGAGAAGATCATCGATTTGGATGCATTTCGTGCCTTTGTTAGTGCGCACCCGGAGAAGACCCAAGCCGAATTAGCTCAACTGTGACCAGACGATATCAGCGATCGTTATTCTCTCCTAATCAACGCCCTGTAATAATTCGCTTAATTTGCTGTAAGCCTTTAACGGCATAGGGAGCATATCGCCAGCCTAAATCCAGCCATAACGCATGTTTGAGGACACTTTTGTGGTGAGAGAACGTATCAAAACCAGCTTTACCGTGGTAGTTGCCCATGCCACTATTGCCAACCCCGCCAAAGGGTAGGGTGGCGAGGCCGTATTGTAAAACGGTATCGTTAATACAGGCTCCCCCTGAAGAGGTAGAACTGAGTACTTGCTGTTGTTTTTGCTCGTCTTTAGAGAAAAAGTATAGTGCTAAGGGTTTAGGCTGGGCATTGACTTGAGCAATGGCATCATCCAGGGTTTCGTACTCTAAAATCGGCAAAATCGGGCCAAAAATCTCTTCTTGCATAATCGGATCTTGCCAGGTTACCTGATCCAAGAGCGTAGGAGCGATATAGCGGGTGCTTGGATCTGCTTGGCCCCCTAGAACCACTTCACCATTGTCTAGGAAGCGAGTTAACCGATTAAAGTGATGGGAGTTGATAATTCGACCATAATCAGGGCTTGTAGCAGGGTTGTCACCATAGAAAGTTTGAATTGCTTGTTTCAAGTGATTTAAAAACTCAGCTTTAATGGCGCGATCAATCAGTAAATAATCAGGAGCCACACAGGTTTGCCCTGCATTAATAAATTTGCCCCAGGCAATTCGCTTAGCGGCATGTTCAAGATGGATGTCCGCATCGACAATGCAAGGACTTTTCCCCCCCAATTCTAGGGTGACAGGGGTTAAGTGTTGAGCAGCGGCCTTCATCACCTCTCGACCGATCGCAGTTCCTCCGGTAAAGAAAATATGGTCAAATTTTTCTGCCAATAAGCTTTTGCTAGTTTCCGTTGCCCCTTCCACCACGGCAATGTAATCCTGAGCAAAGGTGTCTTTGATCAGCTTGGCTATCACCTTAGAGGTGTGAGGAGCCTGTTCTGAAGGTTTGAGAATGGCACAGTTTCCGGCTGCGATCGCACCCACTAAAGGCGTGATCAAGAGAGAAAAAGGATAATTCCAAGGGGCAATAATCAGCACCACCCCCAGAGGCTCCGGTTGAATCCAAGCTGAACTCGGAAACACATCCACACTAGTTGCTACCCGTTGGGGTTTCATCCAAGTTTTCAGTTTTTTTAGGGCTAATTTGATTTCACCCAAAGCCGCAATTTCAAAATACGCTTCAAAGGCAGGTCGCCCTAGATCGGCTTTGGCCGCCGCAACAATTTCATCTTGACGCTCAATAATGGCCTGTTTGAGTTTCTGGAGCTGCCCTATGCGGAATTCATAGGTCTTGGTCTGCCCAGTGCTAAAGAATGCCCGTTGGCCTGCAAGGAGTTGCTGAATGGGGGATGTGGTGATTTGAGCAGTCATTTCTTCTGTCTCCAAACCTTTCAAAAGAGGCGTTTACTTTCAGGATAATCAATCTCATGAACCTGTTGTGATTGTTGACAGGTAGCCCGCACAACACTGGCGACGGTGTTGTATGCCAATCCACTGGTGTGGCTAATGCCTCGTCAACCGCTGCCTTTATGGTGAGTTTGGAGTTCTTGGCGAATTTGCTCTGGGTTAACGTGACAATGATCCTCAGCCCCTGAAACCTGACGCACAATCAGAATTTTAGAGTGTAAGATAAAGGGAATTTTCTAACCCCAATACCTCTCAGGCTGCAAGTGCCATTTTAGGGCTAAAACCATCGTGAAGATTATTCGGCGTCAATCCCTTGGTGTCCAGCCAGTGTATGACCTGGGCTTAGCGACGGATCACAATTTTGTCATTGCCAATGGCTGGGTGGCTGCCAATTGTTTCAACAAATCCCACTCCACGGCCTATGGCTATGTCACCTATCAAACGGCTTATCTCAAAGCCAATTACCCCGTCGAATATATGGCAGCATTACTCACCGCCAACAGCGGCGATCAAGACAAGGTACAAAAATATATCGCCACGGCTCTCAGTATGGGGATTGAGGTGGAACCCCCAGACATTAATCGCTCTGGAGTCGATTTTACGCCTCTAGAGAAAAATATTCTCTTTGGTCTATCGGCAGTCCGTAATTTGGGGCAGGGGGCAATTGAAGCAATTTTGGCTACCCGTGATCAAGACGGGGCTTTTGGATCCTTGGCAGAATTGTGCGATCGCGTTGATTCTCGCATGGTGAATCGTCGTGCTTTAGAAGCCCTTATTTATAGTGGAGCTTTAGAAAGCTTCGATCCCAATCGCAAGCAGTTGATTCATGACTTAGAACTAATTTTGGAATGGGCTCAATCCCGGGCTAAAGATCGCGCCATTGGCCAAGGAAACCTCTTCGATTTGATCGACCCAACCGCCGATACCCCCACCGTTACTTCCTCCATAGAAACTGCACCCAAAGCGGAACCCGTTGCCGATTTCCCTGAGTCTGAAAAACTTAAACTAGAAAAAGAGATCCTTGGCTTTTATATCTCGAATCATCCCCTGCGAGAGATCGAAAAACCCGCTCGCCTGATGGCTCCGATCAGCCTCTCTCATTTAGAGGAACAACCAGAAAAACGACGGTGAGCGCCATTGTTCTGCTGACAGAGGTCAAACCAATCATCACCAAAAAAGGCGATCGCATGGCGATTGTGCAAATGGAGGATTTATCTGGCAAAGCCGAGGGAGTGGTGTTTCCCCAGAGTTTTGAGCGCATTGGTGCGGCGATCATCACGGATCAGCGCCTGATGATTTGGGGCAAAGTCGATCGCCGCGATGAACAAGTCCAACTGATTATTGAAGATGCCGAACCCATTGAGGATGTTCGGCTGGTTATGGTAGAAATTCCAGCCCAAGAGGCTGGCAATATTCAGCACCAGCAGCGGCTCAAAGAAATTCTCAGGCAACAAGTAGGGGAAGCAGCCAGTGCTAAAGTCTCCGTCATTGCCAAAATTAAAGGCCACCAAAAAAGTCAACTGGTACGATTGGGGGTTCAATTCCGGGTTCAAAATGAACATGCTACCGTCGAAGCCCTTACTAGCGCTGGGTTTCTCGCAAAATCTTCTGCGTTAATTAACTTAAAATCTTGATAAAGATTATGGTAAAAACTGAAAATTTTTGGAAATAGAGATAATATAGCTGGAGGATCTGAGCATTTGGTGGCTAGATCTGGGATTATCCAAGAACCTTAACCAGGCTGGATATATCTAGGCTAAAGGCATTTAGCCTGTTGTCGGACAAATACTGCAAGAGGATGCCAATGAAAAACCTATTGACTAGAGCAAGCTTACTCCTTTTAGTGACGGGTCTTGTCTCGGTAGGTGCAGCAAGTGTTAGCTCGGCTCAAGGAGCCTCTGAAATACCTGGAGCCTCTGAAGCACCTGAAACACCTGAAGGCTCTGAAGTACCTGAAGCCTCTGAAGCCTCTGTTGATCCTCAGTCTTTACCGGGTAACTATGGTTTAGTCCGTTCTTTTGATGGCAAGAACTTGGAAGTGCGGATGTTAGATGGCACTGCCAAAACCTATGCTGTCCCTGAAGGCACCTCTACCACAGTCAAACAAGGGGATTTGGTGGGTTTTGATGTGGATGATCAAGGCTTGATTTCCAATGTACAGCCCCCCGCAGTGGACGAGGTAATCCAAGGCAAAATCACCAACATTGACCCAGAAACCCAAACCGTCACCCTTATGCCTGAAGGGAGTAATGCACCTGTGGATACCCAAATCTCCCCAGAGACGGTTTCTAGATTAAATTTGGAACCGGGCAAAGAAATTATGGTGACCAAATATGAAGGCACCTGGGCTAATAAAGTCTGCCTTCCTAAAGCGGCTGCTCCCCTGGCTGCTCCCCCACTGGTTCCTCCCGCTGCTGAAACAGGACCTGAGCCGGTTGGTGGAATTGAACCCGAACCGGAAGTAGACCCTATCCCGGCTTTGTGGTAAGCTGTTGCCCCTATAACGCGGGGTGCAAGGTTCAATGAAAACCTTATTGATTGCCCTGATTCAAATCTACCGATCCGTTTTATCGCGTCTATTGCCAGATTCTTGTCGATTTCAACCGACTTGTTCTGCCTATGCCATTGAAGCGATCGCAACTTGGGGGGCTTTACGTGGCAGTTGGTTAGCCCTCAGGCGCATCTCTCGTTGTCATCCCTTTCATCCAGGTGGATATGATCCGGTTCCCTTAGCCCCCAAGAAAGCAGACGGGTCGTGAGTTCAAGATTCACATCAAATCTGCGATCCTAGACGCAGGAAAGGAACAAACGATGAATCGTGATCCCAAGCATCGGATCGAGATGGACTGATTTAAGGAAATTTGAATTGGTTGAAGTAAGATTACAATCAATGTCGTTTTCTTAATTCTTTGGGGTGAAATTTGCAACCAGAGCAGCGGCTGTTTTCACAGCTTGACTTTGCCAATAATCAATGGCGGCGAGTCCCCGATCAACGACTATCTTCGATTGCTTTGGTCGCTGGGACGGCGGTAGGAGCCGGGATGCTAGCCTTGCCGACAATAACTCATCCTAGTGGGGTTGTGCCCTCGACGGTTACCCTGGTTTTGGTTTGGGTCTATGCCTTGGTGGCAGCCCTCTTGCTGGCTGAAATCAATGTATTTTGGATGCGCCAATGGGGACAGCCCACTATCGGGCTGCTGAAAATGGTGGAAAACACTCTGGGAAAATCCTTGGCCTATGTAGCTGGGGGAGCCTATTTGTTCCTCCATTACGCTTTACTGGTGGCTTATATGGCCCAAGGGGGAGAAATTATCGCCAGTGCTTTGGCTCATCATCCTGAATTGAACTTGCCAGATGGGTCAGGATCGGCTTTATTTACCCTCGTGTTTGGAGGGCTGCTCTATTGGGGGACAGAAGGGCTAGTAACCAAGATCAATAATACGTTTGTGGTTATTGTCATCCTGACTTTTATGGGGTTGCTGGGATTGAGTAGTGCTCATGTGGATCCAGGACAATAGTTGCATCAAAACTGGTTCGCCACCCGTTCAACCCTCTCTGTGATGTTGGTGGCATTGTTCTATCACAACATCGTCCCTGTGGTGACCACCCAACTCGAAGGAGATCTCGGCAAAATTCGCCAGTCCATTGTGATTGGTTCCCTCATCCCCTTGCTGATGTTTTTAACTTGGAATGCTGTCATTCTGGGCAGTATGGGGGGTGGGTTCGCAGAGCTAGCTTCTGGAAATGGGGTTTTCGATCCCCTCGAAATGCTCCGCAATAATACGGACTGGCCGGGATTGGGGATTGTGGTATCTGTGTTCTCGGAAGTTGCGATCGCAACTTCCTTCATTGGCTTTACCTATGGCCTATTAGATTTTTTCAAAGATGTGCTGCAAGTCAGGGCGATTACCCCCGATAATCGCCTACCTTTTTTCTCGATTATCCTGCTACCTGCTTTGGGGTTATCGATCTTGAACCCCCATATCTTCTTGACGACGTTGGACTACGCTGGGGGGTTTAGTATTTCTGTGTTGGGTGGGATTTTACCTGCAATCATGGCTTGGAAACTTCGCTATCGTAGTGCGGAACAAACTTTACAACCCACCTTAGTGCCGGGGGGCAGACTGACGTTAATGTTCATGGTCGTTTTGGGGGTAGCTGTGATGGGTCTGCAAATCGCAACGATGATCACACCATGAACAATAGATTATGCACTAAGGATCGTGAATTTATTAACCTGTAAATTCACGCCCTTACCTAATACTGGACTACTGTGTACACACAAATGACTGGAGTCGAGATTTCAGAAGGAATTTACCCCGCATTGCTCAACCCTGGGAAAACCCACCCCTGCCCCTCCCAGAAGGGGATAATCTGGACAGATGTGGCAAATATGCTGCAATAATCTTTGCCACCTAGGGTAACACCCTAATCCCCTCTAGGGAGGGGTGCCCGCAGGGCGGAGTGGGTCTGCCCAAAATGATGCTACTTGGGATAAGTGTATCCTGCATTCAGCAGGCTAGCTAACAGAGCAGATAATATTTCTGACAGGCACCACTAAGGAAAGGCACAATCAGTCTCTGTCTATCATTGAGTTCGATGAGATGCTTGACACCATCAAGCGAAACTAGATGGATAGCCTGAAAGCATTGCAGAATCCACCGTAACGTGGGCTTTTGAGTGGGTTTGCCTTTCTGATTAGGGAGTGTTTCTTGCGCTTGTTCTAATGTTTGTCGTAATTGCCGTTGCCCTGAGATAGAACCTTGCTCAATAGTGGGAATCAGATAGTCTAATTCATCCTCCACCTTGCGATTATATTCTGCACAATCAACAGCTCACTATTGGTTCGGCGGGGTTGGACAAACAGGTCATAGATATCTGCCTCGCGATCACCGACATGAAACAGGCAAACGAACTCAGCTATTCCTTGTTCCGCTGCGCTCAAAGTATCAAGCCAGCGTTGACTTTCCTGGTCTTTGGTGGCCTTTTTACGGCGATCTCCCGTTTGCCTGCACGTTCAGACCGACTCCAGGTGTGCTGGTGGAGTAATCCTAAGGGCTCACCCAGACCACTGACGCCAAAACAGCTATGAACTTTAATCCCCTGCTGGTTTCCCTGACAGATAAATCCTAAGACTGTTGTTTGCTTGAGGGTTGTGAAGTCTAACTCCGTCGTGTCTTGGATTGCCAGAAACACTTCATGGCTATTTGAGCGTGCCACTACGCTCGGACGATGACTGGCTAAATTTTGAGTCTGATTCACACGCTCATTCGCCCAAAATCTATAAATACTTTGGCTTTGCAAAATGCTTTGGCTCGATTGAGGGACGCTTTCACCAGGATGCTCGCTGAGAATCCTTAAGGTCTCGCGCAACCGTTTCCCATGACGGAAATCTTCAAATAAAATGCTATGAATTTCTTAGCTGACCCAATCTCGCATGATGTTGACCTTTGCCTTCAAAGAACTTTATGGTTCTAAATATCTCACACTGCATTTCTAGACTTCAAAACCCATAAACCTTCTACACACTTTTGCGTAATGCATAGCTTTTTATGAGGAACTGATTTATCTGGATAGTGCAGCATAATCATCTTGCTAGAGATCTCTTTGCTAAACTGACGGATAGAATTTTAAACCTAGCGATCGCATTGACTAAGAGACTGCCTTCTCTAGTGATGCTGGTCTTATTGTCGTGACCTTTTGTGTGAGGTATATCCCTCGATTATGACCCAATCCTTTACCGCTTCTACTGTGCCTGCTGGGATGGTGTCCAGATGGGATGCAGTAACCCGATCGATTAGTCAGCCTCAAGATCTTCAGCAGTGGCCTGAAGCATTACGTCCTAGCGATACCTTTGTCCATCGCCACATTGGCCCCAACGACACAGAAATTAGCCAAATGTTGGCGACCATGCAGATGGCTGATCTAGAAACCTTGATCGATGCGGCGGTACCTGCTCAGATTCGCTTAAAACAACCGCTGAACTTGGGTCCAGAACGGGGAGAGTATGAGTTGATTCAGGAATTGCGGGCGATCGCAGCTCAGAATCAAATTTTTCGATCCTATATAGGCATGGGTTATGCCGGGTGCATTACTCCCCCTGTGATTCAGCGGAATATCCTCGAAAATCCGGGATGGTATACCCAGTACACCCCCTATCAAGCTGAAATTGCCCAAGGTCGCTTAGAGGCCCTCCTCAATTTTCAAACGATGGTGATGGACTTAACGGGACTGGACATTGCCAATGCCTCTCTTCTCGATGAAGGTACCGCCGCAGCCGAAGCAATGGCCATGAGCTACAACCTACAAAAGCAACCGACAGCCAAGACCTTTTTTGTCTCGCAACTGTGCCATCCACAAACCATCGATATTATTCGCACCCGCGCCCTACCCTTGGGGATTGAAGTCATCATCGGTGACCATCAACACTTTGATTTTGCCCAGCAAGGCACGTTTGGGGCACTGCTGCAATATCCCGCAACGGATGGGGCTATTCATGACTACCGGGCTTTTGTAGAGGCTGCCCATGCCGCCGGAGCCTTGGTAACGGTGGCCACAGACTTGCTGAGTTTGCTCCTGCTCACCCCACCCGGAGAATGGGGTGCGGATATTGCCATTGGCAACAGTCAACGGTTTGGCGTACCGCTGGGGTATGGCGGTCCCCATGCTGCCTTCTTTGCCACTCGGACTGCCTATCAACGCAAGATTCCAGGGCGGATTGTTGGCATTTCCCATGATGCTCAAGACAAGCCCGCTTTACGATTGGCCTTGCAAACCCGTGAGCAACATATTCGCCGCGATAAAGCTACGAGTAATATCTGCACAGCCCAAGTGTTGTTGGCAGTGATTGCGGGGATGTATGCTGTTTACCACGGTCCTCAAGGATTAAAGCAAATTGCAGAGCGGGTTCATCTGCTTACCTGTCTACTGGCAGCAGGATTAAAACGATTGGGGTATGAGCTGACCTCTGATCTGTTTTTTGACACAGTGACGGTGAAGTTGGGGGCCTTATCGGCAGCGGAGTTGCAGGTGCGTTCTCAATTTCACCGGATTAATCTCCGCCCAGTGAATGAGGCCACTGTCAGTGTCTCTTTTGACGAAACCACAACCACCCAGGATCTGTGGGATGTCCTTAGCCTCTTTAGCTTAGCTGATCTGGGCTTTACCCTTGCAGATCTGCTGACCGAAATACCCGGAGACTATCCAGCTCCCTATCAGCGCACTAGTCCTTATCTGACGGATTCGGTATTTAATACCTACCACTCGGAAACGGAGCTGCTGCGCTATATCCATCGTTTGCAGGCCAAGGATCTGTCCCTGACTACTTCGATGATTCCCCTAGGCTCCTGCACGATGAAGTTAAATGGCACGTCGGAGATGGTGCCCATTACCTGGCCAGAATTGGGTCAACTCCATCCCTTTGTCCCCCTAGAGCAAGCCCAGGGCTATCAAACCCTATTCCAACAGCTAGAGACTATGCTGGCTGAAATTACGGGTTTTGCTGGCATTTCTCTGCAGCCTAATGCGGGTTCTCAAGGGGAATATGCCGGACTCCTGGTGATTCACCAATACCATCAGAGTCGGGGTGAGACTCACCGCCATATTTGTTTAATTCCCGATTCAGCCCACGGTACAAATCCGGCCAGTGCTGTCATGGCAGGCATGCAAGTAGTTGTGGTTGCCTGTGATGAACTGGGGAATATCGATATGGAAGATTTGCGCCAAAAAGCCGAGCAGCATCGTCAGCATTTAGCGGCTCTCATGGTCACCTATCCCTCGACTCATGGGGTTTTTGAGGAAACCATTCAAGACATTTGTGCCTTGATCCACGCCTGTGGTGGCCAAGTCTATATGGATGGAGCCAATCTGAATGCTCAGGTGGGTCTTTGCCGGCCTGGTGATATGGGGGCTGATGTTTGCCATTTGAATTTGCACAAAACCTTCTGTATTCCCCACGGTGGCGGCGGTCCAGGGATGGGACCCATTGGTGTCGCTACCCACCTTGTCCCCTTTATGCCCACCCATCCCGTGATCAGCACAGGTGGAGAGCAAGGCATTGGGGCGGTGGCGGCGGCTCCGTGGGGCAGTGCCAGTATTCTGCCGATTTCCTGGGTTTATATTGCCCTGATGGGAGCAAGGGGTTTGACGCAAGCCACCCAGGTGGCTATTCTCAATGCCAATTACATTGCTAAGCGCCTAGAAGCCTACTATCCAGTCTTGTATAAAGGCAAGTCGGGGTTAGTGGCCCATGAATGTATTCTGGATTTGCGCGGGGTGAAAAAGACCGCAGGAATTGAAGTCGAAGATATTGCTAAGCGGCTGATGGATTATGGTTTCCATGCTCCTACGGTGTCTTGGCCGGTTCCGGGCACAATCATGATTGAGCCTACGGAGAGCGAGTCCAAAGCTGAGCTAGATCGTTTTTGCGAAGCCATGATCGCAATTCGAGCTGAAATTGCAGAAATTGAAGCAGGACAAGCTGATCCGCAGAATAATGTTCTTAAACAAGCTCCCCATACCGCAGAAGTTGTGATTGCCGATAATTGGGATCGACCCTACTCACGAGAGAAAGCCGCTTACCCTGCCCCTTGGATCCGATCTGCAAAATTTTGGCCAGCGGTCAGTCGAATTAACAATGCCTATGGCGATCGCAACTTAGTGTGTTCTTGCGCTCCCCTTTCAGCCTACTCTAAATAGCCCCTAAAAAAGGATCTCTGATGCATCATTTCATCCCTGAGTTGCAAATTCAGGGATGACCATATTCCAGACAACAGTTTTAACTATCAAAATGCCGTATTCAATAGTGGATGTTACCGGCTGAATAGGGTGCGGATGAGTTTACCGGTTTTGAGATTCCAGACTTTAATACTGCGATCGCTACTCCCACTCACTAACCACTGATTATTGGGGCTTACGGCCAAGGCAGTAATCGTGTTTTGATGACCCGATAGCGTTCGTAAAAGCTTGCCATTACTGAGATTCCAAATCTTAATCCGCTGATCCTCGCCACCGCTAATGAGCAATTTGCCGTCTACACTCACAGCCAAGGCTGCAATCATCTTGGCATGGGCAGGGAAAGTTTTGATCAACCGCCCCATTGGAAGATCCCAAAGACCAATCATTCCGTCCCAACTGCCCGTTATTAAGGTTTTGGTTTGACTGCTTAAGGCGATGGCACTGGTGAGTTCAAAAGATTGCCATCCTTGGATATTGGACAAGCGCCGCTGTAACTGACCCGTTTGCGTATTCCACTGTTGAATTTGGCCATCGCTATTACTGGTGACCAATGTTTTGGCGTCAGCAGTGATGGCCATGGCCTGTTCTGAGGCCATGAGTGCCGATGAGATACGAGTGACTTTATCTGTTTTCAGATTGTATAGGAGAATCGATCCACCCCAGGCGCTGCTGGCCATCATCCGGGATTTTGGATCAACCACCATCGCTCGAATCCCACCTTCAGGGCGCATTGCAGCGTAGTTAACAAAACTCCGCTGCAAGGTAGCTGTGGAAAGATCCCACTGTAATACCTTGCCGCTATTACTACTGCTGATTAACGCTTTCCCGCCATCCGTGATATGGCAAGAAACAATGGGTTCAAAATGCTCAGACAACGTATGCAGTAATCGTCCCGTCTTTAAGTCCCAAATTTTTAAGGTGAAGTCCCGACTCCCACTGACAAGAATGGCGCTATTAGGGCTAATGGCAAGGGTCGTAATCGTATCCCAATGGCCTTGTGACACATTTTTAGGATTGCTAAGGGCACTGGTAGAAGTCGACGACTCTGAAGGATAGGTTTGGGCATTAGCCCCTTGATGAGAAGAAAAGCCCAACTTCGAGATCAGCCATTGATCCATGGCTCGGTCTAGGGATTTAGACCAATTGCTAAAGTTTTGAGGATTGAGTTCTGGTGCTAAAAGTAACCCTAATCCCAGAAAACTAAACACACATAAAATCAACCCTAGGACTGAATTAGAAAGAATGGGCCAATGGGGACGTTGTACTAGAGGCATTTGCAGGATGGAACGCGCCATTCCTGAAGGAGGGAGTTGCATTCGCTGTAGCTGCTGCATCCGTTGAGCGTAGGCAGCAGCCAATACTGAATTAGCATGAACAGGTTGATTGGGCTTAGGGCGAGGGTGCTTAGTCGAAGGTGGATGAGCAGTAGGTGTGGGAATAATTGGATTGGGACTAAAGATATCAATGCCTACCCTGGATTTGCGATCGCACCAATAGCAATGACCATAACTGCGACTAAAATAGTGATTCGACTCTACCTGACAAGTTTTCAGGTTAGCGATCGCCTTTTTGAGCGCGATCATCCATTGCTCAGCCGAAGGACGCAGATGGGGTTGCGTATGCCCTTGAGTAAAGCACTGGTGAAAGCAAGATTGCAATTGCGAATGCAAAATCGACAAGGGAATGGTATTAGGACCCGGTCGAATCAGGCTTTGAGGTGCGTAGGGCCAAAAGCCCTGCTCAATCAGTGCCGTCGGTTGGGGAGACTCTCCCCGACCAATCCACTTCCCCTTAAACGGTTGATCGCCAAACAGCAGAAGAAAAATAATTACTCCCAAGCGAAAGCGATCATGAATTTCAGTTTGGTCAACACTGGCGATATCCTTGCCCAATAACTCAGGGGGTGTAAATCCTTCCGAACCGACTAGGCATCGATAGATTTGCCGATTATGGGGATCTCGAACCTGAAACGAATCGGTATCAATAATAGAAATAAGGGCTTGATTATTCACCAAAATATTTTGAGGCTTGACATCCCCCACCACGTAATCTTCACGGTGAATGGACTCCATTGTTGAGGCAATGTTCAACGCAGCAGTATGCAAGTAATACCAATTAAACCGAGGAGCCTTACGGCTACGCAACCTGGGATTATAAATGGTAGAAAGCTTCACACTCTTACCAATCTCAGGCATTAAAAACCCCTGGGGTTGACCTTGTGGGTTGGCCAGAATATCCTTGGGCCAAGCCAAAGATATATGATTGCTCCCTTGCATAGGATCTTGTGGGGGATGAGCAATCATCACCCGCAATTTCTCAAACCGTGCTGGATCCCTTTGGTGATAAAGCTTAGCTAAAAATCCCTTGTAACTGGTGATCCACACTGTGCCCTCGCCGCTACTGGCGATTTTCTGGATGAGCGATAGGGTGCGCCCAGAGACCTGACACTTGAGTACCGTCATTCTTCTGCCTCTTGCCCATACAGACAAAGCAGCAACGTTTTATCATCATCTGTGCGCGCATTCAAACGCTCAGACGCTAAAAAGGTTTCCAAATAAGCTTGACGATCAGCAGCATCTGGCACACTTCGCAAACACTGCAAAAATGGATTAAAAAAAGGCGCAAAAGGCTGCCAATCCTGAAAGCGGATCGCTACCTTTTCTAAGCCATCCGTGGCGGCACACACAAAGGGATAAGGCTGAGTCCGCACTGCAACCTGCATATACTCTAAAGCACTTGCACTGGTGACAAATACAGTTTCATTAATAAACTCACCCTTACTAGGCTCAAACAACAGCTCAAAGGTATCCATCTGTTCCCCTTGGGTAACAATGAATCCATCTCCAATTTGCATACAAGCCAACCAGTTAGGGGTAGCGATAAAGCTTAATAATGTACATCCTAACTCTTGCAATTGGTACTCACTCGTTTCTGCCTCGATCTCTAGGGCTGCCACTACCACTTGCAACAAGTCTGTAAAGAGGCTCTGGGCTTCATCTGCCATTACATGACCCTCAACGGCCGACCAGGGATCGGACCATTGACTCAAGGTTGCTAAAGCCGTTTTAACAGCAAGCTGAGCACCAATATCAGCATGTTTGGCACTGCCCGCCCCATCGGCGATCGCACCAATAATGGTATCTGATTGCAGTATATAACTACCGTAATCTTGGCAAGGCAATTGCTTTTGCTGATGACGGGTACCAATTGCAGAGTGAACGATTGCGCTCCAAACCACAGCCTCTCCTTTCTAGGTTGAGGAAAACAATAAATCCTAAGGAAGATGCAAAAACCGCAGATGAGTAACCTCATCCAATCAGCACGGCTTACCACCGTGGCCATCCATCCTTAATCCACTTAAGTTGCAATTTGTCCCCAACCTACAGGTGGTAATGCAACCATATCTCCCCCCACCGTACTACTTGAGACCCGCACCATCGAATCACTCAACCACAGGAACATGGATCGAAAATCTAAGCCATTGAGCATTAGGGGTGGACGTTCAGGGGGAGAAATCTGGTTCAAGATCGTCATATCTGCCCCTTGTACACCAACTGCAAAAAAGGATAATTTACGCTGAGCCTCAGCATTTTTCAGGCGTTCAGCCGCCTGCTGCCAGGGAGAATCAGGATTGGGAGCACCATCGGTAATCATAAAAACCCAAGGTCGATAATATTGGATACCATTGTCGCGATAGGCAACCTTGCGATTTTCTAACAAGTCCAAGGCAAAGCTGATGGCTTCACCCATGGGAGTCAGGCCATGGGCTTCCAGGTGCAAGGGCATAAATTGATCGATGGTGACAAAATCTTGAACCAGCTCTACAGGCCCAAAACTGACAATGGCCACATCCACACGCAGAGCCGCTTGCTCATCTTGAATAACAGCCTCTTTGAACGCTTCTAGGCCACTGTTTAAAGCATCCATCGGTGCGCCACTCATCGAGCTGGAGGTATCCACTAGCAATATAACGGGGCAGCGATTTTCTGGATTTTCGACAAATTCTGGTTGTCCAATCATCTAAATTTTCTCAAAGGTCCGGAATGATAAATTGCATATTGATGACCCCCCAACTGCATGGGCCGGACTACAACCGTCAAAAAGGATGTGTAGACCCATCATATCCTGCTCATTTCTCTAGTAGATTAACATAGCGCTATCAGGCTCTACCCCTTACAGAGCAAAAGAAAATGGTACTCAGCAAGTATGGGTCAAAAATATCAGGATTTTTGCTCCATCATAGCCTAAGCCTTCCCTGATCAGGCCACTGTGTCAATCCTGAAACAGAACCACCTTTGTTAATCTTCAACCTGACTCAGACGCCTGAGCTTGAGGACATCACTCATTTTTCTAATCTGGGCGCAAATTTGCTCTAGCTGATGGCAATGTTCGATATCTAATCCCAGATTGATAACGGCTGTCTGACCGGGGAAAGTCTTAACCTGGGCGTTATACACGTTGACTCGACTGTCGGTTAAGCGGGTGAGAATATCTTTGAGAATGCCGACGCGATCAATGACTTCAATTTGAATTTCAATGGGATAGGTCTGGCGACGACCTGGGGGAGATTGGTGGATAGGATTCCAATTGACAGGAACCAAGCGATCGCCAGGGATATTACCGATATTTTTGCAACCTTGGCGATGGATGGAAATACCGCGATTACTAAGGGTAACCGCTCCTAGAATCGGTTCTCCCGGCACGGGATGGCAGCACCCGGCCATGTGATAGACCAGACCTTCCACACCTGCAATCGGAGAGTCATTGGAGCTGGGAAGCGGTCGTGGATTTTGAGTGGGTAAATTCACCTCAGCAGTGTCTGAGGATCGAACTTCGGTTTTGCCTTCCTGATTGCGAATGGTTTCCCGTAACCGATTGGTAACGGTATTCAAGGTAACTTCACCGTACCCTAGGGCAGCTAATAAATCATCGGCGGTCTGATAATTGCAGCGATTGGCAACAATCTGCATAGGTTCAGATTTAAGTAAAGAATCAAATCCTTTTTTGCCTAGGGCTTTTTCTAGCATGTCGCGGCCTCGGAGGATATTCTCTTCTCGATGCGATCGCTTATACCATTGGCGAATGCGATTGCGCGCGGCATTGCTAGCGACAAAATTCAGCCAGTCTAAACTGGGATGAGCATTTTTTGGGTGATAATCTCGACAATATCTCCATTACTAAGGGGGGTGTCAAGGGTGACCATGCGGCCATTGATTCGGGCACCAAAGCAGTGATTCCCCACTTCTGTATGAATTCGGTAGGCAAAATCAACAGGGGTGGCTCCTTGCGTCAGATCAATGAGATCCCCCGTGGGCGTAAAGACATAGACTTCACTATCAAATAAATTGTCTTTAACGCTGTCTAGATATTCCTGAGCATCCTTGAGATCACTTTGCCATTCCAATAGCTGCCGCAACCAAGTGAACTTTTCATCGTCAGGAGTCCAAGTCCCCTTACTGTTGGGCTGCTGTGCGGATTCTTTATATTTCCAATGGGCGGCAATGCCGTATTCGGCAATATGGTGCATCTCTTCGGTGCGAATTTGCACTTCTAGAGGGCGTCCGCCTAAGCCAATGACCACGGTATGCAAGGATTGATAGCGATTGGACTTGGGCAAACCAATATAATCTTTGAACCGTCCGGGAATGGGACGAAAAGAATCATGAACCACCGCTAAAGCTCGGTAGCATTCTTCATGGGTTTTAACGATTACTCGAAGGGCAGCAACATCGAAAATTTCGTGAAATTCCTTTTGCTGTCGCTCCATTTTCTGATGAATGCTGAACAGATGTTTGGGGCGTCCCGAAATTTCTAGATAATCCGAGCAAATGGGTTGCAGACGGTTGTGCAAAATAGTGATGGCTTGGTCAATATGTTCTTCTCGGTCAGCGCGTTTATCGGCGACGAGCTGCTGCATTTTGCGATAGGTGCCCGGTTCTAGATACTTAAAGGCTAGATCTTCTAATTCCCACTTAAACCGCCAAATTCCGAGCCGATTGGCCAAGGGAGCAAATACATCTCGCGTCTCTTGGGCAATGCGCCGTTGCTTTGCGGGGGGTAAATGCTCTAGGGTTCGCATATTGTGCAACCGATCCGCCAGCTTGACGACAATCACGCGAATGTCCTGAGCCATTGCTAAAAACATTCGCCGAAAGTTTTCGGCTTCTCGCTCGGTTTTGGTGGAAAAATTAAACTTGGACAGTTTGGTCACCCCCTCCACCAATTGGCGGACTTCTGAACCAAACTCAGCTTCAATCATCTCTGGAGTAACCTCTGTATCTTCCACCACATCGTGGAGAAAACCAGCAGCGATCATGGTTGCGCTACCTCCCAGATCTCGGAGCAACTCTGCAACTGAGACCGGATGGGCAATATAGGGTTCACCTGAAGCGCGACACTGACCTTGATGAAGTTGGTAACCAAAGTTAAACGCTCGGCAGATCAGGGTTTGCTCAGCGATCCCAGCCGTATCCTCAGCATGATCAACCTCAAGCATACATTTCTGGAGCCAAGGGGGCAGTTCGAGATCGGGAGGTGAGGCTGTAGCGTTCACGTTCATGCTACATAAGAGAATACGGATAAGGCAGCTTAAACAAATCTTAACAGAGACTTAGCCTCTCTCGAATTTGTCAAGGGTATCTTTATAAATTCATCTGTATAAATTCTATTCTAAGACCAATGGATAACAAAGGAGTAGTAGCGTATAGCAGAATCCTATAACTAGGAACGCTACGCGGAAGTACAAAGGTAAAAGGCCAAAATCTTGAACCCTAAGCTTTTAGGGAGTTTTAAAGACTTGCGGTATCAATGCAGCACTGTACTCGTGAGGAATTTTAGCTTTTGATGACACAGAGCTACTTTTCAGGTAATGTTCAAGATCCGTTTCACTTGTAGCAATTGAGGGGAGGTATCCTTGAGAATTCGAGCAGCTACAGACGGTGATCTGGCCAATATTCTTGCTATACATCGAGCTGCCTTCTCAGATGAACCCGTCGCGGATCTAACCGCTGCACTACTTTGTGATCCAAGTACTCAACCCATCACTTCTCTGCTGGCCTGGGTCGATGATACGCCTGTCGGACATATCCTTTTTACAGCCGCTCATCTTCAGCCTGAAACTCCGCATCAAATCTCGATTCTTGCGCCGCTGGCTGTTGTCCCTGAATGGCAAAGACGGGGAATTGGCAGAAGTTTGATAACTGAAGGGCTAGCCCTCTTAGCGCTATCCGGTGTGAGTGTTGTCTTTGTCCTTGGGCATCCCAGCTATTATCCTCGGTTTGGTTTCATGCCCGCAGGTGAACTTGGATTTGCAGCCCCGTATCCACTCTCAGCCAAACATCAAACAGCCTGGATGCTGCGGCAGTTGAAGGGTGAACTTCCTCAATCCTATGTCGGGAGGGTTAGGTGTGCCAAGACCCTAGAGCAGCCAGACTATTGGCCTCAGTCCCTTGAGGGTGAACAGTTAGGTTAGCAAAGGAAACATACTGAGATCGTGCCAAAGGGAGCAATTTGTACTAACTTTTGTCAAAGGGGTTGATTGTAACTCCCTGTCTTTACTGATGTTGTTATTTTTGTAAGTATGTTTCGACTTCGGACTGCTCTTTTCGCTACCCTGCTGGCGTTTGTCTTATTGTTGCCCTTGCCCGCCCATGCTGCGAGTTCAGCCGCAACCCGTGCCATTGATGATGCAGACATCATGTCCCAAGATTTCTCTGGTCAAAATTTGCGAGAAGCAGAATTTAGTAACAATAAACTGGCAGGTGCTAATTTTAGTGGTGCGGATCTGACGGCGGTTGTGTTCAATGGGGTTGATTTAACGGGAGCTAATTTACAAAATGCTGATATGACTGGTGGTTTAGCATATCTCAGCAGTTTTGCAAATGCAGATTTGAGTGGTGCAATCTTGACCGAAGCCATGCTCATGCAATCTAGTCTTCAAGGCGCTAAAGTCACCAATGCTGACTTTAGTTTTGCAGTCATTGACAAGGATCAAGTCAAGGCTTTATGTGAGCGCGCCAGTGGGGTCAATCCGGTGACGGGGGTTGATACCCGTGACTCTTTGGGGTGTCCTCCATAAAGGATGGATTGTTAGAATGCGGAAAAATACTTCGCCTCTCATCTCTTCATGATGAGAGGCTTAGGGAAAATGAGGGAAGTCTACATAATTACACCTACGATTAGGAGGGCATTATGGCACCGGGTATGATGATCGAAGGTCAATGGACAACCCATCGGCAGGATCAAGATCAAAGTGGTAAATTCCAGAGGAAGCCAACAACCTTTCGCGATCGCATCACCACTGATGGATCGAGTGGGTTTAAAGCAGAAGCAAGGCGCTATCACCTCTACATTGCTTTGGGGTGTCCGTGGGCACATCGCACCTTGATTATGCGAGAACTCAAAGGACTGAATAATGTTATCTCAATCTCTATCGTCGATCCGATTATGAGTGACCAGGGCTGGATGTTTTCGGAAGCACCGGGAGCCATTCCTGATTCAGTAAATCACGCTCAATCCTTACAGGAGATCTATCTGAAGGCCAATCCCAAATACACCGGGCGAGTTACGGTGCCAGTATTGTGGGATCAGCAAACTCAAACCATCGTCAACAATGAATCGCGCGAGATTATGCGGATGTTTGACGTGGCGTTTGCAGAATTGGCAACGCAGAAAATAGATTTATATCCTCACGATCTCCAGCAAAAGATTGATGAAACTCTCGATGCCATCTATTTGCCCATTAATGCTGGAGTATATGACGCAGGTTTTGCGACTTCACAAACCGCCTACGAAGAAGCAGTAACGGAACTCTTTGAGCACTTGGATCGATGGGAAAATACTCTGAGCCAGCAGCGTTATTTATGTGGCGATCGCTTGACTGAAGCTGACATTTGTATGTTTACAACCCTGTATCGCTTTGATTCAGTCTATTACAGCCACTTTAAGTGCAATTTACGGCGAATTCTTGACTATCCCCATCTCTGGAATTATCTCAAGGATCTCTATCAGCGCCCTGAATTCAAAGTGACTTGTAATCTAGACCATATCAAGCAGGGCTATTACAGGAGTATGCCTGAGATTAATCCCAATCAAATTGTGCCAACGGGACCTCTTCTTGATTTTGACGAAGGGCATGATCGCGATCGCTAACGGATATCGCTATCCATTGCACTAGCCCCTCAATCCAGATGGCACTGAAATAAGGGCAAGAGAACACTCCAAGCACTCTATTTTTGAACGAATCCAATTGCGATCGTACCCGTCCTGTAAACCGTTTATTGCAGTCGATCAATCGTCCGATATTGAATTGCTTCCGCTACGTGGGGTGCCTCTACCTTCGGAGAATTGGCCAAATCAGCAATAGTCCGCGCCACTTTGAGAATGCGATCCGTCGCCCTTGCTGATAAACCTAAGCGAGTAATAGCCGTTTCTAGTAACTGGCGAGTTGCATCATCGAGCTGACACCAACGCCGCAGTTGCTGGCTATTCATTTGGGCATTGCAATGCAAATTCCCTTCCGCTTGAAATCGAGCATTGGCCAGATCACGAGCCGCTTGCACTCGCGATCGGATGGGAGTTGAGGCTTCCCCTTGTCCTTGTTGGGTGATTTCTTCCGGCTTCAGGCGGTTGACGGCCACTTGCAAATCAATCCGATCCATCAGGGGGCCGGATAGTTTAGCCCAATAGGCTTCTCGTTGCCGTGGCGAACAAGTACAAGCTTGGATGGGATCTGCATAATACCCACAAGGGCAAGGATTGGTACTGGCCACCAACATAAATTGAGCCGGAAAGGTTACCGACTGCCGCGCCCTAGAGATGCTCACAAATCCATCTTCTAGGGGCTGACGCAAAAACTCCAACACATCTCTCTTAAACTCAGTCAACTCGTCTAGAAACAACACCCCACGATGAGCCAAGGAAATTTCTCCCGGTTTGGGAAAGCTACCACCTCCAACCAAGGCTGGCCCAGAGGCCGAGTGATGGGGAGATCGAAACGGACGTTGCCGCAATAAGCGGCCTTGATCCTTTAACAATCCTGCCACTGAATGAATTTTGGTCACCTCTAGAGCTTCGCTAAATTCCAATGGGGGTAGGATTCCAGGTAAGCGCCGAGCCAGCATGGTTTTCCCACTACCCGGTGGCCCCACAAAAATCAAATTGTGTCCCCCAGCCGCTGCAATTTCTAAAGCGCGTCGGGCATGAGCTTGACCCTTGACATCTTTTAAGTCAAGGTAGCGTTGCGGTTCAGGGTTAAGGCTAGCTCCTTCTGCCTCTATGGGTTTGACGGAGGTTGGGTCATTCAAAAATTGACTCACTTGGGATAAATGCTCAAATCCGTATACGGATAATCCTTCTAGCACAGCCGCTTCACTGGCATTCGTTTGGCACACCACTAATCCCATAAACCCCATACGTTTAGCAGCGGCGGCAATGGGTAATACCCCAGTTACGGGTCGCAGACCACCATCCAGTGACACTTCCCCTAAAAACAGAAAATCCCCAAGCAGTTGGAGATTAATCTGATCAGAAGCTGCTAGAATCCCAATACTAATGGGCAAATCAAAACTTGGCCCCTCCTTCCGTAGATCCGCTGGCGTCAGGTTAATCACAATCCGGCGCATGGGAAACGCTAAGCCAGAGTTGCGTAAAGCTGCTTTTACCCGCTCTTTAGATTCTTGAACCGCCGCGTCGGGTAAACCCACAATCACTATCCCAGGCAATCCACCTGATACATCCACTTCAACTCCCACTTTGACAGCTTCAATTCCCATTAAAGACGCACTCCACACCCGAGCCAACATACTTTGATTCCCTTTGCTTTAATGGATGCCAACGCCCTGCCTTACGAAGCAAAAGCATTTTATTTGTGGGCATCATTCAATCTTAACCTCCAGCAATCTGAGCAATAACACTCATGAATAAGACCAAGAGATTGAACCTTCTAGAATGGTGGTACCTCTAGGATGCTATGAAGGTATGGCTTAATGGAAATAGCAGGTAAGCTGTCTTGCATGCTTGTCAGCGTGGAAGGGTTTCCTATAGGGCACGGTGGGTTTCCTCAGGGTTTAGCAATCAAGGAAATATCCACCCGATCTTTATCGGGCTGCTCTACTAGGGCAGCAATCCCTGGCCCAAAAAAGGCTGCAAATCGATCTTCTTTCTTTTCCAGTCTTCAAAGGGAACATGGGAAGTTTCAAACTCCAACACCAAGGTATAGGCACCGTCAGTGGTTGTTTCCCGCAATCCCACCAGAATAGGACATTCGTCTACAAAACTGGGTTTTAGCCCTAGTCGTTCTAGGGCAATATCCAGATGAACCGTTTGACCATAGCGATAACGGGTGACATCCTCACGGACTTGATTTTGGGTAGGGGTTGCTTGAGATTCTCGTAAGGCCAGAATCTCGGCGGAGGGTTCTGATTTGAGAGGAACCGGCTCAAGTTCCGCAGCTTTTAAGGCCAAAGCACCGACCAACACAGGAACACCAATAAAAAAAGTGACGACATTCAAAGTGGTTTCGCTTCTGATGTAGCCCGCCATGCCCAACACTGAAAGGATACTCCCAATAGCTAAGCCAATGGTTGCAACTGAAGTCCTGCGCAGCATAATACCTCCATATCGATAGGGTCAAAATTGAAATCACCCACTCTTAAGATTAGCGGTAATTTGTAAACTGGAGAGCAACGGGCCAATCTTCTTGCTTGAGGTATTGCATCACCTGCTGCAAATCATCTTTGGATTTGGAGGATACCCGCACGACATCGCCTTGAATACTGGCTTGTACCTTTTTAAATTCGGTGCGAATCAGCTTGGAAATTTTTTTGGCAAGGTCAGCTTCAATGCCTTTTTGCAGCTTAATCACCTGGCGGACCCGATTGCCACTCGCCGACTCAATCGTGCCATAGTCGAAAATTTTCAGCGAAAGCTGCCGTTTAACGGCTTTCGTTTGCAAAACATCATGCACAGAGTCTAGGGTAAATTCACTGTCTGTGCTGATGGTAATTTCAGTTGGGTCTAGTTTAATTTCTGTTTTTGTATCTTTGAGATCATAGCGAGCCTTAATTTCTCGAAGGGCTTGATCAATCGCATTGACTAATTCTTGCCACTCAAAATCGCTCACAATATCAAAAGAAGATGTTTCAGCCATAGTCTTCTCAACTGATTTTAAAGGTCAACTCAGGGATTGCTGAAGGAGCAGTCTACAGACTTTGCCTCACAGCTTTTCGGGCATCTCTGCCTTTCATTTTGCCAGAACCTTTACCCATCAACCTAGTATTTGGAATAGATGGCCTGGGAGCAGATTCTAGGCAAAGACGATGGATCTTTATAATCCTTTCTTTCGAGCTGATTTCTTACTCAAGAACGTCATTTTTTGCGATGATTGGCACTATACCAGCTTTGATCCATTGATTAAATATGTATTTTGAGGTCGAACCATGGGTATTGCAACAGTAAATCCGACAACCCTAGAAACCTTGCAAACCTATGCAGCCCTGTCTCCTGAGGCAGTCCAGACCAAACTGGATGCCGCAGAGAAAGCCTTTCGCACCTATTGCCAAACAACCTTGTTTGATCGCAGCCAATGGTTAATGCGAGCCGCTGATATTTTAGAACAGCCAGCGCGTTGTCGCCAGTATGCCAAGCTCATGACTCTGGAAATGGGCAAACCCTTAAAAGAGGCCATGGCAGAGGTTAAAAAATGCGCTTGGGTTTGTCGTTACTATGCTGAGCAGGGGGCAGTTTTTCTGGCGAATCAATCGATACAAACCGATGCCAGTCAGTCTTGGGTCTGTTACCAACCTTTGGGGATTATTTTGGCGGTGATGCCTTGGAATTTTCCGTTCTGGCAGGTGTTCCGATTCGCAGCTCCTGCTTTAATGGCAGGCAATGTGGGTGTGCTCAAGCATGCTTCGAATGTGCCCCAGTGTGCGTTGGCGATCGCAGATATTCTCTTGGAAGCAGGGTTCCCGCCAGGAGTGTTCCAAACCTTACTGATCTCTGCTGGGCAGGTGGAATTTGTCTTGAAAGATCCACGGGTCAAAGCAGCGACGTTAACCGGGAGTGAGCCTGCTGGGGTCAGTCTGGCCTCTATTGCTGGCAGTCAACTCAAGAAAACGGTATTGGAGTTAGGGGGCAGTGATCCCTTCTTGATTTTAGAAAGTGCAGATTTAGAGGCCGCCGTTGCCACAGCAGTCCAAGCGCGGATGCTGAATACGGGGCAATCTTGTATTGCAGCCAAACGGTTTATTGTGGTGGATGCGATCGCAGACCAATTCCTGGAAAAATTCGTGGCGACCTTTGCCGAGATCATCATCGGCGATCCAATGGATGAGCAAACTCACATTGGTCCCCTCGCTACCCCCGCCATTCTAGAAGACCTAGAGCAGCAAGTCCAAACCGCTCGTGAGCATGGGGCACAAGTGTTAATCGGTGGCCAGTGCTGGTCGGGCTTGCCAGGGAATTTTTACCAACCCACTATCCTCACCCAAATAACGGCTGATAATCCCATTTATCATCAAGAATGTTTTGGTCCGGTGGCCTTGGTGTTTCGAGTCCCCGATTTGGCAGCAGCCATTCAGCTTGCCAATGATAGTCCCTTTGGCTTAGGAGCCAGTGCCTGGACCAACGATCCCCAAGAACAGCACGAACTGATCACCACCCTAGAGGCGGGTTCAGTCTTTATTAACGGCATGGTTAAATCCGATCCCCGTCTGCCCTTTGGTGGCATTAAACGATCTGGGTACGGACGGGAATTGGGAATCCAAGGCATTCATGAATTCGTTAACATCAAAACCATATGGGTGAAGTGAGCCATTTTTCATGAATACAGCAGAATTATTGATCCAGTGTTTAGAGAATGAAGGCGTTGAGTACATTTTTGGGTTGCCGGGAGAAGAAAATCTCCAAGTCCTACAAGCCCTGCGTCACTCGTCGATTCAATTCATTACCACCCGCCATGAACAAGGGGCTGCATTTATGGCCGATGTCTATGGTCGGCTCACGGGCAGAGCAGGCGTCTGCCTCTCTACCCTGGGACCAGGAGCCACTAACCTGATGACGGGAGTGGCTGATGCCAATCTCGATGGTGCGCCCTTAGTGGCCATTACAGGTCAAGTGGGCACGGATCGCATGCACATTGAATCCCATCAATACTTAGATTTGGTAGCCATGTTTAATCCCGTCACCAAATGGAACGCCCAAATTGTGAGACCCAGTAATACCCCTGAAATTGTCCGGCGGGCTTTTAAGCTAGCCCAAACGGAAAAACCAGGGGCCGTTCATATTGATTTACCCGAAAATATCGCGGCGATGTCGGCCACAGGCCACCCCCTCAAGCAAGATAATCTCAAGCGCAGCTTTGCCTCTCCTTATAACCTGGAACAAGCGGCAGAAGCCATCTCCCAAGCAATCAATCCCTTAATTTTAGTGGGGAATGGAGCCATTCGCGCCAAGGCCAGTGAAGCCTTAACCCAATTTGCTACAGAATTGAATATTCCGGTGGCCAATACGTTTATGGGCAAAGGCGTGATTCGCTACACCCATCCCTTGGCATTGTGGACGGTGGGCTTGCAACAACGAGACTATATCAGTTGTGGGTTTGATCGGACGGATTTAGTGATTGCTGTGGGGTATGACTTAATTGAATTCTCGCCCAAGAAATGGAATCCAGAAGGGACGATTCCGATTGTGCATGTGGGGGCGGAGCCGGCTGAAATTGATAGTAGCTACATTCCAATGACGGAAGTGGTGGGGGATCTATCGGATTCTTTGAATGAACTTCTCCGCCGCGCCGATCGCAGCGGCAAACCCGATCCTTACGGGGTCTCCTTACGCCCTCAAATCCGCGCAGATTATGAACAATATGCCCAAGATGATCACTTTCCCTTGCGCCCTCAAAAATTAATTTATGACCTTCGCCACATTTTAGAGTCAGAAGACATCATCATCTCCGATGTGGGGGCCCACAAAATGTGGATAGCCCGTCATTACCATTGCGATCGCCCCAATACTTGTCTCATTTCCAATGGATTTGCAGCGATGGGCATTGCTATTCCAGGAGCCTTAGCCGCCAAACTGATTTACCCCGATCGCCATGTGCTTGCTGTCACTGGGGATGGCGGATTCATGATCAATATGCAGGAGCTAGAGACCGCCTTGCGACTGGGAGTAGCGTTCACAACGATCATTTTTAATGATGGCGGCTATGGTTTGATCGAGTGGAAACAACAGCAATATTATGGAGACACCGCCTTTGTTAAGTTTGGTAACCCTGATTTTGTGCGATTGGCAGAAAGTATGGGACTCAAGGGCTATCGCATTGATTCTAGTGCAGATTTCATCCCTACCTTAAAGACGGCCCTTGCCCAAGATGTTCCTAGCATTGTGGATTGCCCCATCGACTACAAAGAGAATTTGATGTTCAGTCAAAAATCTGGAGAGATAGCCTGTATCAACTAAATCCTATGAAATCATTCCCTTGATTCACTATAGTGTTCCCCGGGGTACATCATTTTCCAGTCACCAGAGATTAGGATTTGATCGGCTGCCCGGTTAGGATGGTAGAAAAATACAATCAGATTTCACTTGCCTGTTGCTCGATTATCTTCCCAAAGTCTATGAGTTCTTCTAGCGACCAGTCACCCAATTCAGCTCGTCCCCCACAGAAGCAACCAGTTGACCTTGACCCCCAAACTGGAGCGGACACTCAGCCGCCTTCTAATACCCAAAGGCCGGAGGGACATCCGTTGAATGCTCATTCCAACCTTCAGTTGAAAGGCCCACCGCGTCGCCCCGTTGCCCCCCCCTCTCCTCCCCCAGATCCCCCGTCAACGGTCGAAGTTGCCAACCCAGCTTATGCATCGGCAACCACTACGGCGGCGGAGACCCAACCTGCAAGTGCCTTGGGACAACAGCCGATTCCGCCCCCAAGTGAACCCATGCAATATCGGGCCATTGGCCTAGTGAAGGGCAAGTACCAACCCTCTGAAGAACAATTTAACCGGGGAATCTTGATCACAGAAGATCAAACGGCTGTAGATGCTGTCCTCTTGGGTCAGGTGATGAGTCTGGTTAAAAAATACTTAGATTTAGAACAGACTTACCTATGGGTAGTTTACCCACGCACACGGGAGAAAGAGGAAACCCTGCACTTGCAAGTTGTCGGCGTGTGGTCGGCAGAAGGCTTTGGTTCGATAACAGCCGCGATAGAAGAGACTGAACTCTCCGAAGGATCCAGCCAACTGCTAGCCCCCCTACAAGATGGTTATTTCTCAGTGCGAGGCGAAATTGTTTTCCAATCAGCGGAGAGAAATTATCTTCTGGTTAAAATTCAGCAATCTCCCCGCAAAAGTTCGGATCGCTCCAAGGCTTTTAAGCTAAAGCTGTCCGGTAATTTAACCGATAAAACCTTGGGTTATTTTTGGGATTTGCACGTCCAGCGGCAAGGCGAAGGATTAGCAGTGGTCAATGGCCAACGCATTGCCCTTGTTCCACCTAAGCGCAAGTCCCTCCACAAATCACCGAATGGTCAACCCAACTCCTCTGAAAGAGGCAGATATGGCAATACCCCTGCGTCTAAACCCCGCAAGGTTGAAAAGCCCATCAAACGTCGGTCATCTTCTGAGTCTTAATCCAAACATCGGCCTCTAGTGGTCTGTCAAGACTGTTTTGAAGGGTTAGCAACCCTCAAAACATCCTAAAAATAGGTTTTGTAGATGGGTATAAAGGGACTCCAGAAGGTCGGAAGGTGGGATATTCCTTAGGGATAGACTTTGGCACCTCCGGTGCTCGTGCCATTGTTATTGACTCCCAGGCTCAGGTGGTGACGGCAGGGAGCGGTTTGTTTCCTACTATGGAACCAGCAGCGCGGGCTAGTACTTGGGAAAGCGCCCTCTGGCAACTTCTGAGTGAGATCCCTCAAGGGATCCGGTCACACCTTAAAGCCATTGCTATTAATGGTACTTCCTCTACCTTTTTGCTGTGCGATCGCCGTGGCACCCCCCTTTATCCACCGCAGATGTATAACGACACCTGCGACCCAGCCAGTCTGGAATGGCTAGCCGCTGTGGCTCCTGCGGGTCATCCCGTGCTCAGTGCCAGCTCTAGTTTAGCCAAATTGTTGAGCCTGAGTCGGAGTGTTGATATGAGTGCTGTGCGTTATCTGATGCATCAGGCGGATTGGCTGGCTGCTCGGTTACAAGGTCGTTTGGGGATCAGCGATGACCATAATAGTTTGAAACTGGGCTATGATCCGGCGATCGCAGCCTATCCTTCTTGGCTGCAACAACCCATCTTCCAGCCCCTGTTGCCCCTTTTACCCCAAGTGGTGAGACCCGGTTCACCCATTGGTCCTATCCAGCCTCACCTAGCCACCCGTTTTGGCCTATCTGCCGCTTGTCAAATCTGTGCAGGTACTACGGATAGTATTGCCGCGTTTATCGCTAGTGGAGCCAACCAGCCAGGGATGGCCGTCACTTCCCTTGGTTCTACCTTAGTTCTCAAACTCTTGAGTCAGACACGGGTAGATCAAGCCGAATATGGCATCTATAGCCATCGCCTGGGAAATAATTGGCTTGTCGGTGGTGCCTCGAATACAGGTGGTGCGGTGCTTCAGCACTTTTTTTCGACCGCAGAACTGGTACAGCTCAGTCAAAAAATTGACCCCAATCAACCCAGTCCCTATACCTACTATCCACTCTTGAAACCGGGAGAACGCTTTCCGTTTAATGATCCCCATTTGCAACCTCAGCTCACTCCCCGCCCGCAGAATCCCGTTAACTTTCTGCATGGACTCTTAGAAAGCTTGGCTCGTATTGAGGCTCAGGGGTATGATTTATTGCAAGCTCACGGTGCCACCCCCTTAACGACCATTTATACTGCCGGAGGAGGTGCCCAAAACGCAGTTTGGCAAGCCATTCGTCAGCGCCACATGCAAGTACCTTTCCAGGTTGCCCAACACCAACAAGCCGCTTATGGAACCGCCCTCCTCGCCGCCTCTGGCCTACTCTGATGATTCAGCCTTTGCCCACCATTGATTATCGAGCTTCTCACGCCCCTCAAGCCTTTGCTCAGTCTCTGCAAGACGTGGGGTTTGCGATTCTCAGCCACAGCCCTATCTCTAGGGAATGGGTTCAGCGCACCTACGCAGAATGGCAGAGCTTTTTCCAAAGTGAAGAAAAAGCCCAGTATACTTTTGACCCCAAGGTTCAATCCGGGTATTTCCCGTTGCAGACCGAAGAAGCCAAGGGGCATACAACCCCGGATCTCAAAGAGTTTTTTCATGTCTATGTTGGCCATCCCCTGCCTGAAGGCATGAGTGAGGCCACCTGGCAATTGTTTGCCCAGCTTCAGGAATTGGCCACGGAGCTACTGGATTGGGTCGAGCAACAGGCTCCACCAGACATCCGCGCTACCTTTACCCAGCCCCTCAGCACCATGATTGCCAACAGTCAAGAAACCTTGTTGCGTTTGCTGCATTATCCTCCCCTCCCTTCTGTGTTTCCACTAGGGGCAGTGCGGGCTGCTGCCCATGAAGATATCAATTTGATTACCTTGCTGCCAGCGGCGACGGCAGTGGGGTTAGAATTGCTGGATCGAGAGGGACAGTGGCGACCTGTGAGTTGCGATCGCACTGATATGGTCATCAATGTGGGGGACATGCTTCAACTCGCTAGCCAAGGCCATTACCGCTCCACCACCCATCGTGTCATCAATCCCCCAAGAGCTGCTGGGCAACAATCCAGACTCTCAATGCCTTTCTTTTTGCATCCACGGCCAGAGGTGGTTCTGGCTGCGGGCAAAACAGCTCATCAGTATTTGCAAGAACGGTTGCAGGAAATTGGGCTGGTGTGATTTCTGCAAAATACCACTGTAGGGGCGAACGGCCATTCATCTCTAACTGGGTGGCGCAATCCGCGTCGCAAAATTTTGGGCGCGCGTCGGGGATAATTGCCGAGCCTTGAGAATGGCAGCCGCTAAAAAGGTATAGGCCGATACGCCAACGATCATTAATGCCAATACGGCAGCTAAGTTACCAAATTGCTGAGCTAAACTTCCTGAAGCATTCCAAAATGCATGAATCCCTGCTGAGGTGAGGTAGCCAATCCCCAAAATTTGCCAGCGTTTGGAGGGCTTGAGAATACTCAAACCAATAAAATAACCAAAAATACCGCTGTAGGCCATATGACCTGTTACAGAACCTAAAACCCTGGGGATGAGTAACTGCACGGCTGCTAAAGCACCCGCAAATTCATTTGAAGACGAGCGGGCTACCTCTTGGGCAACGCCAGGGACATACTGCCCCAGCGTTTCTACTAAGGTAAACCCCAAAGCCGAAGCAGCTCCAATTAAAATGCCATCTAAGGGTTCCCAGACCCCCACCTTTTGTCGACTCGGCGGACGCAGTTGCGATCCTAAATAGAAAAATCCAAAGATGGGTAGGGCTTTGAGCAATTCCTCCATCAAACCTGCCCCAAAGAAATGGCTGATCAGTTGGGGAATAAAACTGGAGGAGGCTTCTTCCACATTGCCGGGTAAAATTCCCCGAAAAATGAGAATGAAAAGGCTAAGGATGGGGGTGACCAAGATGACCATGGTAAAGAGTGTGCTGAGAAACAAGACCCACCACGGTTTCTTCTTGCCACATAAACGGTAAATGAAATAAAAACCCCCTCCCCCTAAATACAACGCCAACAAGAGATTGAAGACGCCGGGACTATTCGCAAAAATAAATAACAGCACCACTAGGATGACCGTGAGAACCCCAGGTACTAAATACCCTTTACGCCAAAGATCTTGACGGGCGGAAACAATGGGAAATAATTGGCTGACGGTAAGTTGATCCGAACCGACCACAGGTGGGGGTTGAGGTGGATAGAAAGGCGGAGAGGATGAAGCTGCAGGAGGGGCAGAAGGCGCTACGAAGGGATCCGCTAAGTGTGTCGCTCGATGCTCAAATAAAAATTGGGGGCCATTGTGACTGAGCATGATCCGATCGCCCACATTCAAGGTTTGGCATCCTTGGATACGCTGGCCATTGACATAGGTTCCATTGGCACTATTGAGGTCACAAATCTGCCATAGGGGGGTTCCTTGCGGGGTAAGGGCACCGCTCAAGGGTCTAATCACAGCATGGCGACGCGATACCCCTCCGTAGAGATTGGAGTCAATAATCACCTGGCAATCCGCCGTTCGCCCCAGAGCGGTTTCCGCTGTTACCGATAATGAATAGCACGATTGCGAAGCATCAGCACTGGGCTGAGCCGAAAGGAGCCGGAGTAAACCCTTAGGCTGATAATTCTCCATAGGTCTGGCGATGGCCTGCTGCTAATGTTCAAGGGTAGCGGGGATTGTCAGGATACAATCTCTTGGGTCTGTCTTATTTCTTAGCAGCATTAGGAGATTGCTGCAATCTTAATGAATTCCCCTTATACAGTCATCTATAGCCTGTTGAGAGTGCGATCGCAATGACAATCATCACAGCAACCAAAGCGGACTGAGGTCAGAGTAGGAACTAGGGCATTTCGTAGACCTTAAAACAATGGGTACCTTATCCCTTTCCTAAGCAGATCCAGCCTATTAGTTAGTAAGAAAGATTTCCCTCGTCCTATCAAGGATTAACCTGCTGACAAGAATAGTCCATGAGTGAATTGACACTCCAATGGTCAGAATTCGGCCAAACTAAAACCCAAATCCTGCGTGATCAACAACCGGGCAAACAGCCCGGTAGAATTCGGCTGGGTCGAGATCCCGCCTTATGCGACATCCTATTTCAAGAACGCTCAGTGTCTGGATTGCATGTGGAAATTTTTTTCCAACCCCAGGCCCAACAATTTTTTATTCGTAACCTTCGCCTCCAAAACCCGCCCCTCGTGGATGGCACTCTCCTGCGACAAGGCGATCTGCCCCTCCGCCAAGGCAGTCGCATTCGTTTAGGGCGGATCGAGCTACAAGTCACCACGATGACGATTACGCCAGCGCCTCAGCCGCCCGCCTCTTTTCCCACAACGGGACCCCCTTCCACCTTAGCCTATGGTTTACAATGCCCTCAATGCCATCATGTGTCTGCTTACAGCAACCATGCCATGAAGCAAGACTGTCCGATGTGTGGTCATTCGATGGCTACATCCAACACTGTTTTTATTGGTAAGCCTTAGTTAAATCCATTATGAGCACCCTTCCAGGGCAAGTGCGTTTGAGCTGGCAAGACCCGGTTACTGGTGAACAAAGAACGCCCCTCCTCACCTGCCCAATTACCTTAGGTCGTGAGTTTGCCTGTATGCCTGTTGAGTTACACGGTCAACGGGTTGCCCGGATCGTACTCAATAGTAGCCAAGTTTCTCGGTATCATACCCTCATCGAATGGGTACAAGGCCATATCCGTATCACCGATCAAAATAGCAGTAACGGCACCTGGATCAATGGTGTGTTACAAACCAGTTGCCATATCAGTAGTGGAGATCTGCTCAAGATTGGCCCCTACGAGATCACGCTGATGTTTACCCTGGATGGCAGAGGATTACCCACTGCTGAAGCCAGTGAACAATCCATTATCCAGGTGCCTGAGCCTGCTAACCCAGTCCCAGAAGAACCTGCTGCTACTCCCATCAACATATTACCCCCTGCCTTTCAAGCCCATCAACTGGTGGTGCAAGATCTCCATGCTACCCAACTGCCTGTAGAAGAAATTGATTATTTAGCCGTAGGTGCCGGGTTAGGAAGTTTTATATGGGTGGATTTTCTGCGGATCTGCGGGGTAGCTGTCCAACAAATTCGGGCTTTGGGGATTGAAGATCGGCCCTATGCCCGTTATCAAAGGCTTTGCCTGAATTCCCAAATTCCTGCCCATGAGCGATTGCGCTCCAATTCTGATTCCTGTCCCGACAATATTTGGGGATGGCCGGGATACGCCCTACGAGAAGCCTGGCATGAGTTTAATAAAGGGAACATGAATCCTGCCTTACAGTATCTTTGGCAGGTCTTTGCTGAACCGACCTTTGCCCAAACTTATACCCCTAGATCGGGGAATGTTTTTGCTTCTATCGATCGCGAAGCCATCAGAATAGGCTGGCCGCAAATCTATCGCTTTGGGCGAGTGCGGGCCATTCGCCAAACCCAGGATGGTCGATATGCCATTGCCTATTCGCCGGGACGCAAACAAACTGCCTTTGTTGTCGCTCGGCATGTCCATCTAGCAACAGGCTATCCCGTCTTGCAATTTTTACCGGATCTCAAAGCCTATCGGGAACAAACCCATGATTTTAAATCCGTTGTCAATGCCTATGAAGATCATCGTCATGTCTATGAAACCCTAGAACGCCAAGGGGGTACAGTATTGCTCCGAGGACGAGGGATTGTCGCCTCCCGGATTCTGCAACGACTCTATGAAGCACGCCAGCGTCAACCCAATATCTCGGTTTTGCACTTGATGCGCTCTCCCAAACCCCAAGGCAACCGCTTTGGCAAAGCCCAGCGACTCGTGGAAAATCACTTTGAATTTCAACCCTTCAACTGGCCAAAAGCCTGTTGGGGAGGCACTCTAAGAGAAGAACTAGAGCAGGCAACCCCGGAACAAAGAACGAACCTATTAGCAGATTGGGGGGGAACCACCACTGCCGATCGCCGAGATTGGAAACGCTTTGTCCAGCAAGGTGTCGATCAAGGATGGTATCAAATCACCTTTGGGGAAGTAACACAGGTGGTTCCTAATACTCAGGCTCGCCCCACCACCTATATTCAAGAAAAAGGACTCCGAGGTGAAGTCAAACTGGAAGCCGACTTTATCATTGATGCCACAGGACTCGATAGCAAAGTTAAAGCCAGTCCCTTACTCAATGACTTAGTGACGCATTACAATCTCCCCTTGAATCCCGCAGGTCGTTTCGCCGTGGCCAATGACTTTGAGCTACTAGAAATGCGTAATCATTATGGTCGCCTGTACGCTGCCGGAGCCATCACCTTTGGGGGACCCCATGCCGCCGTGGATAGTTTTTTGGGCTTACAATACGCAGCCTTGTGCGCTGTAGATGGGTTAGTGGCAGCCCGCGCTCCTAACTTGCAGCGGCTCAATGGTCTAAATTCCCTGCGGCAATGGCTGAAATGGGTTCAAAATCAAACCCCTTAACCAGGATCTTAACGAGGTTAGACCGATGACACCTACCCTGCTTGGCCGCTGGCAAACCCGTCTGCTCCTGACGGAAACCGTTGGTCTGGTGATTACCCTCTTATTCTGTGGCGGGACATTTGGTAATCCGGCAGGTCCGATCTTTTTCTGGTTGTTGCAATATATTGTGCTGTTTGGTCTGGGCTGGGACTATCTTTATATTTATATTCAGTCTTGGCGGTGGGATCAAGATTGGCCAGCCGCTCTGCAATGGATAGCAGCATTATGGGAAGGGTTGTTCATCATCTTGATCGTAGAAGTCGCTAATCTGAAGTTGCCAGGGACAGGAATAGCACCTGGTTGGCATCTGGGTTGGTTTATGGTTCACTATGGCTTGGTCTGGCTGGCTGTTTTTATCACCTCTCAAAGCTTCATGCGTTTGATTTTTCCGCGTTGGCGTTTTCGAGGAGGTCAGTGGCTGTGATACCTATGAATCCGTTGGCCTTGGCAACCTGGTGAAACCCTTGCTTAAGTCGGCTTTGTCAGAGAGATGAAGTCTTGATTTCTGGCAACAGACAAGTTGCTGTATTTGCAGTGGGATTCTAGTCGGCAAATCACAGGGTTTATGGATTGATCTGGGTCATCTACAGCTAGAGAATCCTAAGGGAACAGACAGCTAGAATATCTGGGGTTACACCAGCAATAAATCATCAAACTCAACAAAATACTTGCATTTCAATTGGAATTGATATAGATCAGAAACTACAGTGGTTATTCGCAATTTGTAAATAGAGAATTACCCTGAGTAACTATCTCAAGGGAGAATTTAATTTCTTTAGAAACGGGAAATTGTCAAGACCAAGCCAGAAATGCAGCTTAGGATCATCAGATGGTCAATTTTCAGTATTTATGGTTAAGATCATTTATTTTTGCTATTTTTTGCAAAATCGAAACCCTTTTCATATTTTTCTTGAATATGGGTGGACATCAAATCATTCTCGTTGTCGAATCACACAAATATACTGAGTATTTGGTCTATGGAAATATTTACGGTAGAATTTTTCTTTATTGATGACAAGAATCACCTTTATATTATTCTTGTCTCATCCGGTGATATTGCAGAATAGGATTTATAGCCTCATGACTAAAAAACAGAAACAAGGAAACGGGCCTTTAAGTGGACAAGCCTTAATTGACAAGGTGAAACAACTTGAAGACTTAAGTCGTGAAGAAAAAGCAAAAGAATGCGGTTACTACACCATTAATGAGGATGGGTCTGAGCGCATTAGCATGATGAAATTTCTGAACGCTTTGATTGACGCTGAAGGCGTTGAATTAGATAGCAAAAACCAGAATGGCAATGGACGTGGTGGACGGAATGCCAGTTATCGCATCAGTGTCCAATCGAATGGAAATTTGCTGATTGGTTCCACTTACACAAAGCAGATGGAACTCAATCCTGGAGACGAGTTTGAGATTTCTTTAGGACGAAAACATATCCATTTGAAGCAGATTACGGATTATGAATGAATCCTGTGGACTCACTCTGATTTAAACCGCCTTCTATAAGGATGAGAATACGGTGGATTCACTTTGCTGCTAGTCTGTAATACTTACCATTGAGTTCTTTTGTCTGGCTTTGGGGATAACATCCAACACTGCCGACAAACATCGGTCGCAGACCGGGCTGGTTAGCAATGATCTCAGTAGTCATTTTATATTGGGGAGATTAGGTTAAAGGATCCTACTATTAATGGTGCTTCAGCAACATCGATCTTTGAGAGGGTTGTATCGAGGGGCAGTGTATTTGCTATTGCTCGGTATTGCCTTAGTAATGCTGTTACCGCTGTTGTGGTTGGTGAGTACAGCCTTTAAAGGACCGTTAGACAACATTTTTCCAGTGTCGGCTTCAAAAGAGTTGGCATTGTCTCCCTTGGAGAATATTGTTTTTTTCTGCAAGCAGTTATTCCCGCATCATCCTACTTGGAATAATTTTGTGACGGTTTGGCAGCAACAGCCTTTTGGTCAGTATTTTGTCAATAGCTTACTGGTGTCCTCTTTGACCGTCACCCTTAATGTGTTGTTCAGTTCTCTGGCGGCTTATCCGCTGGCTAGGTTGGATTTTGCGGGCAAAGAATTTATTTTTGCAGTGGTGATCTCCACCATTATGATTCCGTTCCAAATTGTGATGATTCCACTCTATGTTCTAGCGGTGGAACTAGGACTGAAAAATACCTATTTAGGGGTGATTTTCCCGGCGATCGCATCTGCCTTTGGTATCTTTTTATTACGGCAAGCCTTCCAAGGAGTCCCCAAGGAATTGGAAGAAGCAGCTCGTATTGATGGTTGCTCAGAGTTGGGAATTTGGTGGCATATCATGCTGCCCTCGGTGCGTCCAGCCCTAGTGACCCTGGCTATTTTTGTCTTTATTGGCGCTTGGGGAGAATTTTTGTGGCCTTTGATTATCCTAGACCAACCGGAATACTATACCTTACCCCTTGCTGTCTCCAATCTGTTTAGTGCCTTTGGTCTTAACTGGCGGCTCATTGCCGCAGGATCTGTGATTTCCGTTGCCCCAGTGGTGTTGTTTTTTGTAATCATGCAGCGCTATATTGTGCCCTCGGAAGCAGCCAGTGGTTTAAAAGGTTAGCCTTGCCCCAGCTTGAGTTCTACCTCTGACCAGGGATTCTCAGTTTATACTGTTTCTGTTCAGCCCTGGGCATGCTTTCATTAACAATTGATGCTTTTCTTGAGGAACCTATGCCAATGAACTTAGCGCTCCTCCAGTCAACTCTAGTGCTTGGGAATAACAGCCCGATGGTTCATAAGTTGATCTGGTCTATGAGTACTCACAGCCTATGGATCGCCCAATTTCAGGATAATCTTGGCTCTTCTTTTGAGAATGCTTGGAACAACTTTATTCAGTCGGGACAGGTCTGGGCTTTGATTATTGGTTTTATTATTGGCTATGTTTTTCGTAGCATTACCTCCTACTAGGGGGCGATTTCCTTTCATTGTGCAGGATCGGACATTTTGGCCTCTTCTTTCCCCTCTGCTTCTTCTGCCAAGGCTGACCCAGGGGATCAACCCTGGAGTCAACGATTTGAATCGGCACTCAATCCGGTTATTGCGGCGTTTAACGCCAGTATTCATTTTGACATCGCGCTGATTGAGTATGATTTGACAGGGTCGCAAGCCCATGTCCAGATGTTGACCCATACGGGCATTCTTCCTGCTGCTGAAGCCAATGCCATTACTGAAGGTTTAGAGCGAATTCGCCAGGAATACCGTCAAGGTCAATTTCAACCTGGGATTGAAGCAGAAGATGTCCACTTTGCTGTGGAAAGGCGTTTGATTGAACTGATTGGGGATACAGGGAAAAAACTGCATACTGGGCGATCGCGCAATGATCAGGTGGGCACGGATATTCGCCTCTATCTCCGGGATCAGATTCACCAGATTCGCCACCAGATTCGTCAGTTTCAACAAGCTCTGGTCAGCTTGGCTGAAGACCATATCCAGACCTTGATTCCAGGCTATACCCATTTGCAGCGGGCTCAGCCTGTGAGCTTAGCCCACCACTTGCTGGCCTACTTTGAAATGGCCGAACGTGACTGGCAACGCTTGGGGGAAATTCAGCAACGGGTTAATATCTCGCCCTTAGGGTTAGGAGCCTTAGCGGGGACACCTTTTCCCATAGATCGCCACTATACGGCCCAGCAACTGGGTTTTCGAGATTTGTATCGGAATAGTTTAGATGGGGTGAGCGATCGCGACTTTGCCATTGAATTTCTGTGTGCGGCCAGTTTGATCATGGTGCATCTGAGTCGTCTGGCAGAAGAGGTGATTCTGTGGGCTTCTGAGGAATTTGGGTTTGTCAAGCTCAGCGACAGTTGTGCCACAGGATCCAGTATTATGCCGCAAAAGAAAAATCCTGATGTGCCAGAGCTGGTGCGAGGGAAATCAGGCCGTGTCTTTGGCCATTTGCAAAGCCTATTGGTGATCATGAAAGGCTTACCCCTAGCCTATAACAAAGACTTACAAGAGGATAAAGAAGCGATTTTCGATAGCGTAATCACGGTCAAAGCCTGCCTGGAGGCCATGACGATTTTGTTGAGCGAGGGACTAGAATTTCAGGTCTCTCGTCTGCAAGCGGCGGTGGGTGAGGATTTCTCGAATGCGACGGATGTGGCCGACTATCTGGCGGCCAAAGGCGTGCCCTTTCGAGATGCCTACAATATTGTCGGTACCCTCGTCAAAGCTTGCTTAGCTGAGGGTAAGCTACTCAAGGATCTAACTCTGCCAGAATGGCAGCGATTTCATCCCCAATTTACAGAGAATATCTATACTGCCATTGCTCCTGAGCAGGTGGTTGCTGCCCGGAATAGCTTTGGCGGCACGGGGTTTGAGCAGGTTCAGCAGGCGATAGAAGTGGCGCGATCGCAATTGCATTGATAGACCCTACCCCCCAACTTAGCGAACATCAAAAGGAGTTGAACCCTTATAAGGCAAGCGCTTCACTGCCAATAGAGAATTATTAACAGCCGTTTTAATCTCGTGATAATAGTCCTGTTGGGCACGCTCATATTGCAACATCACCCCTTCTTGGCTAGAGGCGTACAGGGGTGGTAAATGATTCAGAGCATGGGCAGCCACTTCAATTCGGTTCACCTGCTGCGCATCTTCTGAGGTCCAAGAACAAGTTTGTTGATCAATTTCTTCATCAACCAAGATTTCCATAATATTTTTATAGCTGTTGGCTATGTCATAGCTGGGAACCATAGCAATTTAATCCAGTTAAAGAACAACTCAGTCTGAATACTCCTAATCTAGAAATACCCAGTTTGGTCAGGGTTGACTTGGGTGATAATGCATAAAATCAACCCAGTCTCCTTTAATCTTCCCCAGATAACCTGGAATTGATGCTGTTGCTAGAATGTTGCCTCCATGTCTGCTAAAGTTGTTGAGATTCTCTCCTCTCAAGAGTTGCATCGGACGCTCACCCGTCTGGCGTCTGAGGTGATTGAACGCATCGGATCTCTCGATCAGTTGGTATTACTCGGCATCCCCACTCGTGGAATTCCCTTAGCCACAGCCTTGGCTGAACAGATCGCCCTATTAGAGCAGGTGCAAGTCCCCGTAGGCACTTTAGATATTACCTTTTATCGGGATGACTTAGATCAGATTACCGTTCGTACCCCTGGTAAAACCGAGCTGCCCACGGATCTGTCTGGCAAAATTGTACTCCTCGTCGATGATGTCATTTATAGCGGTCGAACCATTGGTGCTGCCTTAAGTGCCATCCATGACTATGGGCGTCCCATGCTGATTCAGTTACTAGTGCTGATTGATCGAGGACATCGAGAGTTACCTATTCACCCCGACTTCATAGGCAAAGTTCTACCCACTGGCCGCGAAGAACAAGTGAAGGTCTATTTAGAGCCTACCGATGGGCACGATGGAGTTGAACTAGTGAGGCGCGATCACCAGGAAGTTCCCACAGCAAGATTGAGTCACCCTGAACAAACCCGACACCCTTGATATTGTTGTCAACAGGCTACCACCCGACCCAAAGTTCGGGAACCCGTACAGTCACAAGATTGAATTTGACTGATGACCTCAGATAGATTAGCACTCGGGAGTTGAGAGTGCTAAATCCCAATAATCACTATTTAGTTTGGAGGAGCCGATATGCCAGCTATTTCCTTAAGCGTCTCTACAGTGAAACCTTTAGGCGATCGCGTATTTGTCAAAGTCAGTGCGTCAGAAGAGCAAACCGCTGGTGGTATCTACCTACCTGATGCGGCTCAAGAAAAGCCTCAAGTGGGTGAAATCACCGCCGTTGGTCCTGGTAAGCGCAATGATGATGGATCTCGCCAAGCCCTAGACGTCAAAGAAGGCGACAAAGTTCTTTACTCCAAGTATGCTGGCACAGATGTCAAACTCGGCGGTGAAGAGTTTGTGCTGCTGTCTGAAAAAGATATTTTGGCGATCGTCAACTAGGGACAACCCCCAGTTGTGACGATTGAATCCGCTGCCCATCTCCTTGGGCTGATTGTTTTGTTCACCTGAATACCCTAATTACTGCTTTTACCTGAGGTTGAGCTTCCATGGCTAAACGCATCATTTATAACGAAAATGCCCGCCGTGCCCTTGAAAGAGGCATGGATATTCTGACAGAATCCGTTGCTGTCACCTTAGGTCCCAAAGGTCGGAACGTGGTTTTAGAGAAAAAATTTGGTGCCCCCCAAATCGTCAATGATGGGGTCACCATTGCCAAAGAAATCGAACTAGAAGACAACGTCGAAAATACCGGGGTAGCCCTGATTCGCCAAGCGGCCTCCAAAACCAATGACGCGGCTGGAGATGGCACAACAACGGCCACCGTCCTTGCTCATGCCATGGTCAAAGAAGGGATGCGCAATGTGGTCGCCGGAGCCAATGCCATTTCCCTCAAGCGTGGCATTGAAAAAGCCACTGCCTTTTTGGTGGATAAAATTGCCGAACATGCCCGCCCCGTCGAAGACTCTAAAGCCATTGCCCAAGTCGGCACCATTTCTGCTGGCAACGACGATGAAGTCGGTCAAATGATTGCTAGTGCCATGGATAAAGTCGGCAAAGAAGGAGTCATTTCCCTCGAAGAAGGCAAATCCATGACCACTGAACTAGAGGTCACCGAAGGGATGCGCTTTGAAAAAGGCTATATTTCTCCCTATTTTGCCACAGATACCGAGCGGATGGAGGCCATCCTTGATGAGCCTTATGTGCTGCTCACGGATAAGAAAATTACCCTTGTTCAAGATTTGGTGCCTGTCCTAGAGCAAGCCGCCCGTGCGGGTAAGCCGTTGTTGATCATTGCCGAAGATATTGAAAAAGAAGCCCTTGCCACCTTAGTGGTTAACCGTTTACGGGGTGTGTTGAATGTTGCAGCTGTCAAGGCTCCGGGTTTTGGCGATCGCCGTAAAGCGATGCTAGAAGACATCGCTGTCCTAACAGGGGGGCAGGTGATCACCGAAGATGCTGGATTGAAGCTGGAAAACGCCAAACTGGAAATGATGGGTCAAGCCCGTCGGATTACGATTACCAAGGACACCACGACTTTAGTGGCCGAAGGTAACGAAACGGCTGTCAAAGCTCGGTGTGAACAAATTCGTCGGCAAATGGACGAAACAGATTCTTCCTACGATAAAGAAAAACTGCAAGAACGGCTGGCTAAGTTAGCCGGTGGTGTAGCTGTGATTAAAGTAGGAGCAGCTACGGAGACCGAGATGAAGGATCGCAAGCTACGCTTAGAAGATGCCATTAACTCTACAAAAGCGGCAGTAGAAGAAGGCATTGTCCCTGGCGGTGGCACTACCTTGGCTCATCTCGGCCCCCAACTGGCTGCTTGGGCGGCGGATACCCTTACCGGTGAAGAACTGATCGGGGCGACGATTGTAGAACGAGCCTTAACCGCTCCCCTAAAGCGAATTGCTGAAAATGCAGGCCAAAACGGAGCCGTCATCGCTGAGCGAGTGCGCGAGAAAGAGTTCAACGTGGGCTATGATGCCTCGGTCAACGAGTTTGTGGACATGTTTGCTGCTGGAATTGTCGATCCAGCTAAAGTCACACGTTCGGCGCTGCAAAATGCCGCTTCTATTGCTGGGATGGTACTGACGACGGAGTGCATCATCTCTGACAAACCTGAACCTAAAGACAATGCGCCAGCAGGTGCAGGCATGGGTGGAGACTTCGACTACTAAGTCTGCTCAAACCCAGCTTTCTTTCAGCAAGGGCGGCCTCGGTCGCCCTTTTTTAGGGAGATAAACTGGCCAAACTTAGGGGAATTAAGACCCCTTCTACTGTGAGGCCCAACTGCATGGGTTCTTGAGAGTGGATGAGTTGCCCTGTTAAGGCACAATGAACCTCAGTTTGGGCTGTGGCGGGAAAACAAACTGAGATTTGGCTGGATTTGACTGTAGAGCTGAATTCCCCAGATTTTTGCTGCACATAGTTCCAGAGAATTTCACGAATCAAGGCTTGATAACCTTGATGACCGGAGAGGGCTTTGAGCTTGTCTTTTAATTCTCGCTCAAGCCGAATACTGGTCACCTGCATTTCGGTGGTGGGAACGGAATGAATGATGGGCATGTTTACTTCCTCATAGGTATCGATACTGCATGAAAACCGTACTACGATTGTAGTATATTTGAGTCGATGGTAGCCTTACCAGAAAGAATCCCGGTTCCTGGCTCTTTGGCAACCAATTCTGGGTAAAGTAGAGATGCTGAACCCCTGCTTGAGAAATTTATGTCCCTGGAAATGATGCGATCGCTCGTCTGGACAGACTGCCGTCTGGCGCTCGTCTTTATGGTATTTATGCCCTTTGGGTTACTGGTGTGGGCCATTGTGGAAAATGCCCAACCCATCAGTCGCCTCTTAGTGATTTATTGGCGAGTGGCCAGTTTATTCCTAATCACGCTGTACTTGATGATGACTCAAGATCCCCTGAGTTTCATGACCCTCTTTCTGGGGTTCCTGCTGATCCCGATCAGCCTCTGGTTTTGGGTGGATCTCAATGAAGAAATTGATGATCGGCGCGGTAAACTCAAGCTAATGCTAACGGCATGGCGCTGGGGGGTAACCTTGTTCTGCCTAATTTCAGCAGTAGCCCTTGCACCTGCTTTGGGATGTGCTGTTTCCAAAGCAGCCGCTGCTACGGATGACTGTCAGGTTTGGCTGGAACCCGCCTATGGGTTCGCAGCCCTCTTCCATGCCAAATTGAGCGTGGGACGCACTAAGTTGCTCGCTACCTTTGCCCTGATTATGTATGGGTTCTACTTTGTCTATTTTCTGCTGTTCCGCCTACCGAAACAGGGGCGCTCAGCCACGGGATATTAACAAGCTAGAGGCATCAATAGCCCATGATGATGAGTGCAGGACATCGGTTAGAGGAATATACCCTGCAATACCCCCAAGAAGTATTGATCGTCAAAGCTGAGATTGAGGGTGAACGGGATGAAATTGCCATTTATAGAGGTTTCTCCAGTTCCCTGATGCGACCCACCGCCTTTGATGTGGATATCCCCATCTTACCTGCCGATGCTAAGATTCTCTCGATTGATCGGCTGCAAGGTCCCTACGATCCAGACCAGCCCAACTATATCCAGCAAGGGCTTGTTTGGGAAGAATTTTTACTATTCTTGAATCAGCTAGGACTCTGAAGCAAGGTTTTGAGAAAGGATCTCCCTATGATTGCCCACCACAGGCGTTGGTTTTATCTTGGGTTGCTGTTTGTCTGGTTCTATGGCTTAGTGGGCGTCACAGCCACCGCTCAGGCCGCTGAATTAGCCGAAATTCGACGCCGGGGCCATTTGATTGTCGCTGTTAAGGATAATCTCCGCCCTTTGGGCTTTCGGGATGGATCTGGGCAGCTCCAGGGCTTAGAAATTGATATCGCTAGGGGTCTAGCCCTAGACATCTTAGGAGATGCCCAAGCGGTGATCTTTAAGCCCGTCTTCAACCAAGATCGCTTGGCTCTTGTCACGTCGGGGGAGGTGGATGTTGCGATCGCAAATCTCACTGCCACTGATAATCGGCGACGCCTGGTTCACTTTAGTCGCTCCTATTGGATGAGTAGCACCACGCTACTGACCTTTAGCCCGCAAATCCGCGGCCTTCAAGATCTCAATCAAAAACGTATTGCTGTCCTCCAAGGCTCACGAGCCATTGCCATTGTCCGGTATGCCTTACCCTCGGCTATCCTCGTAGGCGTTGATTCATACCAACAAGCCAGATCCTTACTGACTGAGAAAGAAATTGATGCTTTTGCTGGAGATCATGCCGTTCTAATCGGGTGGGTTCAACAAGTACCCACTGCTCACCCATTGCCCCAGCCCTTAGCCCGTCACCCCTTAGCAATTGCCATGCCCAAAGGCTTACGCTACGTTCCCCTCCACCAACACATTGATGCCAGCCTCAGCCGCTGGCAAGCCCAAGGCTGGTTAAAAGCCCGGATTCAGCATTGGGGACTTGCTTCTCCGTCCTAGCTGGCTGAAAATTCTCAACCTTTGATAGGCTGGAGGATGTCAAGAATGTATGTGCAGTGCAGTTGAGATCAACGTGTCATGGATAATAATTTAGCGGCTCTCTACCTGGGACTGTTTTTGGTCTTATTAGGCTTTGCTGCCTGGTTTGTCTTTCGCCAAGTCTTTAAAACTCGCAAAAATGAGCTGAAGATTTCCCAATTAGAAGCCAAGTTTAAAAAACAAGCAGGCACCCTAGAAGAATATTACGAACTCGGTAGTATCTACCTCCGTAAGAAACTGTATGTACAAGCAGTCACTCAACTGAAGCAAGCCTTAAAGATGGCAGAAACAGAAATTAACGGTGAAACCAATGCTGATGCCGAAGAGGAGGACATAGAAACCAGCCCGGTCGCCGAACCCTTAGCCCCCCTCTACAATGCCTTAGGCTATGCCTACTTTGGCCAAGAGCAGTTTGATATGGCCATTCGCAACTATAAAGAAGCCCTCAAGTGCAAAACCAACTACCTCGTTGCTATGAATAATCTGGCCCATGCATATGAACGCAAGAAACTGATGAAACAGGCTCTAGAAACCTATGATGAGGTTCTCTCTCAAGATCCCAAGAATGACACAGCCAAACGGCGATCGCGCTCCTTGCGCAAACAAGTCGCAGTATCGGGGTAAGTCTGATGACCAATACCCTCATGTACAGTGATGAAGATATGTACGTGGTTTTGGAAGCTGATCAGCCGGAACAGTTTGTGACCACTGCGGAATTACTCGTCAAGCTTGAATCTATATTATTAGACTTATCACAGCAACCCGAACAGATGCCTGAGGATCTGAAAGCCATTCCCACGATTCCTGAGCAGGCAAAGCATCTGTTAGCCACAACCTGCGAACTCGATATCGGTCCGAGTCAATTTCTGCAGTGGTATGCCGTTCGCTTGGAAAAGTGAAACCTAGCCAAGCTGCTGCTTACTTAAGACTAACGGTGCTGTCCTGGGAGCGACGCATGGCACGTAGCACTGCGGCGGGATCAACCAACTTGCCTTGATATTTTAAGGTCCAATGGAGATGGGGACCCGTGGTTCGGCCTGTCATCCCCACTCGACCAATCCGTTGACCTGCTCGCACCGTTTGCCCTTCACGAATCCGCAACCCGCCATCGACAATATAAGAACCTTGGCCATCTCTGGCTGCATAGCCTTGCATGTGGCAATAAACATGAATCCAAGACCCTGATTGCACCCGGACGGAAGTGCCACAGGCCGTATCATCAGAGACACTAATAACTCTTCCAGCCCACCAGTTGCGAATGTAGCTGCCAGTGGGGGCGGCAAAATCCAGACCCGTATGAAATTCAGTAGAATATCCCCCGGTAGGCGATGAGCGATAGCCAAAGGGAGAGGTATAGCCCTGAAAACCCTCGACGGGGAAAGAACCATTCCGCCAAATTGAGGTTCCTACTGCTATTTGCGAAGGTTGATTACCAATGGCCTGCTGGCCGACGATGGGGGCTAAAGCACAACCCAATAGACTGGCACTCATAAGCGATAACCAGCGGTTACATTTCATTCTGGAACTCCTCTACCTATGATCTGCATTGGCCTGATCTGCATCGGCTCAACTCCCAATGGCCTAGTCGTCAATGAAGAACAACAAAGCATGAATTCTCTTATAGCGTCATGCTTTGTATCTGTCAATGTTCCTAAGGGCGATCGCCCTCGCGTTGTGAAGGAAATCCTCTGCCAAGGTTAGACTAAAGCAATGGTAAAGACTGCAAATAATCCCCAGTATTCTCGACTCCGTAAACTCGGCCAATACCTTCGCCCCCATTGGCAGACGGTGCTGCTAGGGATTTTGGCTCTATTTATCGTCAACGGTTTGGGAACCTACTTGCCCCTGCTCATTCGCAATGCCATTGATGATTTAGAGGTGGCCTTTAGTTTTGGCCCCATTCTCCGCAATATCTTGTTCATTGGCGGGTTGGCTTCTTTAATGTGGTGTATCCGCATGGCTTCCCGCATCTGGTTATTTGGGGTGGGCCGTCAGGTTGAGTTTGACTTGAAGCAAAAAATATTTGAGCATCTGCTGTCTTTAGAGCCTGCCTATTTCCAGGTGAATACGGCGGGCGACTTGATTAATCGTGCCACCAGTGATGTGGATAATATTCGCCGATTGGTAGGGTTTGCGGTTCTCAGTCTGGCCAATACCCTCTTTGCCTATGCCCTGCGCTTGCCCGTGATGCTGGCCATTGATCCGGTGCTGAGTTTGACTGCGATCGCCGTCTATCCACTGATTATGCTGTTGGTGCAAGTCTTTAGTCATCGTCTTCGCAATGAGCAGTTGGCCGTTCAGCAAGCTCTCTCCGATCTCAGTGAACTGGTGCAAGAGGATATGAGTGGTGTCTCCTTAATTAAAATCTATGCCCAAGAGACCAATGAGCAACAAGAATTTCAACAGCTCAATCAAGCCTTATTAGTGGCGAATCTGAAACTGGCTAAAACCCGCAATATTCTGTTCCCGGTTTTAGGGGGGATGGCCAGTATTAGTTTACTGGTTCTCTTAGCCCTGGGTAGCCGCGCCATTCCTACTGGCAACATTAGTGTCGGGGATTTTATCGCCTTACTCCTGTACGTAGAACAACTGATTTTCCCCACAGCCCTCTTAGGGTTTACGATTACCGCCTATCAACGAGGGGAAGTCAGTATTGATCGCGTCGAAGCGATTTTAGGGGCGCAACCTCAAATTCAAAGTCCAGAGACAGCGACGGCTCTAGACAAACATCAAGTCCAAGGTCAACTAACCGCCAAAAACCTTACCTACACTTACCCTGGTGCAGCAACCCCCGCCCTCAACCAGGTGAATTTTCAGATCCAACCCGGTGAAACGGTAGCGATCGTCGGGCCTGTGGGTTCAGGCAAGTCTACCCTCGTCAATGCCCTTCCTCGCCTGTTAGATATTGCACCGGGACAGTTGTTTGTGGATGGGCAGGACATCACTCAGGTGCATTTGTGGGATCTCAGAGCCGCGATCGCCTATGTCCCGCAAGATAGTTTTCTCTTCAGTACCAGCCTCAAAAATAATATTCGCTACGGCAACCCCCTCAGTGATGCGTCAGAAGTGGAATATGTGGCCAAACAAGCCCAAATTCATGATGAAGTTCTCAACTTTCCACAGCGCTATCAGACCCTAGTGGGGGAACGAGGGATTACCCTATCGGGAGGCCAACGCCAACGCACAGCCTTATCAAGAGCCTTATTAGTCGATGCCCCGATTTTAATCTTGGATGATGCCCTATCCAGTGTGGATAACCAAACGGCCACGGAGATTCTAAACCATCTTTCTGAGGAAACCCAACGCAAAACCGTAGTGTTTATTTCCCATCACCTCTCAGCGGCGGCGATCGCCGATCAAATTTTCGTCATGGATCAAGGTGCGATCGTGCAAAGGGGCACCCATGAAGATCTCGTCCACCAACCTGGCCTTTACCAAACGCTATGGAATCAACAAAAACTAGAAGAACAACTGGTATAGAGATTGATATCCATTCTGGACAGGGGTTGTCATTAGCATCGCTGTGCCAGCCATGATGGGGATGTGGTGGCTTGGGTGGATGCGATCCGTAATAGTCCCTAAGCCGAATGGTGAGCGTTTAAGTAAACTGTAAGCATGCCGTTGTAACGAGGTCAAAGTCTATGGCAGTTCAGCAACTTCGTTATAGCAAAGAGGAATTTGCTCGACGTGGGAATGAGATTTATGAATCTCAGGTGCGTTCCCAAGTTGAGGAAGGCAATCATGGCAAGATTGTAGCGATTGATATTGAGACTGGGGCATTTGAACTGGCAAAGGATACGATTACTGCATCAGACCAATTGCTTGAACGTTGCCCTGATGCTCAAATCTGGTGCGTTCGGATTGGTCACAGAGGGGTCCATCGTTTTGGCGTAGGTCGTCTGCAATAACTCTATGATGCAAGGAATTGTCGATCGAAACTGCGAGGCAATAATTCGTCTGGCTATAGGCAATGCAGGTTCACAAAGGCAAATGGTTGATGCTGTTATTGATACAGGTTTTACAGGTTTTCTAACTCTGCCTTTTTCAGTACTGACCGATCTCAACTTACGGGCGTATAGACGTGAAGAGGGAATACTAGGGGATGGCAGCACTTGTATTTTTGATGTGTATCGTGGCTTAGTCATTTGGGATGGAGAGCTGCGGCGGATCGATATAAACGAATCTAATACAGAACCTTTGGTTGGTATGAGTTTACTCTACGGCTATCGAGTACAGTTTGATACGATGAGAGTAGCATGGCATGGGCAACTCTTGGAGAAACTTCCTGAGATAAAATAGCTATATTTCGGAAAGCCAAAGCAGTTAGCCACAATGATCTTAAGCAATGACTTGCAAGCAATTTGTTGGCAAACTCAGAAGATCCATCACAGCAAGGTGAACTTACAGTAGTTCTCAACGCTATCTTACCTGGTTTAGGCAAGGAGCTATACCAATATTGTATGGTCGATAGCAACAATGAAAAGTGTGATTTCGCACCTTACTTTTTTATTGGAGAAACTCTGCTGATCATGGTTGCAAGGGAATGGGAACTGTAGTGAGAAAACTGGTTAAAATCAGAGTTGCAGTAGTAGTAAAATAACGTTTATACAGAGCAAATTTGTGAGTGGTTAGTTCTGGCTGATGAAATTCTACAGCGAGTTCGAGAAACAGCAGATAAACGGCTGTTGTTTTTACCTCATACGATTAGGCAGATGTCGCACCCAGATCGTATGATTTCGACGACTGAGGTTGAAGCGGTAGTCAAAACAGATGAGGTGATTGAGGATTATCCAGAAGATGTAAGAGGACACAGTTGTCTCATGTTGGGATTCGGGCGCGATGACCGAGCGGTTCATGTAGTCTGTGCGCCGAAGGACGAATATTTAGCTATCATTACAGCATATTTACCTAACCCTGACCAATGGACATCAGACTTTAGAGAGAGGCTTTGAGAATGGAATGCTTATGCTGTAAAGCCCAAATGCAACGCGGAACTGCCCCATTTTCCATTGACCGAAATGGATACCGTGTGTCATGGGAGAACATTCCAGCGTGGGTTTGCGATCAATGTGGCGAGGTTCTATTTGAATCGCGCGAGGTTGATTTGATCCAAGAAGCTCTAGAGAGTCTAGATCGAGAGACAGCAACATTAGTTGGTCAGTCATCGCGGTAGCCGTATAACAATCCGGTTGGAGCGGATTGGCAAAGTTGGTCGGTTTTGCAGCAAAGACTATCGACAGCCGCTCAACCGGGTCGTTAGCCGCACATCAACCACGGTTGTCACTTGTCGAGAAATCACTCCATAGACGAACCCGAATTGTCTTCCAATTGACTTAATGGTGTCGAGAAGGTCATTAATTCACTCGACTCTCCTTCCCCAAACAACCTTAAATCCGAACCAGTGAAGTGAACCTTTGATCTTGGGTTAGCTTTCAAAGAGTTTTCGATCTACTGAGACTATTCGGCAAACATCTCAGCCAAGGGGTCGAGAAAGTTGAGTTCATTCGGAGTCTGATCAGCTATGAAGGTATTGATGTGCCATCCCTGAAATCATCTTTTCAGCAGGCGGTGGATGAGTATCTGGAAGACTTTACAGAAAAAGGAGTCCAGCCTGAACGCCCTTTCAAAGGAAGCTTCAATATTCGACCTGGAACTCAGCTCCACAGACGGGCTGCGATCGCAGCTCAACAACGAGGTATCAATCTCAATGCCCTTGTAACCGAAGCATTGGAGAATTATCTGCAAACATCAAAATAGTTCTTCATTTATATAACTTCCAAGTAAAAGTATTACCAGAACCTAAGTAAACAGGCAATGGACCCCAAGTATTGCTACTGCCATCACGAAACCTGGCTATGCCATACAGACTAAAACTCCCTCCTGTGGTAGAGATATACGTATCTCCATAGGGGCCTATTTCCCCTTTATAGATACCGTTAACATAGAGTTCGATATACCAGGGGGTTCGGTTATCGAAAAGAAGCGCACTGGAGAAAAGTTGTCGCCCACGGGGACCACCTTTTTTCGGAGGAGCTGGCGTTTTATCTTGGAGATCGTTGTTGACTGATCGCTGAAGACTCTTAACACTCCGACTTCCACTGGGGACTAGCCGACCTTTCGTTTCAACCGTATTTTTTTTCTGTGTAGTTTCCTGAGAGAAGGTTCGGGTCTCGTAAAAGGTGCCACTTAAACTCAGGAGGGTTGCTAGAGTAACAGCAGCTAAGAGTTTTGTTTTCATGTTATTGATTCTAAATGACGATAAAGAGTCGAATTGAAAAAATCCCCAGAATAGATCTGTCTGCTTTTAGTTTGTGTCGCGACGTTTTCGCTCTTTTGAATTGACTGAACTTCGCGCGACTGTGCGGCAACAACTTCTAAAGAATTCAATTTTTGTGGCATAAAACTAAAATGGCTAACAGATTTTATAGCTTATTTGAGAGCGTTTAGACAAGAATTTTAGCTTTTACTCATTCTGTTGGATCAAGAGAGGTTGTAGATAGACGCGATATTGAGGTGGAGACAGGTGGTTACAATCCATTACCAATTAAGATAAAAGGTGCCCAATAATAGGGATGAGCAAGCTCTAGGGAATGATTTGCAGAGGAGTTTGAACCAGGTAGCGGGCGTGATGAAATGGAGGCTCGTGGATCGGTTGGGGAAACTGAGTGGGTCTTACCCTTGATTAAGGACAATTGTGCTTGCCGTAGTGCCTCGGCTTTAGATGTATTTCCCTGCTTCAGGGTGCGGTAGAACGCATCCATCAACCTCTGTGTCCCCCCATCATCCACCTGCCACAAGGAGGCAAGGGTCGCTCTCGCCCCACTCGCCTGGAATTGATATCCCAGACCTAAAACTTCTTCACCATTGCCGAATTTGCCCCCAGTCCGGTCTCACAGGCACTCAGCACCACTAGATCTATATTTTGCAAAGACCAGGCGGCAATGTCGCTCAAACTAGCGGTTTTGCCATCACCAAATAAAATAAACGAAGCGGTTTTATCACTGGGAACAAAGGCAGCATGGGTGGCCAGATGCACGATGTTGTATTCGTTCATGCGAGTGGTGGTCGCATCCAGACTAAAGGCACTATCAATGAGTTTGGTGCTATTGGGCAGCAAGGCAACCAGGTCTTCAACTTCTTTCCCCGCATAAGTGAGTCCATTAAAGGTGAGGGTTCGCCCTCCGGCTGGCACGTTGTAGGTGCCCTTGACAAATGCACCTGCTAAAATTTTTGGCTGGGGAGTGGGTTGGGTGGTGAATTCTGTAAAGGATGCGGCAGTGATGTTATTCACGCGCAGGCGTTCGACCAGCCACTGGTTACCGTCATAAAGGGCAGCGAGGGGAATGTAGCGCAGTTGGCCATCAGGGGCATAGATGATAGTTTGGGCGTTGGCTTGTTTCAGGTCAGCTTCCAAGGGTTTAATCAGCCAGGTGTACAATTGTTGGCTAACGGTTTTGACTTGAGCGGTATCTTCTGCGGTGCAAGGTCTGGTTTCGCAGGCTTTCATAAGCTGGCGAAATTCCACGATGGTTTTATTAAGTTCAGTTCTCTTGACAGGGACAGTACGACGCAGGGGGGGTGAGCCTGGGGTGGTAAGGATGAGTTCGAGACGGTCTTCGAAGATGAGGGGGTAAAGGAGGACAGCGTTGAGTTTTTGCAGATTGTCTCTTAAGGCATTAAGTTGGGGAAGATTGAGACTTTGTTCTTGGGCTTCGTAGCTGAGTTGTTGGATGTAGGAGAGAATTTCGGGGCTTTTGATAAAAGCGTTAAATTGATTTCTGAGTTCGGTTTCAAGTTTGACTAGTTGGCCGATACGCTGCTGTTGGGCAGAAGTACGGTTTGCTTCAGGGGTCTTCCGCAGTTGGCTGAGTTCTTCTCCAAGTTGAATCGCGGTTTTAAGTGGCTCGTTGAATTTGGCCAAAATTTGTTGCTCAGGTTGCAAATAGTCGATGCCCTTAACAGTTTGAGCATTGCCGCGTACATTCGTCAGATAATCTTCAAGTTCTTGAACTTTCAGCAGATCGAGGACTTGTTGGGCTTCCAGGACACGGTCTTGTTCAAGGAGAAGGTCAGCGAGGGTACGGTAAGCACTTGCAACGCTTTGGGTATAAGTTTGCTGGATTTCCTTGGGGAAGACCACGGATGTCGTTACGAAGGGATTCCCTAATATTGACGGATTGTTTGTAGAAGAAAATGGCGAGGGCTGGTTGTTTCTGCTCAGCTAGGAGGGAACCAATATTGCTGAAGGTAGAGGCTTCCCCAGCACGATGCCCTACTGCACGATAGATAGGCAGAGATTGATTATAGTACTCCAGTGCTTTCTTCTTCTCTCCTAAATCAGAGTAAACATTACCAATATTTTTGAGGGTAGCGGCTTCACCCTCACGATTCCCCACTGCCCGACTGATAGG